>JAEUOM010000042.1 GCA_016788495.1 Accumulibacter sp. | reverse complement strand
GCAGAAGAAGAACGCGCGGGTGCTCCTCGTCGGCCAGCGCATCCCGCCGAACTACGGATCCTATGCAGCCCAGTTCCACGCCACCTTCGGCGAAGTGGCAAAGGCCCGCAAGACGGCGCTGGTGGACTTTCTGCTCGATGGCGTGGCGACGCAGCCGCAGCTGTTCCAGGCCGACAACCTGCACCCAAGCGCAGAAGCGCAGCCGCTGCTGCTCGACAATGTCTGGCGGGGACTGGCGCCACTGCTAAAATAGCGACCCGCAAGCCGGAGAAGCTGGCCGCATGAAACATGACGTTGCGACGATCGGCGACTTGGCCGAACTGTCCGCCTTCGACGAGATCATCGATGTTCGCTCCCCGGCCGAGTTCGCCGAGGACCACATTCCCGGATCGGTGAACTGCCCGGTTCTCGACGATGAACAGCGCAGCGAAGTCGGCACGCTTTACAAACGGGTGTCGCCCTTCGACGCCCGCAGGATCGGTGCCGCCTACGTCGCCGAGAACATCGCCGACCATCTGCGCACACGCTTCTGTCAGCGCGACCGGAGCTGGCGCCCGCTCGTCGTCTGCTGGCGCGGCGGTCAGCGCAGCGGCTCGCTGACGCACATCCTGCGACGCGTCGGCTGGGATGCGCAACAGCTCGAAGGCGGCTACAAGACCTATCGCCGGCTGGTCATCGCCAGCCTCGCCGAGATTCCCCGACGGCTGTCGCTGACCGTGATCTGCGGCGCCACCGGCAGCGGCAAGAGCCGCATCCTGCAGGCCATCGCTGCGCGCGGCGAACAGATCCTGGATCTCGAGGAACTGGCCTGCCACAAGGGTTCGGTGCTCGGCGTCCTGCCCAACTGCCGGCAGCCGTCACAGAAGATGTTCGAATCCCGACTGCTGATCTCGCTGGCGGCAGTCGACCCGAAGCGACGGGTGTTCGTCGAAGCGGAAAGCCGCAAGATCGGCTCGCTGCAGGTGCCCGAAGCACTGATCGAAACCATGCGCGCCGGTGCATGCCTCACCATCGAGGCGTCGATCGACTCGCGCGTCGACTTCCTGCTGCGCGATTACGACTATTTCCTGAGCGACCCGGACTGGTTGCTCACCCGCCTGCACGCCCTGCGCAATCTGCAGGGCAGCGAGACCATCCTGCGCTGGGCTGAGTACACGCGCAACGCCTGCTGGCGCGAACTGGTACGGGAGCTGCTGCAGCTGCACTATGACCCGCTCTACGGCCGTTCGCAGAAACAGAACTACTCCGGCTTCGCCACGCCGTCGACCCTGACGACCGCCGATCTGAGCACCAGCGGAATCGACGCACTGGCCAGCCGCATCTGCGCCGCCTAGTCAGAGCCGCGCGACGAGGGCGCCACGCACCGCACAGAGGCGCTGCACCATGGCCGGTCGCGGACTGTCGACCAGTCCCTCCTCGAAAGCCACCACCCGCCAGCCGGGCCGTCTCGCCCAAGCGAGCATCTCCTGCGACTGCAACAGGTACTGCGGACTGGCCGGCCGACCAAAGCGCTCATTGCCGACCATGAAGGTCTCGCAGATGAGCACGCCCGGGTCGGCCAGCGACGCCAGCAACTGTTCGACGCCGGGGCGAAAGAGGTAATTGGTGACGACGATGCCCGCGAACAGGCGGCCAGGATAGGGCCAGCCACCGCTCTCGAGGTCGGCTTGGCAAGGCGACACGCCCGCCACCCCGCGCAACGACGCCAGCGCCCGCTCGTCACGATCGACCGCCTCCACCCGCAGCCCGAGCGCCGCGAGCAGGCGCGCGTGGCGACCGCCACCACAGGCAAGATCGAGCACCTCGCCTGCCGCCGGCAGCAGCGGCGCAAAGCGCTCCACCCAGACCGAGGGCCGGGATTCTGCGGAAGAAACTGTGAGCATCAGGCTCCTTTCGATTATCATCCGACCAGTCGCGTCGGAGAAGCAGAATGGCAGAGGACAGACAGAATCATCGGGTCGTCGTCAGCGAAAGCGGACGCGGACCTTACCAGCAGTCGATCGAGATCGGCAAGCACCTGCTGCTCGCCGACGAGCCCCCCGCCCTGGGTGGCGAGGACGCCGGTCCGGCGCCGTTCGACCTGCTGCTCGCCAGCCTCGGCGCCTGCACCTCGATCACGCTGCGCATGTACGCCCAGCGCAAGCTGATGCCGCTGACACGGGTGAGTGTCGAACTGCAGCACGACCGCATCGCTGTCGCGGGTGGCGGCAGGGGTGACCACGTCGTTCGCCGCATCTGGCTCGAAGGCGATCTGAGCGCAGACCAGCGCGACGCACTGCTGGCGATCGCCAACAGGTGCCCGATGTACCGCACGCTGCACTCCGCCCTGCAGATCGACAGCATGGTCGTCGAATGACCCAGCGCGTCAAGACTGCAGGCGGATCGCCCCGCGTCACCATTGCGACGGTCGCTTGCGGCGCTCGCCGACGGGGCGGCAGGAACCGGGCAGCAGTGTGCACAATGTCTCAGCGGCGGTCGATTGGAGTCGGTTCCCTACAGACTTCGGCAGGCGACTGTGGTACATTGGTGCGGTGCACCATTCACCCCAGTGACGCCTCCCGAACGGTGGGCGATTCTCGATCATGCTAGAACACCACTACCTCACGACTCTGTTTGAGCCGAAATCCGTCGCCGTCATCGGCGCCTCCGACCGGGAGAATTCAGTCGGCAACGTGCTTTTCAGGAACATCCTCGATTCGGGTTATCGCGGCCGGCTCTACCCGATCAATCCGGCGCACGAGAGCATTCAGGGCGTGCAGGCCTACAAGTCGATCGAAGAGATCAGTGCCCGTGTCGAAATGGCGGTTGTCGTTACCCGCCCGCAAACGGTCCCGGCGGTCATTGAACAGTGCGGCCGCAGCGGCGTCAGGAACGCGATCGTCATCACCTCCGGCTTTGCCGAGGCGGGCCACTCGGGTGCCGCGCTCGAGCGCAAGATGATGGAAATCGCGCGCAGCTACGGTGTTCGCCTGCTCGGCCCGAACTGCCTCGGGATCATTCGTCCGAGTCTCGGTCTCAACGCCACCTTTGCCCGTATTCACGCCAACACCGGCCATCTGGCGCTGGTTTCGCAATCCGGCGCGATCTGCTCGGCGGTTCTCGACTGGGCGACGAGCAACCGCATCGGCTTCTCCAGCGTCATCTCGCTCGGCGGCACGGCAGACGTCGATTTCGGCGAAATTCTCGATTACCTGATCTACGACAACCGCACGCACTACATCCTCCTCTACGTCGAGGGGATCCGCGATGCCCGCCGTTTCATGAGCGCGCTGCGCTCGGCTGCGCGCATCAAGCCGATCGTCCTGCTCAAGGCTGGCCGCCACGCCGGCGGTCTGGCGGCAGTGGAGACACACTCGGGAATGGCTGCCGGCTCCGACATCGTCTTCGAGGCCGCCGTGCGCCGCGCCGGCGTCGTCCGCGTCAAGAACATCGGCCAGCTGTTCTATGCCGCCAAGGCGCTGGCGTCGAAGTTCCGCCCGCAGGGCAAGCGGCTGGCCATCATCACCAACGGCGGCGGACCCGGCGCCATGGCAGCCGACCGCGCCGGCGATCTGGAGATTCCGCTGGCGCAGCTCTCGGTGAGCACGATGCAGAAGCTCAACGCGGCCATGCCGCCCACTTGGTCGCAAAGCAACCCGGTGGACATCGAGGGCGACGCGACGCCGAGGCGCTACCACGACGCCACCTTGGCGGTGGCCGAGGATGACGCCGTCGACGGCGTTCTGGTGATGCTCTCGCCACAAGCGATGACACAGCCGATGGAAGTCGCCAAGGCGGTGATCGAGGTCGATCTGCAGACCGCCAAGCCGATCCTCACCTGCTGGATGGGCGAGGAACAGGTGCACGAAGCACGCAGCCTGCTCGAGGAAGCCGGAATTCCGTCGTTCCGCATGCCGGAAACGGCGATCGAGCTCTACTACCACATCTCGACCTACTACTGGAACCAGAAGCTGCTGCTGCAGACGCCGGCTCCTTCGTCGAAGCACTCGCGCCCGGAGACCGAAGGGGCAAAGATGCTGATCGAGGCGGTACTGCACGAGCGCCGCAAGCTGCTCTCGGAGATGGAATCGAAGGCGATCCTGCGCGCCTTCCGGATTCCGGTGGCGCAGACGATGGTCGCGCACACGCCGACCGAGGCCCTGCTGCTCGCCGAACAGATCGGTTTCCCGATCGCGATGAAGATCGACTCGCCGGACATTCTCCACAAGAGCGAGGTCGGCGGCGTACGCCTGAACATCACCAACGCACCGGCAGCCCGCAACGCCCATCATGACATCATCGAGACGGTGAAGAAACGGCACCCGACAGCGCGCATCAACGGTCTGTCGATCGAGCCCTTCCTGGCTCGGCCGAACGGTCGCGAGCTGATGATCGGTGTCTCGCGCGACCCGATTTTCGGGCCGATCATCACCTTTGGCGCCGGCGGCACCGAAGTCGAGGTGTTCAGCGACCGTGCGGTGGCGCTGCCGCCGCTCAACCGCTTCCTGGCGCGCGACCTGATCCAGTCGACGCGTGCCTCAAAGCTGCTCGGCGAGTTTCGCAACATGCCGGCAGTCAACCACGAGGCGCTCGAGGAGATCCTCCTGCACGTCTCGCAGATGATCTGCGAGCTGCCGTGGCTGCAGGAACTCGACCTGAATCCGCTGATCGTTGACGAAACCGGCGGCATCGCCGCCGACGCGCGCATTGTCATCGATTACGCGGCGCCGTCGGGTGACCGCTATGCGCACATGGCGATCCACCCCTACCCGGTGCACCTGATCCAGGAGTGGGAACTGCCCGACGGCCGCACGGTGACCATCCGGCCGATCCGGCCGGAGGATGCCGAACGCGAGCAGCAGTTCGTCATCGGCATGTCCGAGGAGAGCAAGTACTACCGCTTCATGGACACCATCCGCGAGCTGACGCAGACGATGCTGGTGCGTTTCACGCAGATCGACTACGACCGCGAAATGGCATTGGTGGCGACCCTACCCGATGCCGATGGCAAGGAAGTGCAGATCGGCGTTTCGCGTTATGTCACCAACCCGGACGGTGAATCGGTCGAATTCGCGCTGGCGGTGGCGGACGACTGGCAGCGGCACGGTGTCGGGCGCAAGCTGATGAGCGCGCTGATCGACTGCGCGCGCGCCAAGGGCTACCGCAGCATCGTTGGCGACGTGCTGTCGATGAATACGAAGATGTTCAGTCTGATGACCAAGCTCGGCTTCACCACCCACCCACACCCCGACGATCCGGCGGTGAAGCGCGTCATCAAGCCGCTGAACAACTAGCGAGCCAGTCGAGCAACGATTTCAGGGGTCGGGGAGCGGGCCCGGCGGTCAGCCCAGGCAATCCGTCCAACCGCCGTGCCGCGTTCTTCGACCCCGCCCCGGCCCCTCCCCGGCCGCAGCCGGGCAGAGCGGCGGCTACGTCCAGCACATGGCAAGCGGCAAGGTGCCGCTCGAACCGAGGAATCAAGGCGCCTTCTTGCGAGGACGCAGATGGTCGATGCACGCAAACACCTGTTGCGCGACCAGCTCGCGCTGCCGCCGTGGGCGGTGCTGGTGGCGCTCGGCTTGGCCGCGCACCCCGGCGTGAACGCGCTGTTGCGCCGGCCGCAGGGTGCCGCCACGGGCCTCCTGGCGCCGCTGGTGCTTCCACCTCGCCGGAACCGGTTCGCTGCACCCACCAGAAAGCCGGTGGGACTTCCGCACTAGCGCTGTTCGAAATTGACGTCGTAGGGATACGGGCGGTGCGGCTCGCTGGACAGCCGCTGCGCGTCCTGCTCGTCCAGGTCGACCTTCCTGTCCCACCAGATCGCCCTGCCCCGCCGCTGATCCTCGGCCCACTCGGGGTGCCGCGCCATCATCTCGCGCATGAACTTGGTGTGGTCGGATTCGTACAGCGCCATCTCGCCTGCTCCCGGTAAGGACGCCCGCCAGTGCGGGAAACTGCCGCCGATTATACGCCCGCCGGGCGGCTCCGGTGTCGGTCCGGCGACAAACGCGACAAGCCGACGTCTCTCAAGAAACAAAATCGCAGGTGCTTGTTTCTTGTAGAACACCTTGCGCGCGATCCGCGGGCTTGGGTTGCTCAGTGCAGCACGATCGGCCGCGTCGCACCGGCGCAGTAGGCGTCGAGCAGCGCGTCGACCGACTCCTCGCAGCGCTGCTCGTCGGGGAGGCTCTCGATCGCCCGGCGCAACTCGCCGGCCACCGCTCCCTGGACGAACAGGCTGCGACTGCCGGCCCTGTCGACCAGTGCGAATGCCTCATGCGCCGGGTAGGCGACGATCGCGTACTGCCGGCTGTTGTAGACGATGCTGATCATCGATGTGAACTCCTCTAGGCCTTGTCGAAGTGCATGATGCCGCCCTCGCAGGCGACACGGATGCTGTCACCGGCAGCAAAACGACCTTCGAGGATCGCTTTCGCCAGCGGATCCTCGAGCTGCGACTGGATCGCGCGCTTCAGCGGCCGCGCGCCGTAGACCGCGTCGAAACCGGCGGTGGCGATCTCCGCCAAGGCACTGTCGGCAACCTCGAGCCGCAACTCCATCTGCGCCAGCCGCCGTTCGAGATAGCCGAGCTGGATCTTCGCGATCGAGCGAATGTGCTGCTCGTCGAGCGCGTGGAAGACGACCACTTCGTCGATGCGGTTGATGAACTCCGGCCGAAAGTAGCTCTTCACCTCGCCCATCACCGCCAGCTTGATCAGTTGGTAGTCGTCACCGGCCATCTGCTGGATCATCTGGCTGCCGAGGTTGGAGGTCATCACCACCACCGTGTTCTTGAAATCGACCGTGCGGCCATGGCCGTCGGTCATGCGGCCGTCGTCGAGCACCTGCAACAGCACGTTGAAGACGTCGGCATGGGCCTTCTCGACCTCGTCGAGCAGGATCACCGAATACGGCTTGCGCCGTACGGCCTCGGTCAGGTAGCCACCTTCCTCGTAACCGACATAGCCCGGCGGTGCGCCGATCAGGCGAGATACCGAATGCTTCTCCATGAACTCGCTCATGTCGACGCGAATCAGGTGCTCGTCGGAGTCGAAGAGAAAGCCGGCCAGAGCCTTGCACAGTTCGGTCTTGCCGACACCGGTCGGGCCGAGGAAGAGGAACGAGCCGTAGGGCCGGTTGGGATCGGCGAGGCCGGCGCGCGAACGGCGGATGGCGTTGGCCACCAGGCGCACCGCCTCATCCTGACCGACGACGCGCTGATGCAGGCGATCCTCCATCTGCAGCAGCTTCTCGCGTTCACCCTGCATCATCTTCGACACCGGAATGCCGGT
>JAEUOM010000032.1 GCA_016788495.1 Accumulibacter sp. | reverse complement strand
GTTGCCGTGACCAGCGCACTGACGGCGGTGACCGGCACGCCTTCCTCGTACGACAGGTCGATCTTCATGATGCCGTCGCGGTTGTAGAGTTCGAGCGCACGCGCGGTCGGAATGTAGGCGGCGTCGTCGAGGTCGATGCCGAGGATCTGCCCTTTTGCCTCGAGGACGCCGATGACGCGAAACTGCATGCCGCCGATACGCACCTTCGCACCCAACGGATTTGCCGCGCCGAACAGTTCCTCCTTCAGGCGTGCGCCGAGGACGACGAAGGCGCGGGCGGAGTCCGCTTCATCGGCGGGCAGGAATTGGCCGCTGCGAACACCGATGCTGAACACTCGCAGCATCGCAGCGCTGACACCGTTGACCGTCGTTCGCCGCAGGCGGCCGTTGGCGGCGACCTCGCTGTTGCCCCAGACGGTGGCGGTCATTCCCGTCACATGCGGCAGGCGTTCGAGCGCCCGCGCGTCGTCGAGCGTCAGCGGCCGTACCGAGGTCGGGATGCCGGTCGGCGCCGGGCCGGTGGTCTTGATGCGGCCGGGTGCGACACTGATCACGTTGGTGCCGAACTGGGTGAACTCGGCGAGGACGAAGCGATGGATCCCCTCGCCAATCGAAGTCAACAGGATCACGGCGGCGATGCCGACGGCGATGCCGAGCAGGGTCAGGAAACTGCGCAGCCGGTGCGCCCGCAGCGCGCGCAGGGCGAACTCGAACATGTCCCGGCTGCCGATCATCGCCTCGTTCCCGCTTGCCCGCTTCAGCGCCTAGCCAGCGACTGCACGGGATCGAGAAGCGCCGCGCGGCGCGCCGGCAGGACGCCAAAGGCGAGGCCGGTGGCGAGCGCGGTAGCCACTCCGGCGAGTACCGCCCAATCCGGTGGCAGTGCTGGGAAGGCCGGGTACAACTGGCGGATCAGGGCGGCTGCGGCGTGCCCCAGGGCGAAGCCGAGCAGGGCGCCGGCCAGCGAGAGCATCGCCGCCTCGGTCAGGAAGGCGTTGCGAATCGTCGCTCGTGTTGCGCCGAGCGCCTTCAGTAGGCCGATTTCGGCGGTTCGCTGGGTGACCGAGACGAGCATCACGTTCATTACTAGAATGCCGGCGACGGCGAGGCTGATCGCGGCGATGCCGGCAACGGCGACGGTCAGCGTACCGAGGAGACGGTCGAAGGTGGCGAGAACGGCATCCTGCGTGATGACGGTCACGTCCTGTTCGCCTTCGTGGCGCAGCCTGATGATCTCGCTGACCTGTGCCTTCGCCGGCGCGATCGCTTCGCGACTGTTCGCCTCGACAAGAATGCGGAACAGCGTGTTGCTGTTGAACATCGCCTGCGCGAGCGCGACCGGGACGATCACCAGTTCGTCCGTATTCATTCCCAGTCCCTGGCCGGTCGCAGCGAGGACACCGACGATGCGGCAGCGTCGATCGCCGACGCGGACGAGTTGCCCGAGCGCCTCATCGCGGCCGAACAGCTCGTCTCGGATGCGCGCGCCGATGACCGCTTCCGATGCCCCTCGGCGCCAGTCTCCGGGCGGCAGGAAGCGCCCCTGGGCGAGGCTGAGGCGGCGCACGGCGATGAATTCGGCCGTGGTTCCGGCGACCATCACCTCGCGCAGTCTGCCCCCGACGCTGATCTCCGAGGTGCCGACCGCCAGTGGCGCCACCCGGTGGACGGCGCTGGCGCGCAGCAGCGCCTGTGCGTCGTCGATCGTCAGGTCGCGTGGCGTGCTGGTGATGGCGTTGCCGGGGTTGAAGCCGCCGGTCTGCGAGCGCCCGGGGAGAACGATCACCAGGTTGCTGCCGATGGCCGAGAACTGGTTGAGGACGTAACGCCGGGCACCGTCGGCGAGCGCCGTCAGGACGACGACGGCCGCGACGCCAATCGCCATGGCTAGGATCAGCAGGCTGGTGCGCAACGGACTGCCGCTTGCCGCGTCGCGCGCGAAACGGATCAGGTCGGCAGCGCGCATGCTTCGCTCGGCGTGCCGCCGCTACCCGGGCGGTCCTGCTGCAGGGCGCCGTCCGCCATCAGCAGTTGCCGGCGCGCGCGCGCGCCCAGGGCGCCGTCATGGGTGACGACGATCAGGGTCACGCCACCACGGTTGAGCTCTTCGAGCAGGCGCATGACCTCCTCGCCGGTCGTCCGGTCGAGGTTGCCGGTGGGCTCGTCGGCGAGGACCAGTGCCGGTTGCATGATCGTTGCGCGGGCGATCGCCACGCGCTGGCGCTGTCCGCCCGAGAGCTGGTCGGGTCGGTGGTCGGCCCGGTTCTCCAGCCCATAGTCGCGCAGCGCCTGCCGCACGCGTTCGCCGCGTTCAGCCGGAGCGATGCCGGCGAGCACCATCGGCAGTGCGATGTTCTCGGCCGCGGTCAAGCGTGGGACGAGGTGAAAACTCTGGAAGACGAAGCCAACCCGCTCGCTGCGCACGCGCGCCTGCTCGTCGGCCGAGAGCGTGGTGACGTCGCGGCCGGCGAGGCGGTAGCTGCCGCTGTCCGGCCGGTCGAGCAGGCCCAGCAGGTTGAGCAGCGTCGACTTGCCCGACCCCGACGGCCCCATCACCGCGACATACTCGCCGGCAGCGATGCAGAGGTCGATCGATTGCAGGGCGTGTACCTGGCTGTCACCGAGATGAAAGACCCTTTCGATTCGCGACAGCTCAATCAGCGGCGCACTCATTGCTCACTTGCCACCGGCCGCAGATGCACGCTCGGCAAGGTAGGGCGCTCCGGCCTTGACACCCGCCCGTTCAAGCGAGGTGACGACTCGCTCGCCTGCCTGCAGGCCTTCGCTGACCTCGGTGAACTCCCAGTTCGCGAGGCCGGTCCTGATGTGGCGTTCGGCGAGCGGGCCATTGGGCGGTGCGACCAGCACCCGGTTGCCTTCGAGCAGCGCCGATGTCGGCACGCGCAGGACCGAGTCGCGGACTGCCAGAATCACCTCGACGTCGGCGCTGTAACCGACCAACAGCCTGCCGGCAGCCGCCGGGTCGCTGAAGGTGGCCTCGATGTCGACGGTGCGCGCCTGCTTCTCGACAGCCGAAACGTAGGGCGCGACGCGCCTCACCGTCCCCGGGAACGAGCGCCCGGGCAGGGCGTCCAGGCTGATTCGCACCGGCTGACCGGCGCTGATCTTCGGCGCGTCCACTTCATCCATCGGCGCCTTGATGTAGAGGCAGGAGTCGTCGATGAGGTCGATTGCCGGCGGCGTCGGCACGCCGGGAGGTGAGGGTGTCGAGTACTCGCCGATCTCGCCGACGATCTTGGCGATGGTACCGGCAAAAGGTGCGTAGAGGACGGTGCGTCCCTGCTCGACCCGGCTCAGCCTGACCCGCGCTTCCGTCTGCCTGAGGTCGGCCTGTGCCGCCTGGCACCCGGCGTGGCGGGCGAGCGCCTCGCTGCGCGCGCTTTCCTCGCGTGCTCCGGAGACGAAACCCTGCGCCCGCAGCGCTGTCTGCCGCGCCGCTTCACGCTCGGCGTTGGCGGCTGTGACGCAGGCCTCATCGACGCGCCGTTGGGCGGTCGCGACCTGGGTGAGGAGCCAGGCGCTCTGCGCCTGCTGGTCGTCGTTCCAAAGCTTCATCAGCAACTGGCCTTGGCGCACGCGGTCTCCTTCCTTCACCGCGAGGACTTCGATCCGGCCGCCGCTGATCGTCGACAGGCGGGTGCGCTGACAGGCCTCGACCGTTCCCGCGCGGGTATTCGAGATGGTGGATTCGACCAAGCCACGGTCGATCTCCCTGAGCACGACGGTCACTGGCTGCGGCCTGGCCAGCCACCAGATGCCGCCAGCGATCAGCGCGGCGACAACGAGGGCAGTGAGCAGGCGGCGGAGCAGGGGGGCGGGCATTCGCGGACTCGGCACGCGCGCAGGGGGGGGTCAGAGTCGGTCATCGGCTGCGCACCCGGCGGCCGTGCCCGCCGCTACGCTCAAGCCGGTCGTCAGCACGTGGCGTGACGGGTCGCCTGCCGCGGTGGCAAGCGGACGGTCCATGTTGCGTCCTCCGAGGTCACGATCCGTTGCCGCGGGTAGACTGCCGTGCGGCTCTCAGCGGATGGTGCCCAGCGACGGCGCGACGTTCAACTCACGCAGGCGGGCCTGCTTCGCCTGCATCGCCTTGTTGGCCGGATCGAGTCGCAGCGCTTCATCATAGGACTGGCTGGCCTGCCGCAAGAGGACGTCGCCGAGGTTCTCGCGCGCAAGCGCGTAGCCCGGGTGCGTTCGGATCGCCATCTCCAGCAGCATGCGCGCGCGCTCGAGCTGCTGCTGCCGGGCG
Source organism: Accumulibacter sp. (assembly GCA_016788495.1). GTDB lineage: Bacteria > Pseudomonadota > Gammaproteobacteria > Burkholderiales > Rhodocyclaceae > Accumulibacter. The sequence goes on along the minus strand of JAEUOM010000032.1, from coordinate 10,810 downwards.
TAGAGAACGGCCAGGTTGTTGTAGGGCTCGGGCAACTCGGGGTAGTCGTCGCTGATCTGTGTGAACACGGTGATCGCGTCGTTGGGGCGATTCATCTCCATCAGGATCAGCCCCATGAGGAAGCGTCCCTGCAGTTCTCGCGGCTTGCCAGCCACGTAGGCTTCGACCTTCGCCAGCGCCTGTGCTGCCTGGCCCTGTTTCAACAGGCGCTCGGCTTCGGCCAGCTCGCTGGCGACGGCGTTTGGAAGGGTGAAGGCGAAGAGCAGGACGAGGACCAGTGCCGGCAGTGTCGCCGGCAAGAGCCGTGGAAAGATCGGGCGCATACGGGAGGTTTTCCTGGCCAGGCAGCGGATGGCTGTCGCGTGAGGGTCGAATTCTAGCAAGAAGTGGGTATGAACCAAAGTCGAGGGATCTCCTCGGGCGCGTTTCGCCAGTGCTCAGCCGGTCGGCAAGGCGCGTGATGCGTGGTCGGCGCTGCCCACAGCAGACGCGCCGCGACCGGTGGCTGATCGCTGCGGATTCAAATTGCAGTCTGTGGAACGATGTGTTACAAGGTCGGTTTATCGCCACTGGATCAGCCGCTTTCTTGCCAGCCATGGTTTTTTCGTTTTTCAAGAAGCAGCCAGAGAAGAAGATGGGCGCCCGGCCTGCGGCCACCCCGCGCTCCGGCGACGAGCGCGGCAGCGGGGTTGCCGATGGGCCACCGGAGGACAAGCTGCGGCACGCGCCGGCGGCGTCGGTGGGTTTGAACAGGGCTGACCTGCCGTTTGCGACGCCCGTCGCGAATCGCGATGCGCAGCCCCTCGACCTGAGCGAGTTCGTGTTCAGTGCGATGGAGCCCAACTTTCAGCCTGAGGTCGAGCTTGACCCGATCGATGCCGAGGCGGAAGAAGCCGCAATGCTCTACGCCAACGGCCAGGATGCTGCCGTGCGCTCGCGCCTCGAACACGCGACCCGCCTGCATCGAAGCGGTGCCGGCGAGCGGCTTTGGCTGATGCTCTTCGATCTGTTTCGCGTCGGCGGCCAGAAAGCCCCGTTCGAAGCACTCGGCATCGAGTACGCGCAGGTCTTTGAGAAGTCGCCGCCAGGCTGGCAGGAGGCGGTCCGCGCCGCGCCGGTACTGAGCAAGGCCGGCAGCGTCCTGTTCAAGGGTGACCTGACGGGCGACAACGAGGCGGGCTTCGCCGCGGTGCGGCAGGCGCTGGCGATCAACCGGCACCTGCGTCTCGATCTGGGCAAGGTGCGCCGGCTCGACGACGCGGGTTGCGAGCGTCTTCTAGCCATGCTGCAGCAGGCACACAGAAGCCGCCACGAGATCGAATTGATCAACCGCGACCACGTCTCCGGCCTGCTCGACCGTTTCGTCGTACCCGGTCAACAGAGTGACCGGGCGTGCTGGTTGCTGAAGCTCGAGTTCTGTCAGTTGTATGACCAGCTGGAGGTGTTCGAAGAACTGGCCATCCAGTACGCAGTGAACTTCGAGATTTCACCACCTTCCTGGGAACCACAGCGAGTGGCAGCGACCGCGCCGTGTCCGCTGGTGCTGGCGGCCGACGACGACCTGATGGCCGAGGCCTACGTCATCATGGGCGAGGTCAAGTCCTCCCGCTTCGGTGATCTGCTTGCCTATGCGGCGGCGAAGGATCCGGTGCTGATCGACTGTTCGCGGGTGACGCGAATGGACTTCCTCAGCGCCGGCGCCCTGCTCAACGTGTTGACGACGATCAAGGGAAGCGGCCGGCAGATCGTCTTTCGCCACCCGAATCACCTGGTGGCCGAATTGTTTCGTGTCGTTGGCCTCAGGGCCGTCGCAGAGGTCGTTCTCGCACGGAACTAGAAACCCCCGGAGGAGCAGCATATGGACCAGTACCACGGCACGACGATCCTGTCTGTACGCCGCGGCGAGAGCGTTGCCATGGGCGGTGACGGGCAGGTGACGCTGGGCAACATCGTCGTCAAGGCGAGCGCGCGCAAGGTTCGGCGGATCCACCAAGGCAAGATCCTTGCCGGATTTGCCGGCGGAACTGCCGACGCCTTCACCCTCTTCGAACGATTCGAGGCAAAGCTGGACAAGCACCAGGGCAACCTGCTGCGTTCGGCGGTGGAACTGGCAAAGGACTGGCGGAGCGATCGTGCGCTGCGCCGGCTGGACGCGATGCTGGCGGTGGCGAACCGCGAGGCATCACTGATCATCACCGGCAACGGTGACGTCCTCGAGCCCGAGTACGGTATCGTTGCGATTGGTTCGGGTGGCGCTTTTGCCCACTCGGCGGCGCGGGCGCTGGTGGAGAACAGCGCGCTCACGGCGGCGGAAGTGGTCCGCAAGTCGTTGCAGATCGCCGGCGAGCTGTGCATCTACACCAATCAGAACTTCACCATCGAGGTGCTGGAGTAAGCATGTCGTCGATGACGCCACAGGAAATCGTTCACGAGCTGGACAAGCACATCGTCGGTCAGGGGAAGGCGAAGAAGGCAGTGGCCATCGCCCTGCGCAACCGCTGGCGACGAGCGCAGGTGGCCGAGCCGCTGCGCCAGGAGATCACGCCGAAGAATATCCTGATGATCGGTCCGACCGGTGTCGGCAAGACGGAAATCGCTCGCCGCCTGGCACGTCTGGCCAGCGCGCCGTTCATCAAGGTCGAGGCAACCAAATTCACCGAAGTCGGCTACGTCGGCCGTGACGTCGAGACGATCATTCGCGACCTCGTCGAGATTGCCGTCAAGAGTGGTCGCGAAAAGGCGATGAAGGGCGTCAGGCTGCGCGCCGAGGACGCTGCCGAGGATCGCCTGCTCGACGCCCTGCTGCCGCCGGCCCGCGCCAATTTCTACAATGATGCGCAGGCAGGCGAGGAGGGTGCCACGCGCCAGAAGTTCCGCAAGAAGCTGCGCGAGGGAGAACTCGACGAGAAGGAGGTCGAAGTCGATGTTGCCGCGCCATCGATGCAGGCGGAAATCTTCGCCCCGCCGGGTATGGAGGAACTGACGGCGCAGATTCAGGGCATGTTCCAGAACATCGGCGGCGGCCGGCGGAAAGCGCGCAAACTCAGGATCTGCGAGGCGCGCCGGCTGCTGATCGACGAGGAAGCAGCCAAGCTGGTCAATGACGAGGAAGTCAAGCTCGACGCGGTGCGCAACGTCGAGCAGAATGGCATCGTCTTTCTCGACGAGATCGACAAGATCGCGTCGCGCAGCGACACGCACGGCGTGGACGTTTCTCGCCAGGGGGTGCAGCGTGACCTGTTGCCCTTGGTCGAAGGGACGACCGTGTCGACCAAGTACGGCATGATCCGCACCGATCACATCCTGTTCATCGCCAGCGGAGCCTTTCATCTGGCCAAGCCGTCTGACCTGATCCCCGAACTGCAGGGCCGGCTGCCCATCCGCGTCGAGCTCGAATCGCTGTCGGTGGCCGACTTCGAGCGCATCCTGACGCAGACGGACGCTTGCCTGACCAAGCAGTATCAGGCGCTGCTGGCGACCGAAGGGGTGGCGCTCGATTTTTCTGCTGATGGCATCAGGCGCCTGGCCGAGATTGCCTGGTCGGTCAATGAGCGGACTGAAAACATCGGAGCTCGCCGCCTGTACACGGTGATGGAACGTTTGCTCGAGGAGATCTCATTCACCGCCGGCAAGGGGGCTGGCGAGCGCCTGTCGATCGATGCCGCTTATGTCGACCATCGCCTCGCCGAACTGGCACACAACGAGGACCTTTCCCGCTACGTTCTCTGAGCAGGCCGGCAGCCCGGCAAGGTCTCGCCGAGCTACTTGATCACGACCACCGGCAGGTCGGTGAGATGGATGACTCGTTGTGTCACCGATCCGAGAAGCAGGCCGGCCACGGTTCCGAGGCCGCGAGCTCCCATGATGATCTGCCCGCAGTCGTGTTCGCGCGCGAAATCGACGATCGTCGGTGCGACTTCACCGACCAGGACGTGCTCGGCATGGCCGATTCCGGCTGCGTGGAGTTGGGCGCGGGCAGAGGCCAGCGCGGCGTCACCCGTCTCGCGATGATAATCGTGGATGACGTCCGCGCTGACGAAGCGGCTGATATCGGACGGTAGCGGGTGCTGCACGTTCAGCAGCAGGACTTCCAGTTCTTGCGGCGTGGCGAGCGCCTCGGCGATGACATGATCAACTGCCCGCAACGCGGGCAGCGATCCATCCACCGGAAGCAACCATCTCGGGTTCATTTCGGGTCTCCTGGTTGCAGGACTTGCGACCTGCCGGCAGCCGACGACACCTCGTTGGCACGGGCGGTCTGGCGCGAAGCCTGCCACTTGCCGAGCGCGACCACCAGCAGGGCGCCAACGCCGGATGCGATGTAGTGACTGTGTGGGAGGCTCTCACTCCACTGCGTGGGTACTGCCGGATCGGTGAGCAGCATGCCGCCACCGATCCAGCCGAGCAGGCCGCCGCCGGCGGTGATCACGACGGGAAACCGATCCATCAGCGCGAGCACCAGCTTGCTGCCCCAGACGACGATCGGGATCGAGACTGCGATGCCGAAGACGACGAGGACGATCGATCCGTGTGCTGCGCCGGCGACGGCGATGACGTTGTCTACGCTCATGACGGCGTCGGCGACGATGATCGTCTTGATCGCTCCGAGCAGCGTGCTGCTGCCCTGCACGTGGCCGTGTGCATCCTCGTGCTCGGGCAGGATCAGCTTGATGCCGATCCAGAACAACAGCACGCCGCCGACGAACTTCAGGTAAGGGACGGCGAGCAGTTGCAGGGCGAAATAGATCAGGATGACGCGCAGGGCGATGGCGCCGAAAACCCCCCAGAAGATGCCCTTGTTGCGTTGCGCTTCCGGCAGCCGGCGGCAGGCGAGCGCGATGACCACCGCATTGTCGCCACCGAGCAGGACGTCGATGGCGATGATCTGCAGGACGGAAATCCAGAAAGCGGTCGAGGCGAGGTCGGGCATTACGGGACTCTTCTGTCAGAGCAGTTCAAGCGGTGGCGAGCCGCTGCCGGGATGGGCCGACGCACGGCCCTGAACCGCCGTCTGACCAAGTTTGGCCAGCACCTTGTTGGCCTCGCGCAGGCGTTCGAGAAGCTTGACGAGCAGCACCTTGTTGAAGCGCTCGCGCACTTCGTCCGAACTCAGGCCGAGGGCCGAGCTGTTGATCTCCAGGAAGCGGGTCGCTTCCAGGGTGACCACCGTTGCCCGGCGGTGGTCGTCCGTCGGGTGCAGGAAAGCCATCTCGCCGATGACCTCGCCCGGGCCGAGCCGGCAGATCACGCGGCCGTTGGCAGAAACCTCGACGAAACCGTCGACGATCACGCCGAACTTGCGATGGTGGTCGCCTTCGCGAATCAGGGTCACCTTCTCCGAGAGCTCACGCCAGACGCTGATGCGCAGCACCTCCCACAACTCGATGTCCTCGAACTCGGCGAAGAAATCGACCTTGCGCAAGCGGTCGAAGTGCGCCAGATCCTGCTGCGTCTGATCCTCTTCCTGCATCTGGTAGCGCACCGCCGACAGATCCTTGGCGAACTCCGCGCCGTTGCGATAGCGGCTGTACAGATCCTTCTCGAGCGCCTTGCGGATGATCGGATCGAGCCCCGGCGGCAGGTTGGGGTTCAGCGCACAGACCGACGGGGCGTCCATGTTGACGATCTTGTACACCAGCGTCGCCGGGTTGTTGGCGCGGAAGGGCAGGCGCCCCGTCAGCAGCTGGAACAGCAGGACGCCGAGCGAGTACAGGTCGGTCTTGTGGTTGAGCGGGTAGTTCTTGACCTGCTCCGGCGACATGTAGGCCGGCGAGCCGACGCCCATGACGAAGGTCGAGTCCTGGCTCATGTCCTTGAGGAGATTGAGGCCGAGACCGAAATCGGTGATCTTCGGGTTGTCGTTGGCGTCAATCAGGATGTTCGCCGGTTTGATGTCGCGGTGCACCACACCCTGATGGAGTGCGTGGTCGAGGGCCAGGCAGCACTTGAAGATGATGCCGATGACCCGATGCATCGGCAGCAGTTTGTTGATCGTGCAGAACCTGTCGAGCGCGACGCCGTCGACGAACTCCATCACCAGGTAAGCCTGGTCGGGCTCGACCACGGCATCGAAGATTTTGACGATGTTCGGATGATTGAGCCGGCGACCGATCGAATCCTCGGTCTGGAACAGCTTGCGCAGGCGCCTCGACATGGCCGCGCTGTCGTCATCGAAGCGAATCAGCTTGATGGCGACATGGCGGTTGAGGTCGGGATCGCGCGCCAGATAGACGATGGCAGTCGCCCCCTTGCCCAGGGAGCGAATGACCTCGTACTTTCCGATGTTCTGCAGCATACGGAGCCCGATTCCGGCGACGACCGACAAAGGGGGAATGCTAGCAGCAGAAGCTGCTCTTGCAGCAAAAAAATGCGTGCCCCTTGCCCGTTGCCATCGGACTGCGGCGGCACGAGACTTGAAATCCGCCGGTGCGCCCCCAGATAGCAATTCGTTTTCCCGGAGACCACCATCCATGCAAACCAACGAGACAGTACCTGAGGAACCACCCGTTGCCGAAGCGGCCGCTGCGGCAGAGTCGCCTGCGGTCAGCGAAGAATCGTTCGCCGAGCCGCAGGCCGAAGACAACGGCGCAGCCGTGCAGGAGGAACTGCGGCTGGCGCAACAGAAGGCAGACGAGTACCAGGATCTGTGGCTGCGCGCCAAGGCAGAAACCGAGAACGTGCGCCGGCGCGCGCAGGAGGATATCGCCAAGGCGGCAAAGTTCGCGATCGACCGTTTCGCGCGCGAGCTGTTGCCCGTGAAGGACAGTCTCGAAGCGGCACTGGCGACCGAAGGTGCGACGGTCGAGAGCCTGCGCGCAGGCAGTGAGCTGACGCTGAAGCAACTGGTCGCGGCGTTCGAGAAGTCGGCGCTGACCGAGATCAACCCGGTCGGCGAGAAATTCGACCCGAACCGGCATCAGGCCATCAGTGTCGTCGAGTCCGGCCAGGAAGCGAACACGGTCGTCACCGTTCTGCAGAAGGGCTATCTACTCGCCGAGCGCGTCCTGCGTCCGGCGCTGGTCATTGTCGCCAAGCCGGCGTCTTGAAATACGCCGGCTGACCCCCACCTGAAGGAGCATCTCGGGCATTTCGTCTGTGGGCGACGGCGCACTCAGGAAACAAGAGCATACTGAAAGGATTCAAGAATGGGAAAAATCATCGGCATCGACCTCGGGACGACCAACTCCTGTGTCGCCGTGATGGAGAATGGCAAGCCGAAGGTGATCGAAAACTCGGAAGGGGCGCGCACGACACCGTCGATCGTCGCCTACGCCGAGGATGACGAAGTCCTCTGCGGGGCCCCGGCCAAGCGGCAGGCAGTAACCAATCCGAAAAATACGCTGTACGCGATCAAGCGGCTGATCGGCCGGCGCTTCGAGGAGAAGGAGGTGCAGAAGGACATCTCGCTGATGCCGTTCCGCATCCTCAAGGCCGACAATGGCGACGCTTGGGTCGAGGTGCGCGGCAGGAAGATTGCGCCGCCGCAGGTATCGGCAGAGGTCCTGCGCAAGATGAAGAAGACCGCTGAGGATTATCTGGGCGAGGAAGTCAGCGAGGCGGTGATCACGGTTCCCGCCTACTTCAACGACAGCCAGCGGCAGGCAACCAAGGATGCCGGGCGGATCGCCGGGCTCGAAGTGAAGCGGATCATCAACGAGCCGACGGCCGCTGCCCTGGCCTTCGGTATGGACAAGAAGCAGGGCGACAAGAAGATCGCCGTTTATGACCTCGGCGGCGGCACTTTCGACATCTCGATCATCGAGATTGCCGAGGTCGAAGGTGAGCACCAGTTCGAAGTGCTGTCGACCAACGGCGATACCTTCCTCGGTGGCGAGGATTTCGATCAGAGGCTGATCGACTACATCATCGACGAGTTCAAGAAAGAGAGCGGAGTCAACCTGAAGGCCGATGTGCTGGCGCTGCAACGGCTCAAGGATGCTGCGGAAAAGGCCAAGATCGAGTTGTCGTCCGGGCAGCAGACCGAAATCAACCTGCCGTACATCACTGCTGACGCCTCGGGTCCGAAGCACCTGACGCAGAAGATCACGCGTGCCAAGTTCGAGTCGCTGGTCGATGACCTCGTCGAGCGCACGATCGAACCCTGCCGCATTGCGCTGAAGGACGCCGGTTGCCGCATCGGCGACATCAACGACGTCATTCTGGTCGGTGGCCAGACGCGGATGCCGAAGGTTCAGGACAAGGTCAAGGAGTTCTTCGGCCGCGAGCCACGGCGCGACGTCAACGCCGACGAGGCGGTGGCGGTTGGCGCGGCGATCCAGGGCGGTGTCCTGCAGGGTGAGGTCAAGGACGTGCTGCTGCTCGATGTGACGCCGTTGTCGCTCGGTATCGAGACGCTGGGTGGCGTGATGACCAAGCTGATCAAGAAGAACACGACGATTCCGACCAAGGCGACGCAGGTCTTCTCGACCGCCGACGACAACCAGTCTGCAGTCACCATCCACGTGCTGCAAGGCGAGCGCGAAATGGCTGGAGGGAACAAGAGCCTTGGTCAGTTCAACCTGTCGGACATTCCGCCGGCACCGCGCGGCATGCCGCAGATCGAGGTCACTTTCGATATCGACGCCAACGGCATCCTGCATGTTTCGGCAAAGGACAAGGCGACCGGCAAGGAGAACAAGATCAAGATCCAGGCCTCTTCCGGCCTCAGCGAGGACGAAGTGCAACGCATGGTGCGCGACGCCGAGCTGCACGCCGAAGAGGACCGCAAGGCACACGAGCTGGCGGAAGCGCGCAACCAGTGTGACGCCACGATCCACACCGTCAAGAAGTCACTTGCCGAGTACGGGAAGGAGCTTGCCGACGAGGAGAAGGCGACGATCGAGAAGGCCATGAAGGAGGCCGAAGAGGCGATTCGCGGCAATGAGATCGATGCCATCAGGGCGAAGAGCGAGGCCCTCGGGACGGCCGCCCAGAAGCTTGGCGAGAAGATGTACGCCAAACAGCAGGAGCGTGCGGGCGGCGCGGGCGGCGCGGGCGGCGCGGGGGGTACGAGCGGCGACGCGAGAAAGGACGACAGCGACGTCGTGGACGCCGAGTTTACCGAAGTCAAGGACAGGAAGTAGGCTGTAGCCTGGAGGGGGGGGCGTATAATCGCGCCTCCCTTCGCCCCCCCAAAGTGCTCACGAACCGATGGCAAAACGCGACTTTTACGACATTCTTGGCGTCAACCGTGACGCTGCGGATGAGGACATCAAAAAGGCCTACCGCAAGCTGGCGATGAAGTACCATCCGGATCGCAATCCGGACAATCCCAGGGCCGAGGAACACTTCAAGGAAGCGAAGGAAGCCTACGAGATCCTCTCCGATTCCGACAAGAGGGCGGCCTACGACCAGTATGGCCACGCCGGGGTGGACCCGCAGGCCGGGATGGGCGCTGCGGGTGCCGGCGGTTTCTCCGATGCCTTCGGCGGCATCTTCGACGAGATCTTCGGCGGGCGGCGTGGTGGCGGCGGACGTTCGAACGTCTATCGCGGTGCCGACCTGCGCTACAACCTCGAGATCAGTCTCGAGCAGGCGGCCTTTGGGACCGAAACCAAGATTCGCATTCCGACCATGGAGGTCTGCGAAGCCTGTCACGGCAGCGGTGCCAAGGCCGGAACGCAGCCGAAGACCTGTCCGACGTGCCAGGGGAGCGGCCAGGTTCGCCTGCAGCAGGGGTTCTTCTCGATTCAGCAGACCTGTCCCAAGTGTCATGGTACCGGCCGCTACATCGCCGATCCCTGTGGCGCCTGCCATGGGGCGGGTCGGGTCAAGCAGCACAAGACCCTGGCGGTGAAGATACCGGCCGGGGTCGATGAGGGAGACCGGATTCGTTTGTCGGCTGAGGGTGAGCACGGCATCAACGGCGGTCCTGCCGGAGACCTGTACGTCCAGATTCACCTCAAGCCGCACGCCGTCTTTCAGCGCGAGCAGAACGACCTGCACTGCGAGATGCCAATCAGCTTCACCACGGCAGCGCTTGGCGGCGAGATCGACATCCCGACCCTCGACGGCGCGGCGAAGATTCGGGTTCCTGCCGAGACACAGTCGGGAAAGGTGTTCCGGCTGCGTGGCAAGGGCATCAAGGGCGTGCGCAGCAACGCACACGGGGATCTGCTGTGCCACGTGGTCGTCGAGACGCCGGTTCATCTCACCGAGCGTCAGAAGGAACTCCTGCGGGAGCTCGAGGATTCCAGTCGGGACAACGCTGGCCATCACAATCCGCGTGCCAAATCGTGGATGGATCGCGTGCGCGACTTCTTTGCCGCGACCTGAGCAGTCCTGAACACATCCTGGAGGGAGCAGGCCAGGATGCAGGGCGCGAGCGAGCGCACGACGCGGCATCGCCGGTGGATGGGCGAGGGCAAAGGCGGGCTCGCGCGCTGCATGCGGTACCCGCACAGCGCCAGCCGTGTGCCTGGCCGGTGGTCGGCGGCAGCGAGTGCGCAACGCCGCAGGCTGGGCGGGCAGTCGCTTTCGCCACAACCGCTGCGGTCGGCGTGCTCGCCCTGTGTGGCGAGGCGATTTGGCGCGTGTAAGCGCGGTGTCAGTTTGTGTCGCCATCCTCCACGCGTGGTCGGGGTCGTCGCTGCGCGGCTGCGGCCAGCGCGTCACGCGGGGAGGACGGCATGAAGCTTGTCAGAGTACTGTTTTTGGTTGTCCTAAGCTGGGTCGGTGGGGTTGCTGCGGGCGAGGTCGGGGTCACCGACAAGAGCATCCTGATCGGCATGACGGCGCCGTTTTCCGGTCCCAGCGGCCCTTACGGGCTGGACATGAAGATGGTCATCAACGCCTATTTTCGCCAGCTCAA
>JAEUOM010000011.1 GCA_016788495.1 Accumulibacter sp. | reverse complement strand
CTGGGTTCCGCGCGCCATTCTCGTCAGCCGGATGATCGGCGTTGGCAAGCTCCCGTGAGCCATCGCCGCGCCGCCGGGCGGGCGGCGCCGGCAGAACGCGGTGGTGCCGTGGGTGCGGTTGCCTGGGCGCGTAGTGGGTAGTGCTGGCGCGGCGGGCGAACGCGCCGCGCTGGTCTTTTTCGTCCCGCTCTGCCATCTGCCGGCAAGCGGATCTGTCGCCCGCGGCGGCGAGCATGCTGCTGCGTTCCGACGTGGGTCGAGACGACGGTGACGCGTTACCGAACCTTTCTCGCCCGTCTGCGGACTGCCGGCGTGCGCCCGGACGACCCGGAAGAGCTTCGTCTGCAGAAATCGCTGCTCTTCTTCGCCACCGGCCTGATCTGTTTTGCATCCGTCGCCTGGCTGCTGATCTACTGGCAACTGGGGCCGCGCTTCTCGTCCAACCTGCCGTTTGCCCTGCAGCTTCTGCTCGTCGGCAATCTGCTCCTCTACCTCAGGACGCTCAACTTCAACCTCTTTCGCCAGGTTCAGCTCGCGCTCTTCCTGTTCATGCCCTTTGTCGCGCAGTGGAGCATCGGCAGCTTCATCGACGCCAGCGGCATCAGCCTCTGGGCATTGCTGGCGCCGATCGGCGCCGTGCTGTTCATCGGCCCGCGCGAATCGGGCGCGTGGTTCTTCGCCTATGTCTTCCTCACTGTCCTTTCCGGCGGCTTCGACTTCTACCTCGCCGACTCGTTGCTGGCGCAGCCGCCGAAGGTTCCGCTGCGAACGGCGGCATTCTTCTTCGCCCTCAACTTCGTCGCCGTGTCGACCATCGTCTACCTGTTGCTGCGCTACGCTGACGGCGAGAAGCACAAGGCGCAGCAGCGTCTGCTGGAAGCGCACCGCCTGCTGCAGATCGAACAGGATCGCTCGGAGCGGCTGCTGCTCAACATCCTCCCGGGCCCGATCGCCAAGCGCCTGAAAGACAGCGACCAGACCATCGCCGACGGTTTTGCCGAAGTCTCGGTCATGTTCGCCGACATCGTGAACTTCACCCGCGTCGCCGAGGGCCTGACTCCGCAGCAGGTGTTCAGCATGCTCAACAAGATCTTCTCGTCGTTTGACGAACTGGCCGAGAAGTACGAGCTGGAGAAGATCAAGACGATCGGCGATGCCTACATGGTCGCCGCCGGGCTCAACGATGTCTGCCGCAACCCCGCCGAGTCACTCGCCGACATGGCGCTGGAAATGTGTGCGCTGCTGCACCACGATTTCAGCGTCAACGAGATGCACCTCGAGCTGCGCATCGGCATCGGTACCGGACCGGTGGTCGCTGGTGTCGTCGGCAAGAAGAAGTTCATCTACGACCTCTGGGGCGACACGGTGAACATCGCCAGTCGCGTGACCACCGAAGGCGTTCCGGGCATCGTCCAGGTCGATCAGCGGACCTACCAGCGGCTCTGCGGGGGTTTCGACTTTCAGGAGCCGCAGACGATCCAGGTGAAGGGCAAGGGCAGCATGATCGTCCACCGCCTGGTCGGCCGCCGCGCGGCGGCCTAGCCGGCAGCGGCCACAGGTTCGTCGCCGGGTTCGCTGCGGCGCAGCTCGAAGCAGACCTGGCCTGGTACGTTGCTCGCCACCACCAGTCGATAGCCGTTGCTGGCGGCTTGGCGCGCAGCGTGGTAAAGGCCGATGCCGAGACCGCTTTCGGAGGCGACCGGTGCCTGCAGCAGATCGCCGAGAACCGTGTCGCTGATGGCGCTGCCGTCATCGCAGACGCGCAGCAGCGAAGCGTCGACGGCGAGGGTGACGCGGATCTGCAGCGTGGTTTCCAACTGCCTCTTGAGCAAGGCGTTCTGCAGCAGGTTGTCGGCCACACTGTCGAAAAGGGTCGTCGGCAGCATCGCCTGCGGGTCGATCTCGTCGGCGACGAAGCGGATCGGCGAGCCCGCATGGCGCTGCTGCTGGATGCGCCACCACATTGCGGCGGGCAGCATGCCGCCGATCTCGCTCTGTGGCTTCTGCAGCTTGGCCAGGGTCTGCTGCAGGCGCTGGCTGATCTGTGGCAACTGGCGCTGCAGCAGCAGCTCGAGTCGCTCACCGTCCTGTCCCTGGACGGTCTGTGCCAGGTAGCAGAGGCCGTCGATCGACTGCAGCAGGTTCTTGACGTCGTGCGTCAGGCGCGCACCGGTTTCGTGGATCGCCCGCAGATAGCTCACCTGCTGCAGCTCGCGCGCCCGCAACTTGGCGACGTAGTGTTCGTTGGCCAGTTGCGCCAGCAGATGGAAGTGCCAGACGAGTGCCGGGCTGAGCTTGTGACGGGTGTACAGGGTGAGCTGCAGCGGCTGCCCGGGAAACTCCTGGCGATGGCGCGATTCGTTGCCGAAGGCGCCTTGTCTGCCGCCGGCGATCCAGTGGCCGCCGTCCACCCAGGGCAGGTCGAGCATCGCGGCGAGCGCTTGCGAGAGGAACTTCTCCGGCTCGTTCTCGTCGCTGGCCAGTGTCGTCAGTCGATGCAGCCAATGCTCGAAGGGCAGGCCGATGCTGAGCAGATAGCGCGAGAAGAAGACGTCGATGCCCGTGTAGCCCGGACGGGTGTTCCACGTCCAGCCGATCAGCAGCAGGAGGACGGCGATCGACACCAGCGTGTTGATCACCGCCTCGAAGTAGCCGGCCTGGCGCAGGAGCATGAACGCCAGGCTGCCGAGGACGAGGACGGCGATCAGGAGGAAGATGAACAGGCTGTAGAAGAGATCGACCATCGCGCCCCCCGGGCGGTCGCTTTCCCGGGAGAGCGGCAGCAGCGTCATGACCAGCAGGAACAGCGGCATGCCCCAGGCGAACTCGCGGTCGAGCGCCGGGCCGTTGAGCAGGGCCTGCGGTACGACCTGCGGCACCAGCCAGAACAGCAGCGCGGCGAGCAGGTAGGCAAAGCCGACGAGGTAGAAGATGCGGGTCGGCCGGTGATCGATGAACATCACGCGTCCGCCGACCAGGGCCGCCAGGATCACCACCCAGACGATCAGCAGCCACCAGCCGTACCAGATGGCACCACAGCCGAGCAGCAGAGCGATCACCGCCAGGCCGCTGAGATCGACCTTCCGTTCGGCGTAAATGAACGGCTGCCAGAGGATGAACAGGCCGACGTTGACCAGCCAGCAGAGCAGGCCGATCATCGACTTGGCGCCGGAGACCAGCGCCAGGTGCAGGACAACGAGCAGCGAGATCAGCAGCCAGCGCTGGCGCTGGCGCAATGCCGTGCCCATGCGCTGCAGCAGTCTCACCCGCTGCATCCCGGCGTTCTGCCGCCCGCTCGCCATCGCCGCGGCAGGGCGGGCGCCGCAGGCTGCCATGTGGGCGAGGTGCGGTCGTCCTGATGCCGCTGCCCGGCAGCGATCAGTGGCCCGTGGCGCGGCAGGCCGCGGCGGCAGGCGAGCCGGTGTCTCCGGGCGCCCGCACGGCTTTCCCGCCCGACTCTCGACAGGAGTGTCGAAAATCCGACAGCTTGCGGCTTTCCAAACGCCAAATCGGCTGCATTTGGCTGGCACGGAAACTGCTTGTAACCTCTGGCACAGGACATGGACAGGAGGAAGAAATGAACCACATGAAGCAGCAGCAGTCGGGTTTCACCCTGGTCGAGATTGCCATTGTACTCGTCATCATCGGGCTCCTGCTGGGCGGGGTGCTGAAGGGGCAGGAGCTGATCAACAGCGCCAAGGTGAAGAACATGATCGGCGATTTCCGCAGCGTCTCGAGCCTGGTGTATGCCTACCAGGACCGCTTCAAGGCTTTCCCCGGCGACCAGAACCAGAACCAGCTGAACGACGCATTCGGCAACCTGGTCGCTGCTGCCTGCGCGCCGGCCGCCGCCGCCCAGTGTGCGCAGAACAACGGCCGCATCGACGGCTCGTGGCAGGCCGGCAACGCCGATGGCACGGGCGTCCTCACCGATGAAAGCTCGCTTTTCTGGCAGCACGTGCGGCAGGCCAACCTGACGACCGGTCCGACGGCGCTGGGCAATACGGCGTACCGGCCGCGCAATGCCGATGGCGGCCTGATCGGCCTCGAGATGGCGGGTGGTCTGGCAAGTTTCATCGCCGGCATGCGCGGCTCGTTCTTCGTCTGTTCGGATGGCATCCTCGGCCGCTATGTCAGGCAGATCGACACGACGATGGATGACGGCAATACCGCCGGTGGCTCGGTACAGGCGGTGCCCACCGGCGCCGCGCGCGGTGCCGCGGCGACGGCCACGAACGCCATCGTGGACGGCAACCAGTACATCGTCTGCGCGGCATACTGACGCTGCCGCAGAATCGTCCCTTGTGCCGGCCCCCGGCGCGGCAAGTCACCGGGCGCTGACGGGCCGCCTGGCCTCAGCCCTGCAGCAGGCGCTGCTCGGCGGCTGCCAGGGCAGCGGGTGAACCCAGCAGCACGACGACATCACCGGTGCGAAAGCGCGTCTCGGCTGCCGGCTCGAGGGCGCGGATGTTGCGCCGGCGAACCGCCGTCACCTC
>JAEUOM010000245.1 GCA_016788495.1 Accumulibacter sp. | reverse complement strand
ATGGATGGGCGGCAGATAGACGACATCGAAGCCCATCGCCTTGATCTCGCGCAGGCGGCGAATGCTGTCCTGCAGCGTGCCATGACGGTAGGGCATGCTGCCCTGCGAGCGGGGAAAGAACTCGTACCAGGCGGCGAAGCGGGTCACCGGACGATTGACCATGATCGCCAGCGGCGGGCTCAGCTCGTAGCCCTCGTTGCGGTCGGGACAGCTCGCCATCAGGCTGCGCATGACGGCGCCGATGCCGAGGTCGATCGCGCCCTGCTGCTCGCCGACGGCGAGCGCACTCTCCATTGCCGTGAGCAGGCCGTTGATGCGGGTTCGTGCAGCGGCCGGCGCGAGTGCGGCGGAGGTCCTGATGATCTGCAGCCCTTCGAGGAGTTCGCTGTTGAGGTTGGCGCCGGGGACGTTCTTCTTGCTGATCTCGTCGACCCACGACAGGTAGCGCTCGGCGTAGGCTTCGATCGTGTACTCCCAGCAGCCGATGGCGCCGACGGTGAAGTCGCCATACCAACGGTCGTTGTCGCCTTGCACCATCGGGCTTTCATGCCACCTCTTGTCGCCGACCTTGCGTACCTTGAGCACCGCCGCCAGCTTGTCGTGGCCCTCCTTGTAGATATCCGCGCTGACGGCGACCTTCTCGCCGATGACACGTTTGATGGGAAAGTGGCCGCCCTGGATTTGCGGCTCGACCGCTTCGATGATCACGCGGGGGTAGTTCTCGGGAACCATCATGCTGCTCCTGAATCCTTTACCGGCCCTGCCGGCAGGAAAAGACTGAAAAACCGGACGGGCGTTGCCGGCCCGTCCGTCCATGCCGACGCGGGCGCGCCGGCCACCGGGTCCGCAGCGGCGCCGTGGAACGACCGGCTCGCGGTCTGTCGCGGCGGCGCGCCGGCCCGGTGCGAAGATCATTTCAGCAGCGAATCGTAAAGCCGTTTCGTCTGCTGTGCGATGCTCGTCCAGCTGAAGACATCGCGTGCGCGCTTCTGGCCCGCCGCAGCCATCGAATCCGCGAGTTCCGGGTTGTCGAGGATCTTGTTGATTGCCGCTGCCAAGTCGCGCGAGAAGACGTCCGGATCGACCGGCTCGAAGGGGGCGACATGCAACTGCTCGAGCGGCACCAGGAAGCCGGTGACACCGTCGATGACCACCTCCTTGATGCCACCGACGGCACTCGCGACGACGGCCGTGCGGCAGGCCATGGCCTCGAGGTTGATGATGCCGAACGGCTCGTAGATCGACGGGCAGCAGAAGACGGTGGCGTGCGAGTAAAGCTCGATCGCCTCGGCCTTGCTGACCATTTCCTGGATCCAGATGACGTTGCTGAAGCCCTCCTGCCGGACCCGCTTGACCGCCGTCTCCATCTCGTGCAGTACTTCCTTGGTGTCGGCGGCGCCGGCACAGAGGACGATCTGCGCGTCGCGGTTGATGTAATGGATCGCGTTGACCAGATGGACGATGCCCTTCTGGCGGGTGATGCGGCCAACGAAGAGGACGATCGGCTTGCCGGGATCGACGCCATACTTTTCCAGCGCCGTGGTCTCCTCGGTCGGGTGGTACTGGTCGACGTTGATGCCGTTGTAGATCACCGAGATCTTGGCCGGATCGATGTCGAAGTGCTCGAGGATGTCCTGCTTGGTTCCCTCGGAGACGGCGATCACCGCATCGGCCATGCTCAACGAGGTCTTTTCGATCCACGACGACATGTCGTAACCGCAGCCGAGCTGTTCGCGTTTCCACGGCCGCAACGGTTCAAGCGAATGCACCGTGTGCACCAGCGGAATACCGTAGAGGGTTTTTGCCAGGATGCCTCCGAGGTGGGCGTACCACGTGTGCACATGCACGATGTCGGCGTCCACCTGTTCGCTGAGCGTCTCCAGATTCGCCTCGAAGGTATCGAGAGCGCCGCTGAGCTTCCTGTCGACGTGGGCAAAGCTGCCGTTGCCGAAGGGGAAGCCCTTGACCCGCACGCCGTCGACCACCGTGTCCTGGTCACCAAAGGAGCGAACTTCGACATGCATCAGCTTGGCCAGCTCGCCAGACAGATATTCGACGTGAACACCGGCTCCGCCGTAAACGTAGGGCGGGTACTCTCGCGTCAATAGCAGTACTTTCATCGCGGTACTTTCCGTTGTGGATTTGTGGGTTCGGCGCGCCACCGGCGCGTCCTTTGAAGGCCCTGCCATTGTATCGGGAAAGGCAGTTGCCGGCCAGAATCGGCGCTGTTTTTGGTGCAATGCAACAGGTTCTTGGGTGGGCACGTGACGGCGGCGCCGCCATCGGGCGGGTCGGCGGCTGCAGGCGACGCCGGCGGTCAGGACGGGTAGAATACGAGCGATGAATCTGCTGGCCATCGAGACCTCCACCGAGTCGGGCTCCATCGCCCTGTGGTGCGACGGCGATCTGCTGCGTCGCAGCTGCCCCGCCGGTGCGGCGCATTCGCAGACCCTGCTGCCGCTGCTCAGCGGCGCCTTGCAGGAAGCGGGACTCGGCTACGGCGATGTGCACGGGATTGCCTTCGCCGCCGGTCCGGGGTCCTTCACCGGCCTGCGCATCGCCTGCGGTGTGGCGCAGGGACTGGCTGTTGCGCATTGCTTGCCGGTCATTGCGGTGGGTACGCTCGAGGCGCTGGCGCTGGCCAGTGGCGGCGAGCGGGTGATCGTCCTCCTCGACGCGCGCATGGGTGAGGTCTATCACAGCCGTATCGTCGCCGGTGGCGAGACCCTGCCGCCGGCGGTCTGCCGTCCCGACGAACTGCCACTGCCCGATACGGCGGGCTGGCTCGCCTGCGGCAACGGGATCGCCGCCCATCCCCTGCTGCGGCAGCGGCTCTCGGAGCGGGTGTGCGACTGGTTGCCCGATCTCCTGCCGGATGCCGGCGCCGTCGCTTGCCTGGCGGCGCCGCGACTGGCGCGTGGTGAGGGGGTCGATGCGGCGGCGGTGGCGCCGCTCTACGTGCGCAACAAGGTGGCGCTGACGATTGCCGAACGCCTGGCGACCGGGGGCAAGGCTTGAGCGCCGTGTTGCTGCCGCGCGTCGAGATGTTGCCGCTCGGCGATGACGAAATCGACGAGATCGTCGCGATCGAGAACGGCATCTTTCACTACCCGTGGACGCGCGGCAACTTCGTCGATTCGATCGCCAGTGGTTATAGCGTCTGGGGTTGCCGGGTCGCCGGCGAGCTGGTCGGCTACTTCGTGCTGATGATCGCCGTCGATGAGGCGCACCTGCTCAACATCAGCGTCGCCGGGAAGCGACAGCGGATGGGTTTTGGCGCCCGTCTGCTGGAGTGGGCGATGACTTCCGCACAGCAGGCGGGCGCGAGCAGCCTGTTGCTCGAGGTGCGGCCGTCCAACCGCAGCGCGCTGGCTCTGTATCGACAGTTCGGCTTTCGCCAGATCGGCTTGCGACGCGGCTACTACCCGGCGGCCGAGGGATGCGAAGACGCGCTCGTCTTGCGGCGCGAGCTGGGCAGGATTCTGGCGTGAGTGGCAGCGACCGCCTTCGCCCGCCGCTGACGCGGCCGCAGATCCTGCGCGAGATGGGGCTGTCGCCGCTCTGGCGACTGCGCGCGCACGCCTCGCCGCTGCCGCCGCGACCAGTGGGCGGGGTGGCAGCGGTGTCCGGCGCCAACCGCCAGGCGGCTGGCGAGCGCAGCGGGCAGATCGCCGGCATGGGGTGGGAGGAGTTGCGACAGAGCGTCGCCGACTGTCGCGCCTGCAGTCTCTGCCAGGCGCGCCGGCAGGCGGTGCTGGGTGTCGGCGACCGCAAGGCCGACTGGCTGTTCATCGGCGAAGGCCCTGGGGCCGAGGAAGATGCGCGCGGCGAGCCCTTCGTCGGGCCGGCCGGCAAGCTGCTCGATGCGATGCTGGCAGCGATCGATCTGCAGCGCGGCAACGATGTGTACATTGCCAATGCCGTCAAGTGCCGCCCGCCCGGAAACCGCACCCCCGAGGCCGGCGAGATCGCCGCCTGCGCGCCCTATCTGCGGCGACAGATTGCGCTCCTGCAGCCGCGCCTGATCGTGCTGCTGGGCCGCGCGGCGGCGCATGCCCTGCTCGGCGAGGTCGGCTCGCTCGCCAGCATGCGCGGGCAATCATTCGAGTACGGCTCGCCCGCGGGTGGCGGGAACATCCCGGTGATCGTCAGCTACCATCCCGCCTATCTGCTGCGGACGCTGCCCGACAAGGCGCGAGCCTGGGAGGATTTGTGCCGCGCGCGTGCGCTGATGCGCGCCGCCAAGGCTGCCGCTGCCGGGCTCGATCCCGCAGTGGGTCAGGGCGTTGCGACGAAATCCTAGCTTTCCGCGTAGCGCACCCGCTGCCGCGGCTTGCTGGGCTGCGTCAGGTGGTCGAGCGGCAGGGCGTGCGTCTGCTTGACGGTCTGCAGCGCAATGCTCGTGCGGATGCGACCCACTCCCGGCAGGCCGAGCAGGCGCTTCATCGTCAGTTCGGCGAAGGCGGCCAGATCGGCAACGACGATGCGCAACATGTAGTCGGCATCACCGCTGACGGAGTAGCACTCGAGCACTTCCGGAATCGCCGCAACGGCCTCCTCGAACGCGTCGCAGGCCGATTCGCCGGTCGGCTCGAGGCTCACCTGTGCGAAAGCCGTGATCGACAGGCCGAGTGCGGCAGGGGCGAGGAGGGCGACGTAACCGGCTATGACCCCGTCTTCCTCCAGACGCTGGATGCGGCGGCTGATCTGCGATGGCGAAAGCCGGATCTGTTCGCCAAGCGTCGCGTTGGTCGCGTTTCCCTTTCGCTGCAATGCATCAAGCAGCGAGAGATCGTAGCGATCGATGGTGATTTTGGACATGAAGGCGCCCCACAGTGCAATAAACATGCACAGTATAGGGAAAACATGCTGCTTCGCAAGCGCCAGAATTCGCCTGCGGGCGCCGTGCCTGCGCTGCGGGCGGCAGCCGGCAGTCAGCCGGACGGGAAACGGCTGCTCACAGCTTGCCGTCGTCGAGATGGATGACGTCGTCGCGCAGGCGCTGGTTCGCTTCGTGTCGCCGCTTGACGAGCCACATGGCACCGCTGACGAAGAGGCCGAAAAGGGTGATCACCAGGTAGATCGACCACTGGCCGCGGATCATCAGGAAGTAGAGGCCGGTCATGGCCAGGATCGACAGGTTCTCGTTGAAGTTCTGGACGGCGATCGAGTGGCCTGCACCCATCAGGATGTGGCCACGGTGCTGCAGCAGCGCATTCATCGGCACGACGAAGAAGCCCGAGAGGGCGCCGATCAGGATCAGCAGGGGCACCGCCAGCCAGGTATGCTGGACGAAGTTCATGATCAGGACGATGCCGCCCATCGCGATGCCGAGCGGGATGACGCGCACCGACTTGCGCAGGGTGATCATCCGCGCTGCGCCAATTGCGCCAAGCGCCACGCCGATCGCCACCACCCCCTGCAGCATGCTTGACTTGGAGAGATCGAACTGCAGCGCCGTCTCGGCCCAACTGATGACGATGAACTGGAGGGTGGCGCCGGCACCCCAGAACAGCGTCGTCACCGCCAGAGAAACCTGGCCCAGCCGATCACGCCAGAGGAGCATCAGGCAATGGTTGAACTCGCGCAGCAGGTACCACGGGTTCTTGTGCAGCGCCCGGTGATCGACGCCGGTGTCGGGGACGCGGAGATTGAACAGGGCGGCCAGCAGATAGAAGGCGGCGACGAAGCACAGTGCCATTTCGCTGACGGTATCGACCCCGGTATCGATCAGCGGCAGATCCCAGCCGAGCAGCCGCTGCGCCACTTCCGGCTGGATCAGCATGCCACCGATGACGACGCCGAGAATGATTGCGCCGACCGTCAGCCCCTCGATCCAGCCGTTGGCGACCACCAGCAGGCGGTGCGGCAGATACTCGGTCAGGATGCCGTACTTGGCGGGCGAGTAGGCGGCGGCACCAAGCCCGACGACGGCATAGGCCAGCAGGGGATGCACGTCCCAATACATCATGGCGCAGCCGAGAATCTTGATGCCGTTGCTGATGAACATCACGCGCCATTTCGGCATCGAGTCGGCAAACGCGCCGACGAATGCGGCCAGGACGACGTAGGAGACGGTAAAGAAGGTTTTCAGCAGTGGTTCGTAGGCGGCAGGCGCCTGCATCTCGCGCAGCGCCGCGATGGCAACGATCAGCAGCGCGTTGTCGGCCAGCGCCGAAAAGAACTGCGCTGCCATGATGATGTAAAAACCGAAGGGCATCAGATATTATTAATGGAGCCGTTCCTTGAGTGTCCGCCTTATACCATGAACGG
>JAEUOM010000237.1 GCA_016788495.1 Accumulibacter sp. | reverse complement strand
GAGAACCATGTTGAAGTCGAAGCTGCACCGCGTCAGCGCCACGCACGCCGAGCTTCACTACGAGGGCTCATGCGCCATCGACGAGGATCTGCTCGATGCGGCCAACATCCGCGAGTATGAACAGATCGACATCTGGAACGTCAACAACGGCGAGCGCTTCACGACCTACGCCATCCGCGCCGAGCGCGGCTCGGGGGTGATCTCCGTCAATGGGTCAGCAGCGCGCCGCGCCGCTCCGGGTGACCTCCTGATCATCGCCAGCTTCGCCGTATACAACGAGGTCGAACTCGCCAAGTACGCACCGCTGCTGATCTACGTCGACACGCAGAACCGGATCGTGCGCATGGCCGGCCAGATTCCGGCCCAGGCTGCCGCCTGAACAACGCCGGCGCCCGTTGCCACGCACCGAAGCCGCGACCCTCGTCGCGGCTTCTTTCGTTGACGGAACTGCCACGGCGCGGCGGAACCGGCGAACTCAGGCCGGGTCGACCACCACCTTGGGCTTGCGTGGACGCCGCGGCCGACTCGCCGGCTTCCTGGCCATCGGCGCCGCTTCCGGCTCGGCGACCACGCTGGCCCCGGTGGACTCGCCGACATCTGCCGGCCGGATCTCGGGCACCCGTTCCTCCGGCATCGCGGTCGGCGAATCGTCGGCCGTCATGGGCAGCGGCACCGGCTCTGGCACCAGCTCTGGCACCAGCTCTGTACTGGCCGCACGCTCGACGCTCGACGCGGGCAACGCGGATTCGCCCGCTGCTTCTGCCGCGGGCGGCAGGCTCGTCGCAGCACCTTCGCTTGCCTGGGCCTCCTTCGGCTCACGCGCCGCCCGTTTGCCACCCTTGTCGACGGCCTTGCGCCTGCCCTCGCTCTTCCGGCGCGGGATGGGCTGCCCGGCGGCTTCACCCGCCTGCTCGTCGGCCGCTCGCACCGGCTCGGGTGCCGACGCCGGCGGCTGCTCGCCCGCCTCGTCGAGCGCCAGCTCGGAGCCGAGTTCACCGGCGGCGGCGAGGCCATTGCGGCGAAAGACGTAGGTACCCGACTTCTCGTCGCGACCGATCGCCAGCAGACCACGCGCCTGCGCCTCCTCGAGCAGGTTGCCAAAGGCGCGGAAGCCGTAGTAGGACTCGTTGAAATCCGGCTTGCGACGCTTGATCGCCTCCTTCAGCATCGACGCCCAGATCTTGCCGCTGTCGCCGCGTTCGTCGACCAGGGCATCGAAGGTCGCCACCGCCAGCTCGATCGCCTTGCTGCGCC
This sequence comes from Accumulibacter sp., assembly GCA_016788495.1. GTDB lineage: Bacteria > Pseudomonadota > Gammaproteobacteria > Burkholderiales > Rhodocyclaceae > Accumulibacter. The sequence continues at coordinate 3,113 of JAEUOM010000237.1, read as the reverse complement.
GCGCCTCGAGCTCGGCGCGCCGCTCGGCATCCTCCTCCGGCGTCCGCCTGACCACCGGCTGCGTCTCCCGCGAGTCACGCCGTGCCGAGCGCTGCATCTCGCGCACCAGGTCGTCGTAGAAGATGAACTCGTCGCAGTTGCCAATCAGGAGGTCCGAAGTGGATTGCTTGACGCCGACGCCGATGACGTATTTGGCGTTCTCGCGCAGCTTCGATACCAGCGGCGAGAAATCCGAATCGCCGCTGATGATGACGAAGGTATCGACGTGCGACTTGGTGTAACACAGCTCCCGAGCGTCGACGACCAGCCGGATGTCAGCCGAGTTCTTGCCCGACTGCCGCAGGTGCGGAATCTCGATCAGCTCGAAGCTCGCCTCGTGCATGGTGGACTTGAAACCCTTGTACCGCTCCCAGTCGCAGTAGGCCTTCTTGACGACGATGCTGCCCTTGAGCAACAGTCGCTCGAGTACCGGCTTGATGTCGAACTTGTCGTACTTCGCATCGCGAACGCCGAGGGCGACGTTCTCGAAGTCGCAGTACAGGGCCATGATGGCGGTTTCGGGCGCTACGGCCATGATTCGTGTTCTCCGCAAAGGAATGGTGCGCCGCGCCTGCGCGTGGCGGCTCGCAGTGTGTGCGATGCTGGCGGGCGGCGGCGCGGGATGCTCAACGCCGAGATGGTAACCCGTTGGCGGCAGGAAGCAAGCGCGACGCCGGCGGGAAGCTCACGGCGACCGCCGGCCAAGGCGGCCGCCGACCGCCGCAGATCAGGCCGGCGACTGCGCGACGTCGGCCACCTGCGCGCCGGTCATCGCCAGCAACTCCTGCGGCGACAGGCTGAAGACGCAGTGCGGATGCCCCGCAGCCGCCCAGATGCGCTCGAAGCCCAGCAGCAGGCGATCGACGAGAACGATCGTCGGTCGCGGGTGGCCAAGCGGACAGACCCCGCCGATGGCGTAACCGGTGTGTTCGCGCACGAAAGCGGCACCCGCCTTGCCGAGCGGACCGACCAGCGCAGCGACCCTGCCCTCGTCGACCCGATGGGCGCCGCTGGCAACGACCATCACCGCCGTGTCGTCGGCCAGCCGCCGGAAGACGATCGACTTGGCGATCTCGGCGACGCTGCAGCCAAGACCCGCGGCCGCTTCGGCGGAAGTCCTGCCACTTGCCGGAAGCTGCACCACCGGCTGGCAATGGCCCAGCATGCGCAGGAGATCCGCCACTCGCTGAGCACTGTCGGGGAGTCTGCTTTCCATGGGCATCGGTACGTCCTCAATCGGGAGTGTTGCCGGCGTGCCGGCACCGGCAGTCTACTGCAACGGGTGCCGCCGGCGGTAGAGCCTGGCGCCGGGCGACGGCTGCCGCCGGCAGATGGTGTAAACTGCCGCCGACCAGCACGAGGATCGCCATGCAAACCACTGCCGACCTGCACCCGGAAATCCGCGAGGCCGTCCGCGATCTATGCCGGCAGTTCCCCGACGAGTACTTTCGCCGCATCGACGAGCAGCGCGCTTACCCCGACGACTTCGTCGCCGCCTTGCTCGACGCCGGCTGGCTGGCGGCGATGATCCCCGAGGAGTACGGCGGCTCCGGCCTCGGGCTGACCGCCGCCAGCGTCATCATGGAGGAGATCAACCGCTGCGGCGGCAACGCCGCCGCCGTGCATGGCCAGATGTACAACATGGGCACGCTGCTGCGCAACGGCAGCCCGGCGCAGAAGGAAAGGTACCTGCCGGCGATCGCCGCCGGCAGACTGCGCATCCAGTCGATGGCGGTGACTGAACCAACGACCGGCAGCGACACCACCCGCCTGCGCACCACCGCCGTGCGCAAGGATGGGTGCTATGTGGTCAGTGGCCAGAAGGTCTGGATCTCGCGCGTCCGCCACTCCGACCTGATGATCCTGCTCGCCCGGACGACGCCGCTCGCCGAGGTGCGCCGGAAAGCCGAGGGGCTGTCGATCTTCATCATCGACCTGCGCCAGGCGATCGGCAACGGGCTCGAGGTGCGACCGATCGCCAACATGGTCAATCACGAGACCAACGAACTGTTCTTCGACGGACTCGAGGTTCCGGCCGAGAACCTGATTGGCGAGGAAGGCCAGGGTTTCCGCTATCTGCTCGACGGACTCAACGCCGAGCGCGCGCTGATCGCCGCCGAGTGCATCGGCGACGGCTACTGGTTCGTCGAGCGTGCCACCCGCTATGCCGGCGAGCGCATCGTCTTCGAACGGCCGATCGGCAGCAACCAGGGGGTGCAGTTCCCGATCGCCGAGGCCTTCATCGACATCGAGGCGGCCAACCTGATGCGCTACGAGGCCTGCGCGCGCTTCGACGCACAGCGGCCCTGCGGCGCCCAGGCGAACATGGCCAAGCACCTCGCCGCCAGGGCCTCATGGCAGGCGGCCAACGTCTGCCTGCAGACGCACGGCGGTTTCGGTTTCGCCAGCGAGTACGACGTCGAGCGCAAGTTCCGCGAGACGCGCCTCTACCAGGTCGCGCCGATCTCGACCAACCTGATCCTGTCGCACGTGGCCGAGCACACGCTCGGACTGCCGCGCTCGTTCTGACGGAGATCCCGATGCTTCCCCTCGAAGGCATCACCGTCGTCACGCTCGAGCACGCGATCGCGGCGCCGTTCTGCACGCGGCAGCTCGCCGACCTCGGCGCCCGGGTCATCAAGGTCGAGCGCCCCGGCGTCGGCGACTTCGCGCGCGCCTACGACGGCCGCGTGCGCGGCCTCGCGTCGCATTTCGTCTGGACGAACCGCAGCAAGGAGAGCCTGACGCTCGACGTCAAGCACGCACAGGCGCCGGCGATCCTCGACCGCCTGCTCGCGAAGGCCGACGTGCTGGTGCAGAACCTCGCGCCGGGCGCCGCCGCGCGGCTGGGGCTCTCGTACGAAGCGCTCGCCGGTCGCCACCCGCGGCTCGTCGTCTGCGACATCTCGGGCTACGGCGCGGATGGCCCGTACCGGGACAAGAAGGCCTACGACCTGCTGATCCAGAGCGAGTCGGGATTCGTGTCGATCACCGGCACGCCGGACGAGCCGTCGAAGGCCGGTTGCTCGATCGCCGACATCGCCGCGGGCATGTACGCGTACACGAACATCCTC
>JAEUOM010000230.1 GCA_016788495.1 Accumulibacter sp. | reverse complement strand
GCAGTTCACGGCACAAACCGTAGCCTTCGCACCGGGCAGATACACGCTCAGCCTCAATGACGACAAGAGGGTTACCACCGAGCTGGTTATTCCGGAGCCTGGGTCGCTGGCTCTGATGGGTGTGGGCCTCCTCGGCGGCCTCCTGGTCAATCGGAGAAAGATCGGAACCTCCGGCAAGACAGCGTAAAGAGACAGCCTCGAGCATCGGTATCGCAACAAGGGGTAGAGCGAATCTACCCCTTGTTTTTTATGACTCCCCATTTTTGAATCAAGAGTTGCCCTGCGGATCGGGCTTTCGTGCTGCGCCTCGCTGCTACAGCGGGGTCTGCAACCTTGCCGAAGCGACTCGCACGGGTGCGGCGTACTGTTGTGCACTTGAAACCTGGGTTACGGCGGAAGAGCCGCGAGATTCCCGCCGCACGATCACCATCGGATCCACAGCCAATCCTGACCGAACGGGAACGCCACCGCCCAAGCGAAAAAATCCGCGCCGCTGCTGGCTCTATCGGCCGGGAGCAAACATCCGGCCAACCAGGCGGATTACGATCTCGGCAGGCAACAAAGCGAAGATCCGTTGCCAGATGGTGCCGCGGGCGGTTATGACCACTGCCGTTCCTCTTTCCAAGTGCCGTAAAGAAGCGCGCACCGGCTCGCCGACTGGCATTGGTTTCCCGACGCCCCCATGCCGCACACCCGCCTGCGCACCCGGCAAGGCGGTCGCTGTCGGGCCGGGCAACAATGTCTGCACCAAGACCCCATTTTTTCCCCACTCTCCATGCAGTGCCTGGCTGAAGCTATGCACAAACGATTTGGTTGCGGCGTAAACCGCCATTGTGGGAATGGGTTGATAGGCGGCTGGCGAAGATACGTTGATGATTGCACTATCGGGATGCGCTGCAAGGTCGTGCAGAAAGACGTGGCACAACTCGACGACGGCCATCACGTTCACTCCGATCATTGCCTCGTACGCTGCACAGCTGCCTGCTTCAAAGGGCGCCCAGTGGCCCAGGGCTGCGTTGTTCACCAATAAGCGGATCCTGATCCCATCGGCCTGCAGGCGTGCATGCAATTCTCGGGCTGCGTCCGGTTGCGCGAGATCCATGGGCAGATCCAGGATATCGACGTCGTACTGCTTACGCAGTTCTGTCGCCAGTACCTTCAGCGGATCCAGCCGGCGCGCGACAAGCACCAGGTTGACGCCCGCGGCGGCCAACTGGCACGCAAACTCGCGGCCAATTCCGGAGGAGGCCCCGGTCACCAAAGCCCAGTGCTTCTTCAGATCCCCAAGGCGCACGCGAAGACACGTTCCAGCTAGCCGAGCCACGTCATGCTACTTCGCCAACACCAAATACATAGTCACCCCCACCCCGTTCCACCCAGTTCTTGCCGACGCGGATGCCTTGGCGCTCCAATTCCCCGACGAACTCCTGCGCCGTAAAGCGGTTCTCAACGGGATGTTCGAGGCAGGTTCGTGCAAACCACTTGTCCAGAAAATGGCGCGTGACTTCCTGAAAGTAGAAACGACCGCCGGGTCGCAGCACTCTGTGGATTTCCGCTACGCCATCCTGCCAGACCGGCACGTGATGCAGAATGGCAAAGTCGAACACCGCATCGTAGCAAGCGTCCGGGGAGTCCAGGCGGGTGACGTCTCCCACCGACAAGCGCAGACGTTCGGCCGGATACGCCACCAGCCGTGCGCGTGCTCGGCGAATCATGTCAGGGTCGACGTCCATGGCATGTACTTCCCCGGCACCGAAACGATTGAGGATCTCCTCGGTCCCCACGCCCCGACCACAACCTACTTCCAAAACCTTCAATCCCTCCGTCCGCCCGCCCAACCGCTCAAGGAGGGGTGCCTCGTACCAGCGCTGAAAGGCGGCCCGGATCGGGCTATTCATCAGGAACTTCTCGACATTGTTCATCTTCATCGCGTGAGTCCTCGATCTGATGCGCACTTGCGCAGGAGCACGGCAGGCTCGCATGCAGACGGAAAGAAGTAGCCGAACAGCGCATAAAACAGGAGGTCCGGTCGTTTGAGCAACACTTTGGCAGCGTCCGGGTCCATGGCCCGATCCATATTGTGGTCGAGCGCGCGATTGAACTCGTCAAGGAACCGATAGTTTGAAAAAGGCAAGAGCGTGTCCATGTAGGACCGCCGCCAGGATCGCACGAGATCCATCCCGGTCTCGCCGGCCAGTCGATGCAAGCCCTGCTCAGCAAAAATGATCCGGTGGAAGGGTTGGTGCAGGCGCATGAGATGTGGCTCCAGATCATGCATATCCACCGGCTCCGAATCGGCCGTGCCAATATACAGCAAGCCCCCCGGCCTCACGCGGCGAACACACTCAGACAACATCGCCCGGGGATCCTCCACATGTTCGATGACGTCGTTGGCCACGACACAGTCGAAATCGGCAAGAGGGAGCGACGAAAAATCCGCTACGTAAGGGTCGTAACCGCTGACCTTCCGGTAGCCGCGTTGTTCCAGAAACTCGAGGAAAATGCCATTGCCGCAGCCATAGTCCAAGATCGCAGCATCCTTGGCAAGCCCCGCTTCTTCGAGACGGCTCAGCAGATTACCCAAGGTTCCCTTCGCGAAGACGTCCAGACGTCTTCTGTTCGGAGGGTATTCGCGGTAGATGTCGCTCATCACCACGGGATCCAGGCTATGGAGCGTAAGGCACTCTGGGCATTTCCAAATGCGGAATTGACGATCCCGGAAACGCTGTGTATTGCCCCTCACGCTGCCCACCTCGTCAGAGCTTGGCCGCTCCGAGACGTGACCGCACAGAGTGCAGGCGATCGCTGTCGTGTCAGATACCGTCTTCGTAATCACTCACTCTCCTACATGTATGCCGGGAGGACCGGTCTTGGGGCTCTCCTGTGGACCCACCCGCAGCTTAGCTCGAGATTCGATCGGCGACGCGCAAAGCGTTTGCAGCAATCGTCAAGGCCGGGTTGTTGCCGCCGCTGCTGGGGAAGAATGAAGCGTCGACAATGTACAGGTTGTCCATGGCATGCACCCGGCAGTCAGGGTCCACGACGCTATCGCCCGCACCCACTCCCATGCGGCAGGTACCACATGCATGAGCAAGGCGTTCGTTGTTCTCAGCCTGCTTGATCACCATCGGCTTGCGAGGACCCAAAACGTCTCGCAGAAGGGCGCGCATGGTACTGATGCGCTCGCGGTCATACCGGCCGATCCGATATTCTATCGCCAATTTGCCATCGGCGAGGAAGACACGGTTTTCGACATGGGGGAGGTCTTCCATCAGGCTGGCCAGAACCACGCCTCGCTCTGATAGACGGCGAAGAAAAGCCGTGACGATTGGCTTTGCCAGGGAGAACGGTGTTGCCAACCATGGCACGGGACCGTTGCGAATATCACTGCGAAGGGTTTCCGCAAGCAAGGCCGCCGGGGGAAGCTGACCGAATGATTGAACGGAGCCGAGCTTCTTGCCATCGATATGGTAAAAGTCGTTGAACGCCAGTGTCTTGTCACAGTTGCCCTCGGGGTGACGCGAAGTCATTACGTAGAGGTCCACGTAATGGCGCATCAGACACCTCCCGACAAATCCCGATTCGTTCCCCAAGCCGCGCGGCCACTCTGCCGACACCGATCTGAGCAAGATGGCTGGAGTATGAAGGGCGCCGGCCGCGAGCACCACAATCCGCCCCTCAATGGAAAAGCCACGACCCTTCCGGACACAATTGACGCCGGTAACCCGGGCGCGAGTAGCGGTGAGAGAAACGACCTCGCACTCATCCAGCAACGCCGCACCATGCTCGACAAGTGCGGGTTCCAGACAAATCCGTGAACCGTCATTCTTGCAATGCCGAGCACACAGATAACTCTGACAGATCTGGCAGCCTGGAACGTATTCACAAGCCATATGCAAACGGTATGGATGCAGGCCTCTGCCGACCAGAAACTCGAACAATGCTTGCTGGCTGGTCGGCATCGGGTTGGGCGAACGCAGGTGGTCCGCGGGTTCTCCGCGGATGGGGTCCGCCTCACCGCGCACACGGTAGAGGGTCTCGGCCTGGTGGTAATACGGTTCGAGTTCCTCATAGGAAATCGGCCACGACTCGGGTACGGTGGCGTCGTTGACGCCCTGGTGATATCGCCGAGGTGTGAAGTCCGAAGGGAAGAAACGCTCCAGAGCCATCCCGTAGAGCGCGCTGGAACCGCCGGTACCGCTACCCAGAAACGGAACAAAGGATTTCGATCGGACGTTGGAGCGGTCACCGATCTCCCCGCAGTATCTGCCTCCCCGTTCAAGCAGATCGTGCAGTTGCTTCGCATCGCGCCATGCATTGGCAGCGAATGTCTCCGCGTAGGAGCCGACCAGACTGCTCTTCGCGTTGTTCCCGACATGCGAACGGCCCCGCTCGCAGAACAGCACGGTGAGACCTGCCCTCGCCAGCGCATAACCCAGCGTTGCCCCTCCCATGCCGCTACCGACTATGATGACGTCCCACACTTGATCGGCCGCTTGCATCGTCAGATTCCTTGAGGTAGAGGTCTTGAAGCAGATGAGTCAGCTTTTCTTCGGCAGCGATTCTGCACACGTCCCAGCATGCTGGGACGGCTTTCCCGGTGGCCTCCAAAGTGCGGCTCCGGGAAGATTGTGAAACATTCTTGACTGAACCAAATACTCGAGAGCAATGCGCGGTGCTATGGCAGTCAGCGCGGTGGTTTGCCGCTGACCGCCGGATTGACTCCTCTGACTACGTCCCTTGCCTCAGCGCGTCTACCACCGGCCAGCGCGATGCCCGCCGGGCAGGAGCAACGCCAGCCAAGCAGCTGGCAACCAAGCCGATACCCGCGGCGCTCAAGACATCTGCAGGAGCCAGACGAACTGCCGCCAGGTAGCCAACGTTGGAATTCGGCGGGGGTGGCATGGGGATACCGATGGCCGAAACAACCAACGCCAACACACAGCCCAGTACCATTCCGGCGCTGACGCCAATCAGCCCAAGCATGGCAGTCTCCATCATGATGAGTTCGAACACCCGCGCGGACCTTGCCCCCAACGCGCGCAGCGTCCCGAATTCCCGAGTTCTTTCAAACAGCGTCAGATTGATGCTATTGGTCACACTCAACACGACCATCACCAGGATGATCAAGCGCAACACACCAAACTGAGAACTGTAGAGCTCGATGGTCTTCTCGTAAAAGTCGGAAAGCTTCTTCCACGACAGAACCTCGAAATCCTCTCCGGCAACACGCGCCCTGACCGATTCAACAACACGCTCCGTATCCTTGGTTTGCTTGAGAGTGATCACCAGGACATGTGCCGACTGCGTATCGAGCAGCTGCCGAGTGGCAGCAAGCGGGACTCGGACCGCCCGCGCGTCGAACTCCTTGGAAAAGCTCTGAAAAACGCCAACCAATTCAAAGTCCTGAGTGTTTACCGCTCCCTGCGCAACGCTGATGAGAAGGGTCACGCGATCACCGATCTTGAGGTCCAAGGTGTGCGCCACACCCTCGCCAACAACAACACCATCGCTATCGCTGTCAGTGAGAGGCCGTCCTTGGGTATAACGCATGAAACTGCCAATTCTTGCCTCTCCGTCCGGCTCTATACCGTCGCCGATGATCGCCAGGTCACGTTTGCCATTGTTCAACACTCCTGAGAAGTTTATTCGGGCCACAACCTGGTCGACGCCGGGTTCGCTGGCCAGCAGGCTCTTGAAATGATCTGGATTTTCAATGAGATGGAGTTCTGATGCGCGTGCTCGGCTGGCCCGGAAACCCTCTCGCGTCAGTTGAATGTGTCCCGTCTGCGAGTGGATGGTCGCCTCACCCAGTTGAACAAAGGCGTCTTGGACAAAGCCACCGGCAAGGATGAGGCTGGCAACGCCAAGGCCGATTGCCCCCAAGGTTGCTACGGTCCGTGCGCGATGGCGGAATATGTTTCGCAAGGCGAGTGCGAGACGGCTCCAGGCAACGACCGTCATTGATTGCACCGCAATGCGTCCACGACCTTCATCCGACTGGCTCGCCACGCTGGTAGAACGCTCGCCAGCAGGGTTGCGACCAAAGCCAGTAGAAAAGCATCGATCATCATTTCCGAAGTGACAATGATCCCTGCCGTAAAGCCTGTGGTCATCCCGGGAGCTGGCGGCATGGGAATGCCAATCGCCGAAACGATGGTGGCCATTAGATACCCCAGCGCCAGCCCCAAGACGCCACCAAATACGCCGATCATACCGCCTTCAACGAGGAAAGCGCCCAGCACCCGCGAGTTGCGCTGACCGATCGCCATGATGGTGCCAATCTCGGTGGTTCGTTCGTAGACAGTGATTGTCTGGGTATTCGAAATGGTAAGGACGATAAGGATCGCGATGATGTACTTCATCAAGTTGATCTGTCTCCGGTACAACACCACCGTCTTGTTGTAGAAATCTGCCAGGTCGGTCCAGGGAACGACCTCGAATTTCTGCGGTGGAAGAACGGTGCGCAAATCGCGAACGGCAGTCGCCGTAAGGTCCGTCCTGTCCAGCATTACAACCCAAGCCGTCGACCCCTCCACACGCATCAGCTTGCGCGCCATGTCAATGGGCAGACGCAAGGCGTTGTCATCAAATTCCTTCGACGCAGTGAAAAAAATCCCGGCAACCTTGACCTCAATCGCGTTCGGTGAGCCGCTACTGGTCGTGGCGAGCAGGACGATATCATCGCCCGGCACGACGCCGAGGTTTTTCGCCAATCCTTCCCCAAGCAACGCCGCCTTTTCGTCGGATCGCGTCAACGTATTCCCTGAACTCCGATTGATCTCATCACTTATGGCGACCTCTCGTTCTGGTTCAATGCCTTCACCAAGGAAACCAACTGTCGTCTCGCCGTGGCTGACCAGCCCGCTGAAAGCAAGTCGTTGTGAAATGCTAACGACCCCCTTTGCATTCCTGATGGTCTCAAACTCTGCAGATTGCTCTGGGAGCAGAAAACGATAAGGATCGGCTATTCCCTTTTTCATGTAGTCAGGCTTCACGACCTGGATGTGGCCCAGTTGCCAACGGATCGTAGCCTCGCGCATGCTTTCGAATACCCATTCGATGAATCCGCCGGCCAGCAGAAAGGCAATTATGCCGGTCGCGACAGTCAGAACTGAGACGAGCGTCCGCCCTTTGTTGCGCATCAGATTCCGCGCAGCGATCCGCGAGTCTATGACCAGGAAACCCACCATCAATGCCTCGTGCGAAAGTACCTCAGCAGGGCTGCAAGGATCGCAGCCGGCGAGGACGCGGACCCCATAACCTCGGCGTGATCGGATTGTCGCGGCCAAAATCACGCCGCCCGCAGCCGGTCGATACTACACAACGCCAACAGATGATGCAACGATCAACCCTGGCCCACAGCCCTGACGCAGGAACTTGCCGAATCGGGGCCGTTTGCCGGAAACCTGCCGCGCCTCGCGGAGCCGCCGCCGCATCAGCCTGGCCACCACTTCTTTTGAAGCTACCCCCGTCCGCCTGGGGACGCCCCCTCCCGAAACGGAAGCCATTGGACAAGGAATCTCTCGAATCTCTCGACTGCAGGATACTGCGCGAACGATGTCGCAGCCCTGGCTGCGCATGCGGCATACGAGGGGTCGCCCAGCACCGTTTGCACGATGCGACGGAACGTCCGGGAATCGAAGCGATCTGCGCGAACCATCGTTCCCGCACCCATGTCGACTATGGCGGTCATGTTGAGAAACTGATCCAGATTCCCTGCTATACCAACGACCGGCACACCCGCAGCGAGCGCCTGGTGGCAGGTCGGGCTCCCGCCATTGCAGACGACGAGACTGGCACGGCGCGCGGCCTCAGCACCTGGCAGGTAGTCGGCGAGATGAGCGTTGGCTGGAGGTGCATCACCAACTCCGGCCCCGGCAGTGGCGACGAGCACGTGTACGGGGAGCCCCGCCAAGGCATCCAGGATCCCGGGGAGAATCTGCGCTTTACCGGAACTGCCCAGCGTTACGTAGACAATGGGTCGATCATCGGGCAGGAGAGCCCACCACTCTGGCCTCGGTATCGGTGGCGACCAGATGATCGGACCCAAATGCTGATGTGAGTCGGGCTGTCCCGACAAGGGGAACATCCCGGGAACGTCCGCATAGAGGACGAAGTCACCATCGGTGTAAGTACGCCGTAGATCCGACCCCAACGAATGCAGGCCGAACTCCTTTCTTACTTGGTTCAGCGGCTGAGCATGCAGGGCAAAAGCGATTGGCCTGACCAACGCAAAGACCGCACCCGCCATCCCGATGGGCAGGATCCTGGTCATGGGCAGCGAAGGCACCACGTAGTGGCATCGCGCATACGGGCTCCAATACGCATTCGATAGGGCGACGTAGCGAATTCCCGCAAGACGGGCGCTCACCGACAGCGAAAGACGGAAGTCACCCACAATCAGATCCGGTCTGACCGCCTCGATCAGAGCAAGATCCGCTGCGACATAGCTGCGCAGCGTCTGGGCATCATATACGGGACTGCCGCGCGCCAATGCTCGCAAGAACACCGCCGAAGAAATCGACGAAACCCTTCGCACGCGAAACCTGCAATCTGGGAGCAGCCAAGACCAGGCCTCGTCGCACGCCAGCGTCACGTCGTAACCTGCCGTGTCGAGCGCAGAGGCAAGCACCAGTGGCCTCGCGATGTGCGCAAGGGTCACAGCCTCGGCGACGAACAGGATGCGCCTGCGCTCCCCCTTCATGCTGGGCGCGGATTCCATCTCAGCACGACCATCATCGGCATCAAACCCAGAGTCTGTCAAGCGGCAGCCGCATTGAGCGCGCCTTGGCGGCCGAACCGGAGCCAATCCGACCCATGAAGATCGCCCGTTTCACGTTGTCAACACCGAGGATCGTCCCCAGCCCGGAGGTGACTGTTACGGCCTGGTCCCACAAAGCCGGAACCACCGAGAATCGCACCCCGGCACGAACATAGGCGGAAAATACCAGCGGTGTGTACGCGGGTTGGAGTTGCAGGCCGATGGCGGTGGTCGTCAGCCAAAACCGCTGGACTGCCCGGCCACCCGCCAGGAAATGCTCGACAGTCTGCGCTTCTTCCCGCGCGACGATGACGAAATGAGCAGCGCAGGCCAGACCCGGGACCAGATCAAGCTGAATCCGGGGCGCAAGCGTGCCCGCCAGGAACCGGTTCAGAAAGTCGACTCGACCCCAGCTTTGCATGGCCCATTTCATTGCCCGCGTTGTGACCCGGTCGAGTCCGATCGCCTGGTCAGGAATGCGTTCTTCGGAGAACTGCACACCCCACTCGATGACGTCGCGGTGCACCGGGTATGCCTCGGGCATGGTGAGCCGGATCTTCGCATTGGCAAACAGCAGCCGGGCCATTCGCAGACGGTCCGCGAAGCCTTCCAGCCACAAGACGCTGTGATCCGACCCGACGGCAGCCTCGAGCGCCGCCTTCTGTTCATCTCGCAGTGGTCTGGTGCTCAGCGGCCGACGCTGGACGCTGCGCACCCGGATCGAATCGATCAGGGGATCGGCTCGGACCCTGGCATCTGCCAGCAAATGGACATCGAACGTGGGCCGCGTCTCGGGCAGGTGCATACGTCTTTGTACCGAGACCACGAAGCCGTAGCCACTGGCGGCGATCGTGATGGTTTCGAGGAGGGCGCCGAGTGATACTTGGCTCGCGCGCCCGGCAAAATCATAGACGCAATGGTCACGCGTGTCGAAGCCATGGATCACGGCATGCTCTGGCCCCACCAGCTCGAAGCGCCATGGCTGAGTATTGTCGCCACTGGGTGCCCAGCGCGCGAGATCGAGGATATCGGCCAGTGCCCTCATCAACAGCCCCTCAGCGCGAGCGCCGGCGCCCGAGAGCGATCATCATGCGCAGGATCGGGTTGGCGTTGCCGCCCGGGCGCCAGGTCGTGACCGCCCGGTTGCGATAGGCATCGAAATGCACGCCCCGGGGAGCGGCGATGATCTTCCCGCGACCGAGCAGGATCTTCAGCGCCTCGCTCGCCGCGACGCCGGCGCAGAGCGAGCAACCCATCGGGGTCGAAGGGCCCCGACGCCCCTTGAAGTCGATGGTGCTCGGATCGACGAGATAGCTTTGCTGCAAGCGCGCCGGAGCCAGTCCGACAAAGAACCGCAGGCCCATTTCCTCTTCGGAGCAACCATTCCAGCGAAAGTACTGTTCGAAGGTCATCGCTCCGGGCATGAAGTTGAGCAAGGCAGCCCCCATGCCGAGAGGAGCCACCGTGATCGCCGGCAAGCCATGTCGGGCGCATGCCTCGAAAACGGCCTTGCGCGCCGCAAAGGCGTAGAAGTCAAGGCCGTCCACGTAGACGTCAACGCCGCGCAGGAAATCGTCGACGTTGTCATCGTGAATGCCCTGATCAAAAGTTTCAAACTCGATCTCGGGATTGATGTCGTGTGCCAGGGCCATCAGAACATCCACCTTGCGTCTTCCCAGGCTGCTCATCGTTGCGCCCGCCTGTCGATTGAAGTTGGCCAGATCGAAGGTATCGAAGTCCGCTACATGGAAACGCCCAACCCCCAAGCGAGCCAGTGTCAGTAGATGTGATCCGCCCACCCCTCCGAGACCCGCGATGGCAACACGCTTGCCGCGCAGCGTTTGCTGCTCGGCACGAGTCAGCCATCCGATATTCCGTGAGAAAGCCTCTTCGTAGTCGAATTCCTTGCTCACTGGCTGTGCGGCCTCTCTTTCCCGGGAACGGACTGGCACTCTAGCACCATTGGACGACGATGAAAACCGAGAGCGGGCCGACCTGTCCCGAGCAAGGCGGGCGCAACGGGTTCACCGCTCACGCGGTCGGAAACGGGGCTGCCGGCACAGCAGCCGGCGACTTCGCCGCGAAATCGGCATCCGTCTGCAGCGCGTGCGCATCTCGCCGGAAGACCGCCCCCGAGGTGCGCAGCATCGCCTCTCTTACAATGACGGCTCCCCTCAATGCACGGTGCACACCATGCACGGATCGAAGGACCTGACGACGTGCTGCACCAGCAGCGGCACCTCTTCGCCGTCGGCGACCGGCAGTCCAGCCAGCGCCTGCTCGAGCGCGCCGGGAACGCCGTTCGCGTCGCGCGGCGAGAAGTTCCAGGTCGTCGGCGCGATGATCTGGTAGCCGGCAATGCGCCCGTTCTCGAGGCGCAACCAGTGGCCGAGCCCGCCACGGGCCGCTTCGACGAGGCCGACGGCGTTCACCTCGGCGGGAAACGCCGCCTGCGCGCAGAACGCTTCGCCGGGGGCCAGGGCATGCACCCAGCGCTCCATCGCCGGCAGCACGAGCGCCAGCTCCAGCAGACGGGCGCTGACCCGTGCCAGGACACTGCCGCCGCTGGCTGCCACCAGCGCCCGCAGCAGCGGCTGCCCGGCGACCAGCTGGCGGGCAAGCGCCCCCGTTTCGGCAACCTGGCCGTCGTAGCGTGGCGCCTTGCACCACGTGTACGCGGCAGCCTTGTCGGCGAACTCGCCAGTGAGCGGTCGCGTTTCGCCGACTGCCGGATGCAGCGCCTGCTCGCCGAACAGCCAGGCATGCGCGACGTCCTCGCTGATCAACTGCTCGACCAGTGGCCGGCCACCGCCGTGCCAGACGCCACGGGCGAAGAGGTGGCCAGCGGCGGCGCCCGGACCGTCGGCAGCGGCAGCATAGGCACCGTAGCTCAGGAAGCGGTCGCTCGCCCGTCCGACGCAGTCGAGGCCGAGATCGGCGGCAATCTCGACGAAACGCGCGAAGTCGGCCGGCCGGCCACGGGCCCAGGCCGCGAGTTCGGCGCGGCAGCCGATCGCGCCGACGCTCTCGAGCGAGTCGCCGAAGACGACCCGACTCAGGAAGCCACGAAAATCGCGCAGCACCGAAAGCAACCGGATCTTCTCGCTGGCCGTTACCGCCCGCGTCGTACCGCCCGGCTGCAGCGCCAGGCTGTGCGGCCACTTCCCCGCCAGATGGCCCATCAGGCGCAGCAGATCGGCGCGTGCCGGCAGGACTTCACGCAGCGCTTCTCCGACCGTTGCCTTGAAGCGCCGTTCGGCTGCAGCGTGCCATGACCGACCGCGATAGGCTGCGCGCGCGAAGTCCGGCATGAAGAAGAGGTAGAAGTGGGTCAGATGATCGGCCAGGTTCTCGCAGGCGAGGATCAGGTTGCTCGCCAGGCGACCGTTCGCCGGCATTTCCAGTCCTTGGGCGTCAGCGAGGGCAGCAGCGGCAGCCGCCGACTGCGATACCGAACAGATGCCGCAGATGCGCGGCACGATCACCAGAGCGTCGAGCGGGTGCTTGCCGATCAGGACGTGCTCGAAGCCACGGTACAGTGACGAGCTGACGCGTGCGGCAGCGACGCGGCCGGCCTGCACGTCGAGCGTCACTTCGAGGTCGCCCTCGACGCGATTGAAGGGGCCGATCGTCAGCCGCCGGCTCATTGGTGATCCCTGCGCCCTCGCGGCAGCACTCGCCGGCGCGCTGCCGACGACGAATCAGTGCTGCGCCGCTGCACGCTTGCCGATGACCGCACGCCGATCGCGTGCAGGCGGCCAGCCCCTGCTTCGCCGGGCAGACAACGGCTGGTGACAGATTGCCCGCGAGTCGTTCATCGGCTCTCCTTCGCGCGCAGGCGGCTGACCCGACTGCCGAGCCTTTACTATAGCAGACGGGGCGACAACGATGCCGCTGCCGGCCCGCCGTCCCGCTGCCGCTGCCGGGCCCTCCTGCGCGCAAGCGGAGCGCCCTGCCGGCCGTGTCGCGCGCCTCAGTCAGCGGCAGCCGCGCAGCCGGCAGAACGCCGCGGCTCGCCGGCAGCACCGTCGTCGCGGCGCCGTCCGCGTGCTGCACGGTCGCCGTACCACTGACCCGGCACCGGCGCCCGCCCGGCTTCAGCCCGCTGACGCAGTTCGGCCAGCCGCAGGGCACCGCGCTCGCGCAGCAGGCGCAGGTGATCGGGACGCCGTCTGCCGTGGCTGACGGCAAGGCGATCGACACGATCGAGCCATGCCTCCTCGTCTTCGCCCCTGCCGTCGGTCGGACCCGCTTCGGCGGGCAATCTGCCGCGCCACACCTCGTAGCAGTAGGCAAACCTGGCCCAGTCGTAGAGGGACTGCTCGCATCGGCGGTCGGCACCCGCTGCAGGAGAGCCGCCGCCGGCACCGGCAAGGATGCGCAGCATGGCGTTCGGG
>JAEUOM010000204.1 GCA_016788495.1 Accumulibacter sp. | reverse complement strand
GCCTTGCTGCCGAGTTGCTCCTCGATGCGCAGCAGCTGGTTGTACTTGCAGACACGGTCGGTACGTGACAGCGAGCCGGTCTTGATCTGGCCGGCGCCGGTGCCGACGGCAAGGTCGGCGATGAACGAGTCTTCGGTCTCGCCCGAACGATGCGACGAGATCACGCCGTAGCCAGCCTTCTGCGCCATGCGAATGGCGTCGAGGGTTTCGGTGACGGTGCCGATCTGGTTGACCTTGATCAGGATGGCGTTCGCCGCCTTCATGTCGATCCCCTGCTTCAGGCGTGTCGGATTGGTGACGAAGAAGTCGTCGCCAACGATCTGCACCTTGTCGCCAAGGGCCTTGGTGAACTTGACGTAGCCTTCCCAGTCGCTCTGGTCGAGACCGTCCTCGATCGAGACGATCGGGTACTTCTTGCACCACTCGGTGTACTTGGCGATCATGTCGTCGTCGCTGAACAGCTTCTCCGGGTTCGACTTCCAGAACTTGTAGCCCTGCCGGCCGCCCTCGTCGAAAAGCTCGGACGACGCGCAGTCGAGGGCGATGGCGATCTGCTTGCCGGGCTTGTAGCCGGCGGCAGTGATCGCCTGCATGACGACTTCCAGCGCTTCGTCGTTCGACAGGTTGGGAGCGAAGCCGCCTTCGTCGCCGACCGCGGTGACGTGGCCGCCCTTCTTGAGGATCGTCTTCAGTGCGTGGAAGACTTCAGTGATCCACTGCAGGCCCTGCGAGAAGCTCTCGGCACCGACCGGCATGATCATGAACTCCTGGAAGTCGATCAGGTTGTCGGCATGCTTGCCGCCGTTGATGATGTTGGCCATCGGCGTCGGCAGGACGAAGCTGCGGTTCTTGTGGATCTTGCCGATGTACTTCCACAGCGGCATCTTGCTGACGTTGGCGCCGGCCATGGTGATTGCCATCGAGGCACCGAGGAGCGCATTGGCGCCGAGGTTCGACTTGTTGGGGGTGCCGTCGAGGGCGATCATCGCCTCGTCGAGTTCGCGCTGATTGAGCGGGTTCTTGCCCTTGAGCAGCTTGGCGATGCGCGTGTTGACGGCTTCGACGGCTTTCAGCACGCCCTTGCCAAGATAGACCTTCTTGTCGCCGTCGCGCAGCTCGCAGGCTTCGAACTCGCCGGTCGAGGCCCCCGAGGGAACGGCGGCGCGGGCGAGAAAACCGTTGTCGAGGGTGATGTCGACTTCGACGGTCGGGTTGCCACGTGAATCGAGAATCTGGCGACCGACAACCTTGGTGATCTTGACGAATTCCGGGGCGGCAACGGCTTCTGTTTCTACTGCCTGTTCGACTTCTTTCGCTTTCTTGACTTTTTCGGCTTTTGCCATGATCGAGCTCCATAGGAGTGGTTTGGTGGAAAGTTCGCGGAACGGCTCTGGCACCGATCATACCGAATTCGGATGAAGCGGTGCAATGCTTGTATCGGGGAAAATCTCTTTTGTTATCAAACTCGGGTCTCAGCGGGGTCGCGGACCATGCCAAGGCTGTCGTGCGCCCCGCCGGGCGGTGACCACAGACTCGTTGTGGCAGCCGCTCAAGGGCTCGGATCCACGCTTCGAGACGCTGACCAATCGCCAGCCGGACTTCGTGGCGCGGCCCGTCATTTGTCGGCCGCGGCGCCCGACGCAGTGGCTCGATGCCCGGCGGTGGCCGTCCACCCGGCTGTCAGCCGGCGGGCGGCGCCTGCCTCGAGGCAGACGCCGCCCGCTGGTCCGGTGATCAGGTCATCAGGTGACCCGGACCTCGATCTTGCGCGGCTGCGCGTGCTCGGCTTTCGGGATCGACAGTTTGAGTACGCCCTCGCTGAACTCGGCGGTGACCTTGCTGGCGTCGAGTTCCTTCGACAGCGTGAAGACCCGCCGGTAACGCGGCAGGCTGACTTCGGCGTGGCTCGCCTCCATGCCGCCGGGCATTTCGAGGTCGATCTCGCCCTCGATCGTCAGCGTGTCGGCCTCGATCTGCAGGTGCAGCCTGTCCTTCGGAACGCCGGGCAGATCGGCATAGAGGGTGATTCCCGAGGCGTCCTCGATGACATCCACCGGCGGCAGCAACGCGGCATCGTCCGCGACGGACTGCTTCTTGACGGGAGTGGTGTCTGACATGTTCGTTCCTCCTTACTGAATGTTGATGCGGCGAGGCTGCGCCGACTGTCTGCGGGCAATGCTGATGCGCAGGACACCATCGCGATACCTGGCGTCTACGGCGTTCGCGTCGACATCGTCGGGCAGCGTCACGACGCGCCGGAAGCGACCGGCAAAACGCTCGTCGATGTGCACCGTGGCGGCTTCGGCGGCTGGCGGCAGCTTGCGTTCGCCGGCGACGGTGAGCACGCCCTTCTCGATCTGCACCTCGAGCGTCGCCGGGTCGATGCCGGGGGCGAAGGCGTAGATCTCGACGGATTGCGGCGTGCCGCCGACGTTCATCGCCGGGAAACCGCCGCGGGCGATGCCGCGAATGCTTGGCGAGAAATGGAAGGTCTGCTGCAGCTCACGTTGCAGCCGGTCCAGCTCGGACAGGACGTCGCGGGGGAACAGGGAGCGATAGATCATCTTGAATCCTCCATCGGTTGGTCGAGAGCGCCGGAAGTGGCGCTTGAAAGTCAAGGTGGGGGCGGTGGAGGAAACTTCAATATCTTGATTTCCGCGGCCATCGGGACTATTTATTGAGGACCGGCCCTTGTCGCTGGTCCACCCGAGGATGGTGCATGGAATTCAAGGACTACTACCAGATACTGGGCGTGCCGCGCGACGCGACGGCCGATGACATCAAGAAGGCTTTCCGCAAGCTGGCGCGCAGGTATCATCCGGACGTCTCGAAAGAGGCGGATGCCGAGGCACGCATGAAGGAACTGAACGAGGCCAACGCGGTGCTCTCGGACCCCGAAAAGCGTGCCGCCTACGACCAGTTGGGCCGCGGCTATCAGCCAGGGCAGGAGTTCCGACCGCCGCCCGACTGGGATGCCGGTTTCGAGTTTTCCGGCCGCGGCTTTTCTCCCGGCGAGGCGGCGGACTTCTCCGATTTCTTCGCCGAGCTGTTCGGCCGCATGGGTTCGCGGCCGGGCTTTGGCGGCGCGCCGCGGGGGCGCTTCGAGGCGCGCGGCGAGGATCATCACGCCAAGGTGCTGCTCGACATCGAGGACGCCTTCACCGGCGCCACCCGCCAGATCAGCCTGCGCGCGCCACGCAGCGACGCGCAGGGGCGGCTGACGCTGGTTGAGCGGACGCTCAACGTGAAGATTCCGCAGGGGGTGCACGCCGGCCAGGTGATTCGCCTGGCCGGCCAAGGCGGGCCAGGCGTCGGCGGTGCTGCTGCCGGCGACCTGCTGCTCGAGGTTCAATTCCGGCCGCATCCGCGTCTGCGCGCGCACGGCCGCGACCTTCATCTGACGCTGCCGGTGGCGCCGTGGGAAGCTGCACTGGGTGCCGTCGTCAGCGTCGAGCTGCCGGGCGGCAGCGTCAGGCTGCGGATTCCCGAGGGGGCACAGAGCGGCCGCCAGTTGCGCGTGCGCGGCAAGGGAATTCCGGCGGCGCAGACCGGATCCGCCGGCGACCTGCTGCTCGACATCCAGGTTGTCCTGCCGCCGGCGAATACGCCGCAGGCGCGACAGTTCTACGAACGAATGGCGCACGAACTGGCTTTCGACCCGCGCCAGGAAGGGAGGGTGTGAGCCATGCGTGAAGACGAAATCCTCGTCGGCAGCCTGATGGAAAACAGCTGGCTGACGCTCGAACAGGTGGCCGCCGCCTGCACCGTCGACCCGCAATGGCTGCTGCGCCACATCGAGGAGGGCCTGTTTCCGCACGCCGAGAGCGTAGCCGGCGTCTGGTGCTTCTCGAGCACCAGTCTGCGGCGCGCACGGCGCATGCGGCAGCTCGAACGGGACTTCGATGCAGTCCCCGAACTCGCGGCGTTGATGGCCGATCTGCTCGAGGAACTCGACGAGCTGCGCGCCCGCGCCGCGGCCGCGCGCTGAGCGGCGCGCCCACGGGAAGCCGGCAGCGGCCACGCCGCTGCGCCGGGAGCGCACCGGGGAGTCGAGCCGGGGGTGTGCAGATTGCGGCCGGGCGTGGGGACGGCGTGGCGTGCCCTAAGCCTGGTTTAAGGAAGCCGCCGTACAGTCGCATCCGTGCCTGCAGTGGCTGTCCGCGATGCGGGCAGCACGGCGAGCCGTGATTCCTCTTCCCTCTTCAACCAGACAGTGAGACCCATCGAATGAACAAGCCCGCCGCATACTGCTCCGCCGCCCTCCTGATCATTGCCGCCAGCTTGAGTGGCAGCACGTTCGCCTACGACAGCAAGCCCGCTGCTGCCGCCGCTGCTCCGGCGACGCCGGCGGCTGCGGCGCCGGCACGTGAAATCACCAAGGAGCAGGCGGTCGAAATGGCCCTCAAGGCACATCCGGGCGAAGTCACCAAGGCCTACCAGGACAGCAAGAAGGGCAAGCAGACTTGGGAAGTGAAGATCAACGGCACCGACGGCAAGAAGTGGGAAGTCCATTACGAAATCAAGACCGGTGCGCTGGTCTCCGAGGAAGGCAAGTAATTCCCGTCCTGCCTGCCGCTTGGTGCGGGCGCCGGCTTCCCTGTCGGCTCGCGGGCAGGGAAGCACTTTTGGAGGATGTCCATGGCCGCCACCGATGCCGACACGGTTCCCGTCTGGGATCCGTTGTTGCGTCTCTTCCACTGGACCCTGCTGTTCAGCTTCTGCCTCGCCTGGTTTTCCGAGGGCGAGGTCTTCGAATCGCTCGCCGATCGCTTTGACGGCGAGCTGATGCAGCTGCTGCATGCCTGGGCTGGCTACGCCATTGCCGGCCTGTTGCTGTGGCGCCTGCTGTGGGGCTTCGGCGGTCCCCGTCATGCCCGCTTCAGCGACTTCGTCTTCAGTCCGCGCATCGTCCTCACCTACCTGCGCGATGTGCTGACGCTGCGCGCACGCCGCCACCTGGGGCACAATCCTGCCGGCGGCGCGATGATCGTTGCCATGCTGCTGGCGCTGTTGGCAACCGTCGTCAGCGGCCTCGCTCTATATGCTGCCGACAAGGGACTGGGACCGCTGGCGGCATTCTTTGTCGACAGCAGCGAGGCGCTCATCGACGCCATCAAGGAGACGCACGAAGTCGCCACCGATGTGACCCTGCTGCTGATCGCGGGGCATCTTCTCGGCGTCGTCTGGGAGAGCCTGCTGCATCGCGAGAACCTGGTGCGGGCGATGATCACCGGTCGCAAGCGCGCCTGAAACCGGCTCTCCGGGCGGACGCGGGGCAGGGCGCGCAGCCGCCCGCCGGCGGCTCGCAAGCGGCGATTGACTTCGTTCACCGGATGCGAGGATACTCTCGTCAGCGAAGCTGGCTTTCTCAACGACGTCGGGGTGCGATCATGGCAATACTCAAGGAATTCGGCGAACTGCTGGTGAGTTCGCGGCCCGGGCAGGCGGACGGGGTGGTCAACGAGATGCGTGAGGGCGCGGTACAGTGCCTTGGTCCGCACGGTCTGCACCGCATGGCCTACAGTGAATGGGGCGATGCCGCCAACCCGCGCGTCCTCATCTGCGTCCATGGGCTGACCCGCAACGGCCGCGATTTCGATGTCTTGGCGAACGCGCTGGCCAGCGACTACCGTGTCGTCTGTCCCGACATCGTCGGTCGCGGGCGCAGCGATCGGCTGCCCTTTGCCGATGACTATGCGCTGCCGGTATACGCCAACGACGTCATGACGCTGATCGCCCGCCTCGGCGTCGATACGGTGCACTGGCTCGGGACCTCGATGGGCGGCCTGATCGGCATGTTCCTGTCGAGCCTGCCGGGGTCGCCGATCAGGCGCATGGTACTCAACGACGTCGGTCCGGTGATCGCCATGGATGCCCTGCAGCGGATTGGCGAATACCTCGGCAAGGCGCCCGATTTTCCCGACCTCGCCGCCGCCGAAGCCTACGTGCGCGTCGTCTGTGCGCCCTTCGGCAATCTCACCGATGCGCAGTGGCGTTACATGGCAGTCGTCGGAACGCGGCGCAAGGCCGACGGCAGCCTCGAGATGAACTACGATCGGGCGATTGCCCAGCCTTACCAGAAAGCCTATCTCGAGGCCAAGGACATCAACCTGTGGCCGCTGTACGACGCCATCGGCTGTCCGACCCTGGTCCTGCGCGGCGCGCAATCGGACATCCTGCTGCACGACACGGCCGTCGAGATGACGACGCGCGGGCCGCGGGCACAGTTGGTCGAGGTGGCGGGCGTCGGGCATGCGCCGATGTTCCTCGACGAACTGCAGGTGCGGATCGTCCAGGACTTCCTGCTCGCCGGGCAGGTCTGAGCGACCAGCCGCGCGCAGCCGTGTGCCGCGCGCCTTGCTGGGCTGTGCCTGTCATCCATCGCCCCTTTCAAGCGGCCGCGGGCGTCTTTTTCATCGCCGGACGGCCGCAGAAGCGCTACGGCAAGGTGCTGAAGATCGAGTTGCGGCGGCAATGCACCGAGTCAGGGGAGAACTGCGAGGTGGCAAAGACGAACTGTACCCTGGTGATCAGGAACAGCCGGCGCGGCGTGTAGCCGTGCCGCTGATAGATCGGCTGGTGCAGGCCATCCGGTCCCCTTTCGCGAGCGAGTTGATTGGGGTCGCCGGCCATCCGATCCGGTCAGCTCGGTGAAGAGCGCCTGACCGAGGAACTCGTGGCAGGTCTGTGCGCCCGCCATGAGCGTTTCGACGTCCGCCGTGCCGGCGTCGATCAGTGCCAGCAGTGCCCGCGCGCGCGAATCCGCTTCTGCCGGCAGACGTTCGCGACCCATCCCACGCGTCGGTGTTCCTGTTTGTCCGGCGTGCTTTCCGGGGTCAGCCGCATTTCGCAGATCTCCCGGACATGCTCCGTGAGGCGCGCCAGCAGCTGCCGCACCAGCTCCGCCCAGGAGGGTCCGCCGGCGTCCATCGTCGCCCCGGCACCGATGACCACCGACAGGCAAGATGCACGGCGGATCCTGCGCATCAGCCCGAGGTCGAGATCCCTCTGCCGGGGACCCGGCGCAGCGCGAAAGGGCTCGAAAGAAGCGGTCAGCCAGCGTGCCATGAGCGCCCCTTCTCCCAGGTGTTCGCCGTCGACCGGCGGCCTGGCGCTGGCTGGCGTGCGCCAGTTGCCGGGCGCGGTAGAGGCCGTTGATCTGTGTCGCGATTTCGAAGAACGCCGACCCGATTGCGTCATCCTCATCGGGATCGCGACACGGCGTGCCGCCGTCCTGTCACTGGCACTGCGACAGCTGTGCTCGTGAAAAGCTCCCGACTGGCCTCGGTGGGCAATCGTGCGACGACCGTGTTGCCTGTTCACCGTGGCCACGCTCGCCGGCGCCAAGCAAAAAAAACGCGGAACCGGTGGTTCCGCGCTGCTGAATGTTGTCCCCGCGAGTGCCGTCAGGCCGGCATCCTGAACCTGGGTCCAGTTAGGTCACTTCCCTTCCGCATCAGGCACGCCCGACATTTGGGGCGCACACAACAGCGGTTTCCATGGTCGGCGACCAATGCCAATTTGCATTGGTTCAAGGAATCTATGACCTTAACGAACACCGCAGGGAACTCTGCTGGAGGCCGAAACCGGCACTCACTCCGACTTCAGGACTGCGTCGAGTTCGGTCTCCATGAAGGAAATTCTACGCCTAAGCGCTTCCGTGTCCAGACCTATTTCAGATTCAATTTTCTGATGTTCGGAAACGAATCCCTGATCGAGTCCGAGGTGTTCGTGGGCGATGTTGAGGGCAGCCATGACGGCGATTCTCTCGGCGATGTTGCTCCTCGTCTTTTCGGCGATGTCACGCATCTTGCCGTCGACATAGCTGGCGGCGTTGAGCAGCGCGCTTCGCTGGTCGGGCGGGCAGGCGACGCGGTACTCCTTGCCGAGCAGGGTGATGTCGAGAAAACTGGCTTCAATGGGCATCGTCGCGGGCCTCTCAGCTGTTGCCTTCGGGCAGTTGCGCGGCGAGCTGTTCCAGGCGGACCGAGGCGGCCGCCATGCGCTCGGCAAGGCGGTTCCTGTCGTTCTCCGCGACGGTGAGCTGCTCGCGCAGCTGTTCGTTCTCGCTGCGCAGGCTTCGGCAGAGCGCGATCACCTGGGCCACCTTGCTCTCGAGAGCGTTGAGTTCATTCAGCATGGGCCGGACTATAGATTCAAGAGGCGCGTTCGGTCAAGGCACAGATCGGGCAGCCACGTTCCGGACAAGGTTGCGGGCGCGCCGCACCCGCCCCGCGCTGCCCTTGCCGCTCACCCGTGCGGCTGCGATCAGGTCGCCGCCGGGCTGGCGGGTTTCGACGGCGGCCGCTGGCGGGCCTGCTTGCGACGGTACATGTCGGCGTCCGCCTGCTGGACGAGCGACTCGACGTCGCTGCCATCATCCGGATACATCGCCAACCCGACCGAGGCGCCGGTGCCGAGTGCCGTCGCCGTCGGGTCGATGGCCAGCAGTGGTGCGCCGAGCATCTCTTCGAGGTTGGCGCGGGCGCTTTCGGCGTCGTCGCGACTGTGTACTGCGTCGAGCATGACGACGAACTCGTCACCGGCGTAGCGTCCAACGAGGTCGCGGCTGCGCAGCCCGGCGCGCATGCGCTGCGCCATTTCCTGCAGTACCTTGTCGCCGACATCGTGACCGAAGCGGTCGTTGATGTGCTTGAAGTCGTTGAGGTCGACAAACAGGATGGCAAAGGGGCGTGGTTCGGGTCGCTCCTTCTGCCGCGCCAGCCGCTCGTCTACCCGGCGCATGAAGGCCTCGCGGTTGGCCAGGCCGGTCAGGCGGTCGCTGAGCAGTCTGGTCTGCATCAGGCGAAAGCTCTTGGCCAGATCACCGATCTCGTCGCTGCGGGTGACGTCGAAAGCAGCGTTGAGGTCGCCATCCCCGATCCGCCGTGCCGCGAGAGCCAACTGTCCGAGGTCGTGGGCCACCACCGAGAGGACCATGAAGCCGAGGGCGACGGTCAGCAGCGAGGCGAACAGGGCAACGATGGCGGTCCGTTCGAAGTTCTTCGTCACCTCGCCGAGGAAATCGGAACGTGGGACGGCCGTGACGATGATCCAGTCGAGGCCGGCGGTGTCGCGGACGCGCGCGTAGGCCGCCTCGATCTGCTGTCCGTCGGCAGCTTCGAAGAGCGCGGTGCGCGGCTGCGCGCCCTCGCCGGCGTCGCGCACCAGCTTGTCGATCGCGCGATGCGTGGCGACGATCAGCGGGTCGTCGCTGTCGCTGGCATTGAGCCGCGCGTTGCCGCCGCGCGCGTCCTGCCGCAGGTGCGGACCACGCGAAGTACCGATCAGGTTGCCATCGGTCTCGACGACGTAGGCGATGCCGTTGGGGCTCAGCTTGAGCGAGCGCAGGAATCCGTTGACGTGCTGCAGCGAGAGATCGGTGGCGACCACGCCCTGGAAGTCGCCGTGCGCGTTGCTGACCCGGCGGGCGCGAGTCGCGACGAGCTCCTCGGTCTTGAAATCGATGTAGACCGCCGTCCACGTGGGCAGGGACGCGTGCTGGCCCGACTTGAACCAGGGTCGCTCGCGCGGTTCGAAGATGCGCGTCTCGCGCACCGGGTCGCGCAGCTCGCCGCTGATGCCGGTGAAGCGATGGATCGTTCGGGGGCCCTCTCCGCTGGTGCGCAGGCGCAGCTCGGCATCGCTCGCGGAATGTCTCCAGAGCCCGAAGAACTGGCCGTTGCGGTCACCGTAGTAGGCGTAGTTGTTGGGCTCACGGTGCACCGAGGTCGCAAGCCAGAAACGCGTGCGCAGATTGTCGAGGTCGTCGGCGACGTTTTCAGGGGCAGCGATGTCGGCCGGAAACGCGGTTTCGAGGACGGCGCTCGACCCCGAGATGTGTCGCTCGGCGGCCTGCGCGATGCGGTATACCATCTCGGACAGCAACTGCTTCGACAGCGTATCGACAGCAACCCGACCGGCGGCATACGAGAGGCCGCCGATCGCCGCCGCTAGCAGCAGGACCAGGAGCACGTACGGCAGCGTCAGCATCTGGCGTAGTGACAGGAATTGCAGCAGCTTCATCGACGCATGTCCTCAGCGGCAGGGCGCGAAGCAGCCAACGACTGGCCGGCGGGGACTGCAGTGGCGGCGACCGTGCTCCTTCGCGTCCGCTCCGCCGACCTTGGCGAAGCTTGACCACGCGCATGCTATGACCGGCGCAGACCGGTTGCGGTGACCAATGTCACGGCGCCGGTCGACGGTCCGGCGGCCGGCGCCGCGGCAGCGCTTGTCCTGTCACCCGCGATGGGCCAGGTTGGCGGTCCGGACGCTGGGCACGTACTGGAAGTCGGCGACCAGGATGTGGTTGTAGAACCAGCCGTTGATCAGGTACTTGACCTCGTCGGCGATCTCGTCGAGGGTCATCTGCTTGGCGTTCTCGAGCAGATCGAAGAGCATGCGGCGAAATTCGCCGTGCAGTCGTCGATGCGCCTCCAGATCCGGATAGTTGCAGGCAGCCATCAGCTCCTCCTCCTCGCGGAAGTGCACCTTGACGTAATCGGTCAACATCGCCAGTGATTTCAGGATCCGGATCTGGTCGCCGTCACCGGTAAAGGTGGCAGCCAGATCGAACAACTGCCGATGCTGCGAATCGATCATCGGCAAGCCCACCTCGATCTTCGGCGACCACTCGGCCAACTCAAAACTCATCTTCTGCTCCATCCACAGTTGAATCATCAATCCCGCATCACGATGACAGCGCACGGCCCGACCTGTCAATCCGTTCGCTGAGGCTGAGCCAGCGGTCCTCAAGGGGAGACAGTTCGCCGGCGATCTGGTTCAGCCGTTGGCCGAGCTCTGCCAGCTCCCTGGCCCCGGCGGGTACGCACAGGCTCGCTTCAAGCGCGCGCTGTTCGTCCTGCAGGGCGAGCATCTGCTGCTCGACCCGTTCCAGTTCGCGCTGCAGAGCCCGCAGGTCGGCGGCAGCCTTTTTCCCCGGGTTGGCGCCCGGTAACTCGCGACCTGCGCGGTTCCGGGCACCTCTGGCGAGCTCCCTGAAGCTGTCGCGCCGCTTCCGGGCCTCGTCGAGAAGGTAGCGCTGGTAGTCGTCGAGGTCGCCGGCAAAGTCGGTCAGGGTGCCGCGGGCGACCAGCCAGAACTCGTCGCACACCGAGCGCAGCAGTGAACGATCATGGCTGACCAGCATCACCGTCCCCTCGAACTCGTTGAGGGCCACTGCCAGTGCTTCGCGGGTGGAGAGATCGAGGTGGTTGGTGGGCTCGTCGAGCAGGAGCAGGTTGGGTCGCTGCCAGACGATCATGCACAGCAGCAGGCGCGCCTTCTCGCCGCCGCTGAGGGTGCCGACAGCCTGGTTGACGATCTCGCCGGTGAAGTTGAAGCCGCCGAGAAAACTGCGCAGATCCTGCTCGCGCTCGCTCTGGCCGGACGTCGGGCTTTCCCGCGCCAGGCGGAGCATGTGCTGCAGCGGTGTCGCGCCAGGGCGCAGCACTTCCAGTTCCTGCTGCGCGAAATAGCCGATGTTGAGTCCACGGCCCGCGCTGACGCTGCCGCCGACACATTCGAGGACGCCGGCGATGGTCTTCACCAGCGTCGACTTGCCCTGTCCGTTGGCGCCGAGGATGCCGATCCGTTGTCCGGCCATGACCGAGCGGTTGACCTGGTCGACGACGATGCTGGCCGGCGTGCCGGCGGCGGCGTCGGTCGGTGGCGGGTAACCGAAGCTGGCGTGCGTCATCACCAGCATCGGGTTTGGCAGGCTGGCCGGCTCGCCGAACTCGAAGCCGAAGTCGGCGCTGGTCAGTACCGGTGCCAGACGTTCCATCCTTTCCAGCGCCTTGACCCGGCTCTGCGCCTGCCGCGCCTTCGTTGCCTTGGCCTTGAAGCGCGAAATGAAGCTCTGCAGGTGCGCGATCCGTTCCTGCTGCTTGAGGTAGGCGCTCTGCTGCAGCTCGATCTGTTGCGCCCGGGTTTCCTCGAAGGTGCTGTAGTTGCCGCCGTAGCGGGTCAGCCTGGCGTTGTCCAGGTGCAGGGTGACGGTCGTCACCGCGTCGAGAAAGTCGCGATCATGGCTGATCACCAGCAGCGTACCTTCATAGCGCTTGAGCCAGCTCTCGAGCCAGACCAGTGCGTCGAGATCGAGGTGGTTGGTTGGTTCGTCGAGCAACAGGAGGTCGGACGGGCACATCAGCGCCCGTGCCAGTTGCAGGCGCATCCGCCAGCCTCCCGAGAAGCTGTCGACCGGCTGCTCGACTTCGCTCGTCCGGAAACCCAGTCCGAGGATCAGGGCCTGCGCCCGCGCCTGCGCGTCGTTCTCGCCGGCGTCGTGCAAAGCCATGTAGGCGTGTGCCAGGCGCTCGCCGTTGCCTTCGGCCAGCTGAACCTCCCGGCGGGCGGCGAGCAGGCGGCTGTCACCGGCGATGACGAAGTCGGTGGCGCTCTCCGGAGTCGCCGGCATCTCCTGCGCCACCTGCGCCAGGCGCCAGCCAGCGGGCAGCGACAGCTCGCCACTGTCCTCGTGCAGGCTGCCGTCGAGGAGCGCGAAGACGCTCGACTTGCCGGCACCGTTGCGACCGACCAGGCCGACCCGTTCGCCGGCACTGATCGTCACCGAGGCATTGTCGAGCAGGACCTTGCTGCCGCGGCGCAGGCCCAGGTTCCTGAGCACGATCATCGTGCGCAGCCGCCAGCGGCCACCGGCTGCGTACTGCTGGCGCGTGCCTTCAACGGAAGATCACGGTCTTGTTGGCGTGTACCAGCACGCGATCCTCGAGATGGTAGCGCAGTCCGCGCGCCAGGACCGCCTTCTCGATGTCCTTGCCGTAGCGCACCATGTCCTCGACCGAGTCCGAGTGGTCGATGCGAATGACGTCCTGCTCGATGATCGGACCCTGGTCGAGGTCGCGGGTGACGTAATGGCAGGTGGCACCGATCAGCTTGACG
>JAEUOM010000143.1 GCA_016788495.1 Accumulibacter sp. | reverse complement strand
ACCTGGCCCGGCTCGGTGAGTTCGCAGTTGCCGCCCTGCTCGGCCGCCATGTCGACGATGATGCTGCCCGGCTTCATCGACTGCACCATTTCGGCGGTGATCAGCCGCGGCGCCGGCTTGCCCGGGATCAGCGCCGTCGTGATGATGATGTCTACCTCCCTCGCCTGCTTGGCGAAGGTTTCACGCTGCGCTTTCTGGAAGCCTTCGCTCATCACCTTGGCGTAGCCGCCAACGCCGGAGCCTTCCTCCTGATAGTCGACGGAAACGAACTCGCCACCCATCGACTTGACCTGATCGGCCACTTCCGGGCGGGTGTCGTTGGCACGGACGATCGCACCCAGGCCCGACGCGGCACCGATTGCCGCCAGGCCGGCGACGCCGGCACCGATGACGAACACCTTGGCGGGTGGCACCTTGCCGGCGGCAGTGATCTGGCCCGTGAAGAAACGGCCGAAATGATGCGCCGCCTCGATCACCGCCCGGTAACCGGCGATGTTGGCCATCGAACTGAGGGCATCCAGCTTCTGCGCGCGCGAGATGCGCGGCACGCTGTCCATCGCCAGCACCGTCGCCTTGCGCGCCGCCAACTGCTGCAGCAGTTCCGGATTCTGCGCCGGCCAGATGAAGCTGACCAGCGTGCCGCCTTGACGCAGCAGGCCGACCTCTTCGCCCGAGGGGCCGCGGACCTTGAAGACGATGTCAGACGACGACCAGAGGCTGGCCGCGTCAGCAACGATCTCCGCACCGGCGGCGCGGTAGGCCTCGTCGGAAATGTTTGCCGAGTCCCCGGCGCCGGTTTCGACCGCGACGTTGAAACCCAGCTTGATCAGTTTCTCGACGACTTCGGGTACGGTTGCAACCCGTTTTTCCCCCGGTGCCGTTTCCCTCGGCACCCCGATTTTCATTGGCATTCAGTCCTCCATTGCTCGTCACTCGTTCTGCGAGTCCTTGTGTTCAACAAGACCAGTCCGCAGCCTGCCCGCCTGGTCCCCCAAAAAGCCACTTTCTTCCTGTCGAGAACTGCCGCGGCTCGACACCCCACCCTGTTCCTGCCACTGGCCGCGACTGCCGGCTCGCTGTCCTCACCTGTCGCGAGCACGGCGACCCGTCTTTGGCGTACGCATGCCAGCTTACCACAAGCGTAAACCCGAATTTACCATGGCGACAGCGCCAGATAACCGAGTTCTCCCGCCGGGCAGGGCGATCGCCGCTCGTGCCGCGGTCGGGTCGCTCCGCGCTGGCGCGCGCAACACCGCCAACCGGGCAGCGATTGAGCAATCGCACGACCGCCCGGTCAGCCTCCGACGGTTTTGCGTCGATCTTCGCCGGCGGCGAACGGGCTGCCCGTGTCGAGCCCAACGAGACTGCGGCACGCATCTTGCTTCGTGTGGCTTCTGGCCGCCCGGGTCTCGCAGTTCGCCGCTGACATCGCGGCGAATGCCCCGTCCCGGTGCAGACGGAGTACCAGTGTGCACCCTGTTGGTGCAGTGCAGCATCTTGTCTCGGCAGGGCTTTCCGGGTATAGTCGCGGGTCGCGCGGCGTGGCCCGGACGGTCGCGTCGTACCCAAGACGATGGCTTTTCGAGCACGGTCGTCCTACGGGCCGTCCCAGTTTTGTGAGGATTCGAGAGTGATGGATTCCGCCATACCTGAAGAGCAGGGTCTCTACGACCCGGCCAACGAGCACGATGCTTGCGGCGTCGGTTTCGTCGCGCACATCCGGGGCAAGAAAAGTCATTCGATCATCGAGCAGGGCCTGTTGATCCTGAAGAACCTGGATCACCGCGGAGCGGTCGGCGCTGATCCCCTGATGGGTGACGGCTCCGGTATCCTGATCCAGATCCCGGATGCTTTCTTCCGTGAGGAGATGGCGCACCAGGGAATCCAGCTGCCACCACTCGGCGAATATGGTGTCGGGATGGTCTTCCTGCCCAAGGAGTCAGCCTCGCGTCTCGCCTGTCAGGAAGAGATCGAGCGTGCCGTCCGCAAGGAGCATCAGGTCGTTCTTGGCTGGCGCGACGTGCCGGTCGACCATGCCTTGCCGATGTCACCGACGGTACGGACGAGAGAACCGATGATCCGCCAGATCTTCATCGGCCGTGGCCCGGACACCATGGTCACCGACGCCCTCGAGCGCAAGCTGTACGTCATTCGCCGCAGTGCGGCGAACGCCATTCGGGCGCTCGGACTCAAGCACAGCAAGGAGTTCTACCAGCCGTCGATGTCGGCCCGGACGGTCGTCTACAAGGGTCTGCTGCTCGCTGACCAGGTTGGCGAGTACTACACCGACCTCAGGGACCCCCGCTGCATTTCGGCCATGGCGCTGGTCCATCAGCGCTTCTCGACCAACACCTTCCCGACTTGGCACCTGGCGCACCCGTTCCGGCTGATCGCCCACAACGGTGAGATCAATACGCTGCGCGGAAACTACAACTGGATGCGCGCGCGTGAGAAGGGAACCTGGTCACCGCTGCTGGGCGGCGACCTGGAAAAGATCTGGCCGCTGATCTATCCGGGCCAGTCCGATTCCGCGTCGTTCGACAACGCGCTCGAACTGTTGGTCATGGGCGGCTACTCGCTGGCGCATGCGATGATGATGCTGATTCCCGAAGCCTGGGAGTCGCATACCCTGATGGACGAGCAACGAGGCGCTTTCTACAAGTATCACGCAGCGATGATCGAGCCGTGGGACGGACCGGCGGCGGTCGCGTTCACCGACGGCCGCCAGATCGGCGCCACGCTCGATCGCAACGGCCTGCGTCCGGCGCGCTATCTGGTGACCGACGACGATCTCGTGGTGATGGCATCGGAAGCGGGGGTGCTGCCGATACCCGAGGAGCGCATCGTCCGCAAGTGGCGCCTGCAACCGGGCAAGATGTTCCTCATCGATCTCGAGCAGGGAAGGATCATCGACGACGCCGAACTCAAGGACACCCTCGCCCGCGCCCGGCCATACCAGGACTGGCTCAGCCGGATCAACATCAAGCTCGACGAACTGCCGTCGCCGCACACTGCGCCGGCAAGCACTTATCCGGCGTCGCTGCTCGATCGCCAGCAGGCCTTCGGCTACACGCAGGAGGACCTCAGGTTCATTCTCGAGCCGATGGCCGGTTCGGGCGAGGAAGCCACCGGCTCGATGGGCAACGATTCGCCGCTGGCCGTCCTCTCGAATCGCAGCAAACCGCTGTTCAACTACTTCCGGCAGCTCTTCGCGCAGGTGACCAATCCGCCGATCGATCCGATCCGCGAACAGCTGGTGATGTCGCTGGTTTCCTTCATCGGTCCAAAACCGAACTTGCTCGGCATCAACGAGATCAATCCGCCCTACCGTCTCGAGGTGTCGCAGCCGGTGCTCGATGTCGACCACATGACGAAGCTGCGGCGGATCGCCAGCTACACCGACAACAAGTTCCACTCGGCCGAACTCGACATCTGCTATCCGCTGGCCTGGGGCCGCCAGGGAGTCGAAGCCCGCCTGGCGTCTCTGTGCGCTGAGGCCGAAGACCATGTGCACAAGGGTTCCAGCATTCTCATCGTTTCCGATCGCCGGCTCGATGCCGAGCACGTCGCCATCCCAGCGCTGCTGGCGACGTCGGCGGTGCATCAGCACCTGGTGACCAAGGGGCTGCGGACGCGGGTGGGACTCGTCGTCGAAACCGGCGCCGCGCGCGAGACGCACCATTTCGCCGTTCTCGCCGGTTATGGGGCGGAGGCGGTACACCCCTACCTGGCGCTCGAGACGCTGCAACACCTGGCGGGCAACGATCCGGAGAAAGGTGACAAGGCGATCAAGCACTTCATCAAGGGAGTTGGCAAGGGTCTCCTGAAGGTGATGTCGAAGATGGGCATCTCGACCTACATGTCCTACACCGGAGCGCAGATTTTCGAAGCCATCGGACTGCAGAAGAG
>JAEUOM010000092.1 GCA_016788495.1 Accumulibacter sp. | reverse complement strand
TCCCACAGTTCCGGGCGCTGGTTCTTCGGATCCCACTGGCCGAACTCGTCGCGGAACGAGAAGATGCGCTCCTTCGCCCGCGCCTTTTCCTCGTCGCGGCGGGCGCCGCCGATGCAGGCGTCGAAGCCGAACTCCTCGATGGCTTCGAGGAGGGTCACCGACTGGTGCTTGTTGCGCGGTTCGTCGGCCGACTTGAGAACGACGGTGCCGCGTGCCATCGAATCCTCGACCGAACGAACGATCAGGCGCTCGCCGAGTTCAGCCGCGCGCCGGTCGCGGAAATCGGTGACCTCGCGATAGTTGTGGCCGGTATCGATGTGCAGCAGCGGAAAGGGGAAGCGGCCCGGGCGGAAAGCCTTCTCGGCAACACGCAGCATGCAGATCGAATCCTTGCCGCCGGAGAAGAGGAGGACCGGGTTGCCGCACTGGCCGGCGACCTCGCGCATGATGTGGATGGCCTCCGACTCGAGCCAGTCGAGGTGCGAGAGGGTGACTCTGGCGAGCTTTGCAGTACTCATTGCTGATCTGTTCCTGCCTGTTTCAGGGGCGCCTGACGTGCAGGCCACACTCCTTCGATTCGGGATTTTCCCACCACCAGCGACCGGCGCGGACGTCCTCGCCGGCGGCCACCGCGCGCGTGCACGGCGCGCAGCCGATGCTCGGGTAGAAGCGGTCGTGCAGCGCGTTGTACGGCACGCCATGCTGCCTGATGTAGGCCCACACCTCACTTTCGCTCCATTCGGCGAGCGGGTTGAACTTCTCCAGCCCGCCGTTGGCGGTGTCGACGCTGCGCAGCGGCAGTCCGTCGCGCGTGCTCGCCTGCTGCGCCCGCATGCCGGTGATCCAGGCGCGCTGGCCGGCGAGCGCGCGCTGCAGCGGTTCGACCTTGCGCACGTGGCAGCAGCCCTTGCGCAGTTCGACCGACTCGTAGAAGGCGTTGATGCCGTGCTCGCTCGTCCATGCTTCGACGAGATCGTGGCGCGGGTAGTAGAGGCGCAGCGTCAGGCCGTAGTGGCGGCGAACGGCGGCGATCAGGTCGAGGGTTTCCGGTGGCAGGCGGCCGGTGTCGAGCGAAAAGATGCCGATCGGCAGTGCCTCGCGGACGATCAGGTCGGTGAGCACCATGTCCTCGGCACCGAGGCTGCTGGCGAACACCGCGGGCGCGAAGTCGGTGGCGACCTCGTGCAGCAGCGCGCGTGCCGCCGCGCTGCGGCTGGCGACGGCTGCGCGCAGCGACTGCGCGTCGGCGATCGGCTGCCCGCTCATGCCGCGCGCTCCGCCGGGCGGCGGCGAAACAGCGGCAGCGGCTGGTCGGCCGCCGCCTGGTAGTTCTCGCTGAACGCCCGCAACCCGGCCAAGGCCTGCTCGATGTCCTTGTCTGCGCGCACGGCGTAGGCGTCGATGCCGCAGCGCTGCATGAGGAAGAGCTGATCCTGCAGGACGTCGCCGATTGCCCGGATCTCGCCCGTGTAGTGATAACGATCGCGCAGCAGGCGTGCGCTCGAGTAGCCGCGGCCATCGGTGAACTTCGGGAAATTGACGCCGATGACGGCGAAGCGCTCGCAATCATCGGCGAGCGCTTCGGGCCCCTCGTCGCTGTCGAGCCAGACGCCGGGTTGCTGGTAGCCGTGCAGCACCTCGTCGCGCCGCGCCAGCCACACGGCCAGCGGCAGCAGCACCGGTCCCGCGGGCAGCACGACCGTTTCCGCACTCTCGCCTGCAGCCAGGCGGAGCACTTGCCAGGAGTCGTCGACGATCTCCTGCTTGCGGATGATTCTCTCAGACATTGACGATCTCCCGGCTTTCCTGGCTGGCGCCGCGCCGCCGGTCGCGGCCGGCGTAGGCGCGCACCTTGAACGGCTCGATGCCGATCCGCTGCAGTGTGTCGATGAAGCGCTCGCTCGGCAGCCGCTGCTCGATGTAGACGGTGACGAGCGCCTCGATCACCAGCGGCACCTCGTGCGCGTGGAACGACGGACCGATCACCTTGCCGATCGCCGCCGCGTTGCCCTGCTGGCCGCCTACGGTGATCTGGTACCACTCCTCGTCATGCTTGTCGACGCCCAGGATGCCGATGTTGGCGACGTGGTGATGGCCGCAGGAGTTCATGCAGCCGGAGATGTTGAGTGAGATGTCGCCGATGTCGTAGAGGTAGTCGAGGTCGTCGAACTTCTCGTTGACCGCGTCGGCGATCGGCACCGAGCGCGCGTTGGCGAGCGCGCAGAGGTCGCCGCCAGGGCAGCAGATGATGTCGGTGAGCAGCCCGATGTTGGCGGTCGCCAAGCGGTGGCGGCGGGCAGTCTGCCAGAGCTCGTGCAGGTCGCTCTGCCGCACGTCGGCGAGGACGATGTTCTGTTCGTGCGTGACGCGCAGCTCGCCGAAGCTGAAGCGCTCGGCGAGATCGGCAACGACCAGCATCTGCGTGTCGCTGATGTCGCCTGGGGCAGCTCCCGGCGCCTTCAGCGACAGGGTGACGGCGGCGTAACCCGGGGTCCGGTGTGGATGGACGCAGCGCCGCACCCAGTTGGCGAAGGCGAGGTCGCCGGCGACGCGTGCCGCGTGCCCTTCATCGACCGCCGGCAGTGTCGCCCACGCTGGCGGCGCGAAGTGCGCCGCGATGCGCGCAAACTCCTCGTCCGGCACCGTCGTCGGCCCTTCCTTCAGGTGTGACCACTCGGCCTCGACTTGGCGCCGGAACTCGTCGATGCCGAGAGCCTGCACGAGAATCTTGATGCGCGCCTTGTACATGTTGTCGCGGCGGCCGTAGCGATTGTAGAGGCGCAGGATCGCTTCCAGGTAGGAGAGCAGGTGCCGCCGCGGCAGGAACTCGCGGATGACCTTGCCGAGGATCGGCGTCCGTCCGAGTCCGCCGCCGACGAAGACGCGCACGCCGATCTCGCCGTTCCCGTCGCGCCGCAGCTCCAGGCCGATGTCGTGCGCGCGGATCACCGCCCGGTCCGTCGCCGCCGCATTGACGGCGATCTTGAACTTGCGCGGCAGGAAGGCGAACTCGGGGTGGAAGGTCGACCACTGCCGCAGCAGTTCGCAGTAGGGGCGGGGATCGGTCCGTTCGTCCGGCGCGACGCCGGCAAACTGGTCGGTGGTGATGTTGCGGATGCAGTTGCCCGAGGTCTGCACGGCGTGCATCTCGACGCTCGCCAGTTCGCCGAGGATCGCCGGCGTCTGCTCGAGTTGTGGCCAGTTGAGCTGCATGTTCTGGCGCGTCGTGAAGTGGCCGACGCCCCGGTCGTAACGCTGCGAGATCTCGGCCAGCTTGCGCAGTTGCGCCGCCGAGAGCATGCCGTAGGGGATGGCGATGCGCAGCATCGGCCCGTGCCGCTGGATGTACAGACCATTCTGCAGGCGCAGCGGGCGCAGTTCGTCGGTCGACAGGTCGCCGGCCAGGTGGCGCGCGATCTGGTCTCGATACTGCGCCACGCGCTCGTCGATGATCTGCTGGTCAATGCTGTCGTAGCGATACATCGCTCGTTCCTCGCGTCTATGAAAGCTGGTGGGTGCTCACTCGCCGGCCATCGCCTAGTGGGCGATCAGCTTGCCGCCGATCAGCACCAGCATGCCGGCCAGGATCGGCCGCAGGATGCGGTCCGGAACGCGCGCCGAAGCGTGGCTGCCGAGCCAGATCCCGGGCAGCGAGCCGAGCAGCAGGCTGCCGAGCAGCGACCAGTCGACACTGCCGATCAGCCAGTGGCCGAGGCCGGCGACCAGTGTCAGCGGTACCGCGTGCGCGACATCGCTGCCGATGATGCGGATTGCCGGCAACCGCGGGTACAGGTAGAACAGCACGGCGGCACCAAGGGCACCGGCGCCGACCGAAGAGACCGTCACCAGCACGCCGAGCAGCACGCCAAAGGCAATCGTCACCGGCGCCCGGAACTGCGTGTGCGTGGCGTCGTCGGCGTGCGCCAGAGCCTGCCGCTGCAACTGCTGGCGGAAGATGATCGCCGCCGCAGTCAGCAGCAGGGCGACACCGAGCGATACCGACATCAGTTGCGAGACGGCCGCACTCTGTCGCGGCAGATACGACAGGGCCCAGATCGTCAGCCCGGCCGCCGGAATGCTGCCGGTCGCCAGCAGGCGGGTGACTTGCCAGTCGACATGCCCCTTGCGGGCATGCACGACGGTGCCGCCGGCCTTGGTGATGGCAGCGTAGAGCAGGTCGGTACCGACCGCCGTTGCCGGGTGCACGCCGAACAGCAGCACCAGCAGCGGCGTCATCAGCGAGCCGCCGCCAACGCCGGTGAGACCGACGATGGCGCCGACGACAAAGCCCGACAAGGTGTACATCCAGTCCATGGCGCGCCGCAGCAAGTTCAGGGAGGGCGAATGGTAGCAGCGTCGGATTTGATCGAAAAAGAATATTCGGTTAGATTGTTATAACCAAACAGAATTGCCCGAGCCATGAAGCTGCAGCAACTGCGTTACATCGTCGAAGTCGAGCGCCGCGGCCTCAACGTGTCCGAGGCCGCCGAGGCGCTCTACACCTCGCAGCCGGGAATCTCGAAGCAGATCCGGCTGCTCGAGGACGAACTCGGAGTGAGCATCTTCGAGCGCGGTGGCAAGCGGCTGACGGCGATCACCGAGCCCGGCCGGGCAATCCTCGAGATGGCCCGGCGCATTCTGCGCGATGCCGAGAACATCCGTCGCGTCGGCGAGGAACATGCCGGCGGCGATTCGGGCAGCCTGGTCATCGCCACCACCCATACGCAGGCGCGCTATGCCCTGCCGGCGGTGGTCAAGAAGTTCGTCGATCGCCATCCGCAGGTGCGGCTGTCGCTGCACCAGGGCAACCCGGCGCAGATCGCCGAGTGGGCGCTGCAGGGCGAGGCCGACATCGCCATCGCCACCGAAGCCCTCGACCAGTATCCGCAACTGGTGATGCTGCCCTGCTACCAGTGGGTGCATTGCGTCATCGCCCCAGACGGCCACCCGATCCTCGACGAGAAATCGCTCTCGCTCGCGGCGCTGGCGCGCTGGCCGCTGATCACCTACGACCCCGCCTTTGCCGGTCGCTCGCGCATCAACAAGGCCTTCGAGCTGGCGCAGGTGGAGCCGAACGTGGTGCTCACCGCGATCGACGCCGACGTCATCAAGACCTACGTCAGTCTCGGCCTCGGCCTTGGCATCATCGCCCGCATGGCCTACGACCCGCAGCGCGACAGCGGCCTGCAGGCGCTGTCGGCGGAGCATCTCTTCGGAAGCAACACGACCCGCATCGGTCTGCGGCGCGGCACCCACGTGCGGCGCTGCGCATACGACTTCATCGAGCTGTTCGCCCCGCAGCTGACGCGCAGGGCGGTCGACATGGCGCTCGCCGGGTCCCGGCCGGACGAGGAGTATCAGCTGTGAGGCGGCTGCTGGCGCCGTCGCTGGCCGCTGCGCTGCTGCTGGCCAGCGGTATCGGGCGTGCCGACGTGCCGACCTTGGAAGACGAGTGCCGTCTGCGCAACGCCGCGGTCTGCGAGATCAACGGGGTCGAGTACCGGCTCGACGCGCCCTGCCCGGCGACCGCGCGCACCCTTCGTCCGCTCGGCAGCGAGCGTTGCCGGGGGGGCGCACAGGCTGGCAGCGAGCACCTGGAGTTGCCGGCCACCGCCGCCGCCCGGACGCCGCCAGCGGCGACCAGTCCGGCGCAGCACCTCGCTTGGCTCGGCCGCAACGAGCCCTGGCTGCTGCCACTGCTGCTGGTCGGCGCGCTGCTGGTCGCCGGAGTGGCGGTCTTCGTCCTGCGGCAGCGGCCTGCCCGGCGTGAACGGCCGGCTGCCGAGGTGGGCACGGGCAGCCAGTTGCTGCAGATCCTGCTTGCTGCCGTGCTCGCGGTGCCGCTCGGCCATCAGGCTGCGGGTCTTGCCCTGCGGCGGGTCCTGGCGAACTTCGACAACCGCGACAGCGCCGCGCCCTGGCTGCTGGCTGCGCCGGTCGGGCTGCTGGTCTTCCTGCTGGTGTCCGGCATCGCCTTCGCCCTGCTGGTGCTGCTCTTCGGTTACCTTTTGCGGCGTCCGCGGCGGCAGCAGCGCAACGGGGTGCCCGCGGACGAGGGCGACCCGCCGGGCCGCGAGGACGCCAAGGCTGCTGGAGGCAAGCGCGAACGCACTGACGGGGACTGATGCGCAGTGGCCGCCCGGGGCCCACGATCACGGGGCGGTCCACAGGTTTGCTTTCGCTGCTGCCGCGGATTTTGTGCCGGATCCGGCGATCTGCTTCGTCCCGGACCATGGGCCGCTGGGGTGGCCCGCCCCGCGACGGATGTTCCCGGGGAAGTCGGGGCGACTCTTGCCGGCGTACTCAACCGAGGGCTGACGACGCGAGGCCTCTCCGCGCTGCGCCTCCTTGTCTGCGTCCGGTACTCGGTGGCCCGATTGGCCATGCCGGGGCACTCCAGCCCCGCACTTTCGGTCGCCGTGGTTCCGGCCCGAACATGGCGGCCGTCCTCTGCTACCATTTGCGGATGACCCGCGTTCATGACACCGGTTACCGCCTCCTCTTCTCGGCCCCCGAGCTGGTGCGCGACCTGATTCTCGGCTTCGTCCCCGACGAATGGCTGCAGAGCCTCGAC
This sequence comes from Accumulibacter sp., assembly GCA_016788495.1. Taxonomy (GTDB): domain Bacteria; phylum Pseudomonadota; class Gammaproteobacteria; order Burkholderiales; family Rhodocyclaceae; genus Accumulibacter. The sequence continues at coordinate 922 of JAEUOM010000092.1, read as the reverse complement.
TACAGCACGCTCGAGACCGTTCCCGGGAGCTACGTCACCGAAGACCTCCGGCACCGGGCCGACGACATCGTCTGGCGGGTCCGGGTTGGTGGTGAATGGGTTTACCTGTACCTGTTGATCGAGTTCCAGAGTGGTGTCAACAAGTACATGGCGCTGCGCATGATGGTCTATGTCGGGCTGCTCTATCAGGATCTGATCAGGCGGGGAGAAGTTCTTGCCGATGGGCGCCTGCCGCCGATCCTGCCGATCGTTCTCTACAACGGCAGCGCGCGTTGGTCAGCGGTGACCGATGTCTTCCAGCTGATCCCGCCGGTTCCGGGACTGGTCGAGCAGTTCAAGCCGCGGTTGAAGTACCTGCTGATCGACGAGAACGCCTACAGCGAGCAGGAGCTCGCGTCGCTGCGCAACCTCGTTGCGGCGGTTTTCCGGCTCGAACATCCGGCATCACCGCAGGTAATTGGCGGCCTGCTGAGCCTGCTGGCCGAGTGGCTCGCCGACCGGCCGGACCTGCGGCGGATGTTTGCCGTCTGGCTGCGGGCGACATTGCTGCGCAAGGCAGAATACCGTATCGTCCTGCCTCAGATTGATGACTTGGAGGAGCTGAACGTCATGTTGGCTGAACGACTCGAAGAGTGGGCGCACACGTACAAGGCCGAGGGCAAGGCTGAGGGAAAGGCTGAGGGCAAGGCTGAGGGCAGGGCCGAGGGAAAAGCCGAGGGCAGGGCCGAGGGCAGGGCCGAGGGCGAGGCGCTGGCGCTGCAGAAGCTCTTGCGAAGGCGCTTCGGTTCGATCCCCGCGGAGGTCCTGCAGGAGATCTCACGCGCCTCCGTCGATCAGATCGACAGCTGGCTGGACCAAGTCCTCGACGCTGGGAGTCTGGACGACATCTTTGGATCGACCAAGATCTGAAGCAGCGAGTGCC
>JAEUOM010000137.1 GCA_016788495.1 Accumulibacter sp. | reverse complement strand
CTGGGTCGTGCTGCACCGGGCGCGCATGGGACTGCGCCTGTGCCTCGACCAGCGCTGGTTTGCCGGCAGCGGAGGGCAGGCGGCATGATGAACTGCAAGCAGGCAACCCGGCTGATGTCGGAAGAGATGGACCGCGATCTCGCGGCTGGCGACCGCTTGGCGCTGCGCCTGCACACGCTGCTCTGTGCCGGCTGCGCCCGCTATCGCGAGCAGATGCGCTTCCTGCGCCAGGCGTGCCGGCAGCAGGTGGCGGCCGACGAAACGGTGGCTGCCGACGAAGCGGCAGCGCGCGTCTTCCCGCCACCGTCCGATCCGCCGCCTGCCTGAGCCTGACGTCCGCAACCGCAGCACACCAGCCTTCAGCAGTCGGCGACGACGCCGTCCTGGCGCCCGCTGGCAACCGTCGCCGAACGCGGGTGGCCGAAGGTGTTCGGTGACGCCGTCGACGGCGCGCGGAGGACTCATTGCGCGCGAGCGGTCCGCAACACGGCTCGTAGTCGGGCGGGTGCTGCCGCCCCGCCCCGCCAGCCGCGGCCGCTGCGCTGCCACACCGGCAGGACACCCGGCCCGTGCCTCTTCGCTGCGTCGTCGGCCAAAGAAAAAGGCCACCGGACGCATCCGATGGCCTTCGCGAACAGGGCCGCAGTGGAAGCGGGCGCTGCTGCGTGATCAGCCCTGCTTGGCGCGACGGCGGATGCCGAACAGGCCCGTCATCGCGAGGCCGGCGAGGGCCAGCGAGCCGGGTTCGGGCACACCGGTCACGACCTTGATCTTGTTGCCGATCGCGGCGGCATAACCGTCGGCATCCGGGACGGCGATGTAGAAGCCCTGGGTCGGGAAGGCGTACGGGCTGGCGATATCACAGGGCCCAGGGTAGCAGATCGAGTTCTGCAGATAGGTTGCGTCGACACCGCCCCCGATTGCCTCGATGCTGAGGTTGTCGACACCGGCAGCGATCAGGCTGTCTCTCGCAGCGGTTGCGGCGCTCTGGTCGTTGGGAACCCCGTCGGTAGCCAGGTTGACATAGCTGAAGCTGATCTGCTGCGTCGAAGCAGCCAAGGTACTCTGCATGAGGCTGAACCCGGCCGCCATGTCGGTACCGCCGCCGGTAAAGCCAATGGCCGCAATGGCGTTGGCGACGGCTGTCCGCGTAGCGGCACTGTCGATCAGTACGTGGTTCACATTGGTCGTCGCGCCGTTGGCAAACGAGACTACGGACAGTTCGTAGCTCGAATCAACCGGAATCAGGCTGTTGACGGCGCTCGAAAGGCCGTTGACGATGGTGGTCCAGTTGCCGGAACCAATGCTGCCGGAGCGGTCGAGGATGAAACCGAGCTGGGTGACGGCATGACTGGGGGTAGCGGCGATGGAGCCGATCAGGCCGAGCGCGAGGACGGCGGCTTTCTTGCTGAACATGGTGATATCTCCTGGAAAAAGAGTGGTCAGTGATTTGGGAAGCGACTGCTGGAATGAATGACTTCTGTCTTCACCCCGCACGCTTGGATAAGCAGATACTATGCCAGAATTTTTATTCAACTGTTTTATCACGGAAAGATGTGGTTGCGACGGGCGCGGCGCTGGGCGAATGTAAACTCCGTCGACAGCGCGCAGACGGCGCGCCATGGGGTTTCGGCAGCCTGCCGCACAGCCGCCCGAGCAACGCGACGGACACTCCCGGAACCGCCCGCCCCCTGCCGACTCGCGGCCCCGTCGTTGCCGCCACCGGACAGCTCCTGCTTCTCCCTGGGGACCCGCCGTCCGATCAACCGCCAGCCCGCACCAGCCGGCCGCTGCCGGCGACCGCTGCGCCGCAGCAGCCTGCACCCGCCGACGACGCCGCCGTCCTGCCGCCGGATGACGACCGTTGCCGAGCGCGGCCGACCGCCGGTGACCCCGCTGAACTGGTTTGCCGGCCAACCCGAACCGGCCAGCGGCCTGCCGGGTTGTGAGCGGCCACCGGCGACCTCGCCCGGATGCTGGCTGTTGACGAACAGGCTGCAGCCATCCGGGGTGGCACACAGGCCGCTGATCTCGCAGCCGTTCGGGCCGGTGAGGAAGCGCCGGATCTCGCCGCTGACGACATCGGCGAGGAGTCGAAATTCTCCTCGCAGGTGAGATGGGTGCCCCAGGACGTGGCGCCCATGGCGCAGTTGGCGAGCGTGCCGAAGACGACGTGGCCGCGCCGGCCGCCGGACCGTCGATGCGCATCGGCGTGCGGGCGGTGATTCGGCGCGCGTGGGGCGACGGTCGCATGACCCGCCAGCGCGGACCATCCGCCTGCGGCGCCAGTTCGATCTCGATCACCGACACGCCACGGGCATTCTGCGACTTGAGGGTCTTCTCGTGACTCCAGTCGGCGGTGCCATCGGGGTGCAGCAGCCCCTCTTCCGAGACCGATCTGCAGCAACCGGCGCCGCGTGATCGTCAGCCCCGACGGCCTGGAAGGCTCGGTGCATCCGCCGTCGCCGCTTGCTCTGCCGGGTCGATCGTCGTTCATCGGCGGCCCCGCCTGCTCTCTGGAGGGGGAAAGCTCGACTATCGCCCGCCGACCCCGTCCGCATGACCATCCGAACCATGCCCGCCTCCCACATGCCGAAGCGAACCGCCGGCGGCGGTCATTCGACAGCGTCGATGATCGCCGTCGCGCCGGCATGCATCTGGCGCAGATCCTCCTCATTGATGCCGAGCAGCGGCAGGCATGCTTCACCGAGTTTTGCCCACTCCTGCGTGTGACTCGCGCCGCGCAGCTCCTGCAGGAGGTGTTCGGCGGTCTGGCTGACGGCGATCAGGCGCCGGCAGACCGGGGACAATTCCGACTCGACCGGCGCGAGCGCCGCCCGGTCGTGGTGATGCCGGATCGCCTGGCAGATGTCGTCGGGCAGCCACCAGTCGACCGCCATCAGAGCGCCGATGACCGCGTGGTCGGTCGGATGCTCTGTCCGTTCGACGGCGGTGAACGGACGGTCGCCGTCACCGTTGGCGCGCGCCAGCGTCTGCATGTAACCGGGCAGCCGGCGCAGGAGAATGACGATGCCGCAGTCGCGGAAGAGGCCGAAGGTGTAGGCATCGGCAGCATCCAGGCCGGGCCGCTTCACTTCCTGCGCCAGCCAGCCGGAAAGCGCGGCGACGCGCGCCGAGGCGTCCCAGAAGCGGAGGTAATGGCCGCTGTTGGGAAAGGCGCGGCGCAGGCTGATCGCGGCGACCGCCCGGCTCGTCACGTCGAGACCAAGCAGCATGAGCGCGTCGGCAACCGAACGCACGCGCGCGCGCAGACCGAAGGATGACGAGCTGGCGGTCTTGATGAGGGCGGCAGCGAGACCGACGTCGGCGTTGATCAGTTGCCCGACGCGGCGCAGGCACGGGTTCTCCTGCAGCATCTCGCCGCGGATGCGGTCGATGATCAGCGGTCGCGGCGGAATGTCGATCACCCTGAGGTTGTCCTCGAGTGCCGTCGCCAACGCCGCGCGGCCGGCCGAACCGGTGTTCATCAGCGGATCCCTGCCGTTTTCATCCACCGTAACAACGCCTCCTCGGACATCGGCTTCGCGTGCAGGAAACCCTGCGTCGCGTCCACCCGCGCCGCTTCGCAGGCGGCCAGTTGCGCAGCGGTCTCGACCCCCTCGGCGACGACGACCATTCCCAGCTCACCAGCCAGACGCGTGATCGCGCTCAGGATGGCGAAGGCGCGACGGTCGCCGGGCAGCTCGCGGATGAAGGCACGATCGAACTTCAGCTTGGTGGCCGGCAGATCCTTCAGGTTCGCGAGACTCGAGTAGCCGGTACCGAAATCATCGATCGCCAGGCCGACCCCCGCTTCGCTCGCGCCGCGCAGGTTCGCCTGCACGACCGGGGAAGCATCCATGAACAACGACTCGGTCAGTTCGAGCTCGAGCGCGTCGGCCGGCAGCCCGGTGCAGATCAACGCCGCATGCAGGACACTGAGGAAATTCGGTGAGCAAAGCTGCAGGCGCGAGACATTGATCGCCACTTTGGTCTGGCAGCCGTGCTCGTGCAGGCGGGTAGCGCAGCGCGCACCCTGCAGCAGGATCCATTCGCCGAGCCGTACGATCAGCCCGGTCTTCTCGGCCACAGCGACGAGCTGCAGCGGGGAAACCTGGCGGCCGCCGACCGCGCAGCGCATCAGCGCCTCGACCGCCTCGACGCTGCCATCCGCACGAACGATGGGCTGATAGTGCAGTTCGAGGTCGCCGGTTGCGAGCGACGCGTGCAGCACGCTCTCGATCTCCAGATCCTGCCGTGCCGCCCACGATCCGGACGTCGTGTGCGGTGGCTCGGCGGCCAGGACGACGAAGCGATTGCCCCCCTGGCGCTTGGCTTCGCTCATCGCGCGGTCGGCCCGCTCGAGCAGGCTCAGCGGATCATCGGCCGCGTGCCGCCAGGTGATGCCGATACTCACCGAAGGCCGGAAGAGCATGCCACCGAGCGGCATCGGCTGATCGATGATTGCCAGCAAACGGCCGGCAATCCGTTCGGCGTCCGGCGTATCGACGGCGGGAAGCAGCACGGCGAATTCGTCGCTTCCCATGCGCAGGAACGCAGCGCGCTCGCCGACCACCGAGCGGATGCACCCCGCAACGCGGGCGATGACGGCGTCCGCCTCGGCATAGCCGAAGGAGTCGTTGACCTGCCGAAAGCGGTCGAGGTCGAGCCACAACGCGCAAACCGATGCCTGCGATTGCTCTGCCACGGCGAACAGACGTGCCCCCACGCTCTGCCCGGCACTGCGCAGGTGGAATCCGGTCGTCGGGTCGCGAGCGGCAAGCGTTCCGCCAGCCACACCCACAGCGGGTACCCGAATCCTGCTGCCTATCGTTCCCTGCCGTTTGATGATCTCGCTCCTTTTCGTGACCAGGCCAACGGCTGTCTCGTTGATGGTTCCGTCGACCCCGGTAGCGAAGGCTAACCGCCGGCAGCTCCCGCTGCTTGACTCGCGGCGCCAATCGCATGACCATTGCCGCCGTTGGCAGTCTCTGCATGGGATCAGGCGAGCATGGACGAATCCGCCAGCACACTGGCAAGCATCTGGTTGATCCTGCTGCGCCTGGTCGAGGCACATGGGATCGATCCGGAACGGTTCCGCAAGACTCTGGGCATTGCCCCGGAAACGCTGTGCGACGTACGGGCGCGCCTGCCGGGGGGTCTGGCTGACGTCGCCCTCGAAATGGCCGCTGCGCAGACCGGCGACGAGGCCTTCGCGCTGCGTGCCGCCGAGTGCTGGCATCCGTCCAATCTCGGCACGATGGGTTATGCCTGGCTGTCGAGTCGCACACTGCATACCGGGTTGAAACGGTTGGAACGTTTCTCGCGCATTCTCGGCAGCCGCATCAGCTACCGCTGTACCGAGGAACGCGACGGCGTGCGTCTCGCCTTCGATCACGGTCGCGGCGACGCCGCTGTCGGACCGCTGGTGACGGACTTCTCGCTGTCGATCCTGATCGCCATGTGCCGGGTCAACGCCGGCCAATGGATGAACCCGCTGAGGGTCCATCTGCGCCGGCCCGAGCCGGCGAACGCCGAACCCTGGCTTTCCCTGTTTGCCTGCCCGATCGCCTTCGGCGAGACCACCGACGGCTTCCTGCTCGCCAGCGAGGTTGCGAACGCGCCCCTGCCCTCTGCCAACATCCCGCTCGCCAACACCTTCGACGCTTTCCTCAGCGAACAACTGGCGGGCCTGTTCGCCGACGACGTCGTCAGCCGCTGCAAGGCGTATGTGCTGCAGCACCTGACCTCGGGGATGCCGTCGGCGCAGGCAGTGGCGCGCGCTCTCGGCCTGAGCCAGCGCAGTCTGCAGCGGCGGCTGGCGGCACTTGACCTGACCTTCCAGGGCGTCATCGACGAGACGCGCCACGAACTGGCGCGACGCTATCTCGACGATCCCGGCAAGTCGATCACCGAGATCACCTTCCTCCTCGGCTTTTCCGAGCAGAGCGCCTTCACCCGGGCCTTCCGGCGCTGGAGCGGCATGGCGCCTTCGCATTACAGGGGACAGTATACTGAATAGGGACAGCGAGGAACGTGGTCGGGCACTCGAGGCACCAAGGGGAAGTGCCTGCACACCGCCCGTTTCGCTGGCGCGCAGAGCGACCATCAGGCGCCGACGATGGCACTCCCGCCGGCCGACCACGCGCGAATCGGTACGCTAACGGTCATGACTGTCGAGACACCCCTGATGATGAAAGTCATGACCGTTGCCCTCATCCCCGGCCCTTCTCCCGCGCACGGGAGAAGGGAGGTTCGCGAGTCGCAGACGCGGCTTTCACATTGAGGCGACACGCCCGCAACGTCGCCGGGACGAGCCATTTTTTTGCAACAGTGTTGCATTTGGCGCCCGAAAGATGCAAGATTCGGCCTCGCCCGCGAAGCCCGGAGCACACAGCCGTCCCAGCCGCCCATGTCGCCGATTTCCCGATCCTCAGCTCGTCCGCGCCCGCCGCGGCTCCCGGCCAGCAGCCCGGTGCTGTGCACCAGCGCAGTCGCGCGCCTGGCGTCGGCCGCCGCTGCATTGCTCCTCCTCTGGAGCGTCATCCTCTGGGCACTCGCGTGAACCGCGCCGCCGGCCCGCGCGGCGCAGCGCCGCTGCGCTTCGACAACCTGACCCTGGGCTACAACCGGCATCCGGCGGTGCACCACCTGCGGGGCGAGATCGCCAGCGGCAGCCTGCTCGCCATCGTCGGGCCCAACGGCGCCGGCAAGTCCACGCTGCTGAAGGCGATTGCCGGCGAATTGCGACCGCTGCAGGGCAGCATCGAGCTGGGCGGCCTCGATCGCCGCCAGATCGCCTACCTGACGCAGCAGGCAACCCTCGACCAGAGTTTCCCGATCGTCGTTCATGACTTCGTCGCCATGGGGCTGTGGCACGAGATCGGTGCCTTTCTCGGCCTCGGCCGCGAGCGCCGGCATCGGGTACACGAGGCGATCGAACGTGTCGGTCTGCACGGACTGGAGAAGCGCCCGATCGGCGCCCTGTCCGGCGGACAGTTGCAGCGCGCGCTGTTCGCCCGCGTCATGCTGCAGGATGCACCGCTGGTGCTGCTCGACGAACCATACGGCGCCATCGACGCCGCCAGCGTGCGCGACCTGGCGACGCTGGTTCGCCAATGGCACGACGAAGGGCGGACGGTGATCGCCGTCCTGCACGATCTCGCGCACGTTCGCCAGGAGTACCCGGA
>JAEUOM010000136.1 GCA_016788495.1 Accumulibacter sp. | reverse complement strand
CCAGCGCTTCTTCCTCGGCCTCTGCCTGTTCCTCGCCGGCATGCTGCTGATCGTCCTCGCCGGCAATGCGGTCCTCTGCTTCGTCGGCTGGGAACTCGCCGGTTTCAGCTCGTGGCTGCTCATCGGCTACGCCTGGGAACGGCCGTCGGCGACGCGCAACGCGCTCTTCGCCTTCATCACCAACCGCGTCGGCGATGCCGGATTCATGCTCGGCATCGGTCTCGCGGTCTGGTCGGTGGGTACCCTCGAGTGGGCCTGGCTGGCCGGTGACGGCAGCATGGGCAAGGTGACGATCCGCCTGCTGGCGGCCGGCTTCGTCGTCGCGTCCTTGGTCAAATCGGCGCAGTTGCCGTTCACGCCGTGGATCGGCCGCGCCCTCGAGGGACCGACGCCGTCATCGGCGCTGTTCTACGGCTCGCTGCTGGTGCATGCCGGCGTCTACCTCCTCTGCCGGGTGCAGGGCCTGTTGCTCCAAGTGCCCGACCTGCTGGCGCTGCTGGCGGCGATCGGACTGCTGACCGCCGCCTACGCCAGCCTCTGCGGGCTGGTGCAGAGCGACGTCAAGTCGGCTCTGGTATTCGCAACCGTGACCCAGGTCGGTCTGATGGTCCTCTGCTGCGGTCTCGGACTGTTCTGGCTGGCCGCCTGCCACGCCGCACTGCACGCCTGCTGGCGCGCCTACCAGTTCCTGCTCGCCCCGGCCTACATGCACCTCGTGCGGCAACCGGCGCGACCTCTGCCACGCTGGCTGGCGAACTGGCGCTGGGGTTACACGGCTGCGCTGCAGCGCTTCTGGATCGAGCCGCTGGCCAACAGCCTGCTGACGCGCCCGACCCTCGCGCTCGGCAGGGACGTGCGCGCACTCGACGAGCGCTTCATCGATCCGCTGCTCGGCGCGCCACGCGACGACGAGCGTGCGGCAGCCGGCATCGCCGGCGACGAACTGATTCGCGGCCACGGTCTCGCCGGCCGTGCACTGTTCGCTTTCGCCAATCGCCTGCAGGCGCTCGAGGACCGCCTGCTGCTCCATGACGGCGGCACGCTCGGCAGGCATCTGCGGCAGATCGGGCATTACGCCGACGCCGTCGAGGCACTGCTCGAACAGCCGCGCTACCTGATGCTGATGGTCATGGCCACCTTCGTGGTGATCCTGTGAGCGAGATCTTCTGGGCCACGCAGGCCGGCTACCCGCTGCTGGCGACGCTGCAATGGCTGCCACTGGCCGGCGGACTGATGCTGCTGGTGATGCGCGAGGCGGACCTGGCGCTGATCCTCGGCCGCCTGTTCGCGATCGGCGAACTGGTCGTCGCCATCGACCTGCATGCCCGCATCGATGTCTCGCGCAACGTCATGCAGTTCGCCGAACGCTTCGACCTGCTGGCCTATCACGCCGCCGCCGACGGCATCAGCGTGCTCTTCATCCTGCTCACGGCCCTGCTCGGTGTCCTGCTCTCGTTCTACGGCATGGCGCGGCAGCAGATCTCGCCGGTGCACCTGCTCTGCGTGCTGCTGCTCATCGAGAGCACCCAGATGACGATGCTGACGACGATGAACCTGTTGTGGTTCGCCGCTGCCTCGGCGGTACAACTGGCGCTCGTCGCCTACCTGCTCTGGCGCTGGGCGTCGGCCAGCGAGGAGAACCTGGCGCTGTCGCGCTTCTTGCAGTATCAGTTCCTCGGCTGCGCCCTGTTCGTCGCCGGTGCGGTCGTTCTCGTCTGGAGCCACGTCGACGTGCTCGGCGGCCACTGGAGTTTCGACCTCTTCGATCTGCTGCAGACACCGCAGATCGGCAAGTACCAGTCGGTGGCCTTCTACCTGCTGTTCTACGGCCTCGCCATCCGCACGCCGCTGTTCCCGCTGCACGGCTGGCTTCCCAACTCGGCCGGCTACGGCCTGATCGCCGTCGGCCCGGTGCTGCTCCTCGGCGTCAAGGTCGGCATCTACGGCATGGCGCGCTTCCTGCTGCCGCTGACCGCCGAAGCGGTGATGATCTGGCAAGCCTACGTCGTCGCCTTCGCCATGGTCGGCGTCTTCTTCGCCGCCATCCTCGCCTTTCGCCAGATCAATCTGCGCCGGCTGATGGCCTTTGCCGTCGTCAGCCACACCAGCCTGATCATCATCGGCCTGTTTACGCTGCACCCCGCGGGATTGCAGGGCGCACTGCTGCTGGCGGTCAACTTCGGACTGGCGGTGACGCTGATGCTGCTGATGATCGGCTACGTTTACCGCCGCACCGGCACTACCGAGCTGGCCCGGCTCGGCGGCCTCTTCGACCGCATCCCCTTCATCACCATCGCCTTCCTCATCGGTGGCCTGGCAATCCTCGGCATGCCGGGAACACCGGGCTTCGACGCCGTGCATCTCGTGCTCGAGGCGTCGATCGAGACCTTCGGCGCCCTGCCGACGATCGCCACCGCGCTCGGCAACGTCGCCGCCGCCGGCTTCCTGCTCTGGGCCTTCCAGCGCGCCTTCCTCGCGCCGCGGCCGCGCGACCTGCCGGCGGCGCGCATCGCCCGCACCGGCCGCATGGAGTACTTCGTCGGCGGCGCCACGCTGCTCGTGCTCCTCGCCGCCGGCTTCTATCCACAACCATGGCTCGAACTGACCGACAGTGCGACGGCGACACTGGCAGAGTACTTCGTCCGGCATGAATGAGATCGCGCACTGGCCGCTGTTGAGCGCGCTGCTGGCGCTGCCGCTGCTCGGCGCGCTGGGCTGCGCACTGCTGCGGCGGGCGCCGCTGGCGCAGTACATCGCGCTCGCCAGCAGCCTGCTGACGCTGCTGTGCTCGCTGCTGATCGTCGGCGTCTTCGATGGTGCCGATCCCGACTTCCAGTTGCGCGAATCGGTCGACTGGATCGCCGACCTCGGCATCGCCTACCGGGTCGGAGTCGATGGGCTGTCGCTGCTTTTCCTGCCGGCGACGGCACTGCTCTTCTGTGGCGCGATCGTCGCCGGCTGGCGGGTGACTGCCGCCGCGTCGCCGCTCTCGCCGGGCTTCCACTTCGCCATGCTGCTGCTCCTCGAAGCGGCAACGCTCGGCGTCTTCTGCGCCCTCGACACGATCCTCTTCTTCTTCTGCTGGGAATTCACCCTGCCGCCGCTCTACTTCCTCGTCAGCCAGTGGGGCGTCGGGACGGGCCGCCAGAGCGCCGCCGTCCGCTATTTCCTCGTCATGCTGGCGGGCGGAGTGCCGCTACTCTTCGGTTTCCTGGCGCTCGCCTTCGCCCCCTCCGGCGCCGCTACCCCGGTGTTCGATCTGCCGACACTGCTCGCCACGCCGCTGTCGGAACAGCGACAGTACCTCGTCTTCCTGCTCCTGCTGCTCGGCCTGGGCGCCAAGGTGCCACTGGTGCCGCTGCACACCTGGCTGCCACCGCTGGCGATCAGCGCCCCGGTGGCGGTGACCGGCGTCCTCGTCGGACTGAAACTCGGCGCCTACGGCCTGATCCGCCTGGCGATCCCGCTGGCGCCGATCGCCGCCCGCGACCTGCACTGGCTGCTCGCCGGATTCGGCACCGTGGCGATCCTCTATGGCGGTGTCGCCGCGCTGGTGCACAGCAATCTGCGCGGCATGCTGGCCTACTCGAGTCTGGCCCACGTCGGTCTGGTGCTGCTCGGCCTGGCGTCGTTCTCGGTGTACGGACTGCAGGGGGTCCTGCTGCAGTTGCTCAACTTCAGCCTCGCCGGTGGCGGCGCCTTCCTGGTCCTGTCGTTCCTGCAGCGGCGGACGGGCTCGACCGACGTCGCGCAACTCGGCGGCGCCCTGCGCAGCATGCCCCGACTCGGCGCCTTCTTCCTGCTCTTCGGCCTCGCCGGCATCGGCCTGCCGGGGACCAGCGGCTTCCCGGGCGAGCTGCTGATCATCGTCGCTGCGCTGCATGACCATACCGGCGCCGGCCTCGCTGCGCTGTTCGGCATGGTGCTCGCCGCCGCTGCTTTCCTGTCGCCGTTCCGGCAGGCTTTCTTCGGGCCGGCGAACGGACCGGAAGTGGCGGCCGCCGACGATCTGCTGCCGCGCGAGATGGCGCTGCTGCTCGTGCCGGCGACGCTGGTCCTCGGCATCGGCGTGTATCCGATGCCGCTCCTCGAGCTGCTGCGACCAGCCGCCGAGGCCTGGGTGGCGGCACTTGCCGGGCTCTGAGCCGCAGTTTCCCGACGCGCGACAGCCACCCCACCGATCTCTTTGCGAGGAACCTGATGAAAGACACCGACGACATCCTGGCCGT
>JAEUOM010000133.1 GCA_016788495.1 Accumulibacter sp. | reverse complement strand
CCGATCCCCTGGATCTTGTGTGGCCCTGGCTTGAGCGCTTCCCCGGCGCGCGTCTGCGTGAGCACGGGGCTGGCGGAAGGCTCGACTGCTACCGAGAGAATGGGTTTGCGACGGGTATTCTTGATGTAACGCGAGACGCCGGTAATCGTGCCGCCGGTCCCGACCCCGGAGACGAAGATGTCAATGTCGCCGTCGGTATCGTCCCAGATTTCCGGGCCGGTAGTGCGCTCATGAATCGCCGGGTTGGCCGGGTTCTTGAACTGCTGCAGCAGCACATGGCGGTCCGGGTCGGCAGCGACGATCTCCTCCGCTTTGGCAATCGCGCCACTCATGCCCTTGGCGCCTTCGGTCAGGATCAGCCGGGCGCCATAGGCCACCAGCAGCTTGCGCCGCTCGATGCTCATCGTTTCCGGCATGGTCAGCGTCAGGCGAATGCCGCGTGCCGCAGCGACGAAGGCCAGGGCGATGCCGGTATTGCCGCTGGTCGGTTCGACCAGTTCCTTGCCCGGGCCCAGCAGACCGCGCTGCTCGGCATCCCAGATCATCGCCGCGCCGATCCGGCACTTGACCGAATAGGCGGGGTTGCGGCCCTCGATCTTGGCGAAGACGCTGGCCGGTGCGCCGTCGGCGAGTCGATTGAGCTTGACCAGCGGCGTGCGGCCGATGGACAGGGAATTGTCTGCATACCATCTGGACATGCGGATCTCCTTGGCTGGCAATGGTGAAGGGATGGCTGGCCGCCGGGAATCGGCGGGCCTGCCACGGCTCGTTCAGCACGTAGCCGCCAAGCTTAGCCGCGGTAGCGGGCTGCGCAAAGACGAAGTTCTTCTGTACTTATGCGCGGAAGGTGGCTTCAGCCGGGTGGTCTGGCCAGCACCTCGGGCACGCTGGGGCGCGGACTGCCGTGCGGGGTGCCGGCGTCGCTGGTTGGCCGGAGCTACTTCACCGATTCAAGCGGAAAACCCGCACCTTTCCAGGCGAAAAGACCGCCGGGGAAGCGATGGACCTGCACATAGCCGAGCTTGCGCGGGCATGCCGCAGCGTTGTCGCTGCGCGTGCATTTGACGAAGCCGCAATAGACCACCACCGGCTTGTCTTTGTCCGCACCGAGCAGCGCCGTGAAATCAGCTTCCGTCTTGCCGTCGGTTTCCCCGGTCTCCCACGAAGCCATGCGTGCGATGGGAAAGAGGAACTGCTTTGCCCCCGGCAGGTGCTCCTTCCTGTAGCTGGCGTCGTAGGGCATCGTATCAACCAACACCATCGGCTTCCCTTCATCGAGCATCTTCTTCAGCTCGGCAGCGGTCAGCAGCTGATAGCCACCGGCCTGCGTATCGCGGGCCAGGTTGATGGCCTCCGTTTCCTTGGCGGTCTCGGCCTCGAACCTGCATTCCGGACGCCGCGGAATAAGCTCATGAGCAAAGATTCCTTCACGGGAGCATGCAGGCTCCGTAAACTGCAGGCCCCGCCCATTGCAACGGAATCCCGATGAAATTCAGATGTCTCCTGGCCGGCCTGCTGGCTGCTGCCCTGCTGGTTGGCAACGCGCTCGCGGCCGACGTCTCCCTGTTGAATGTTTCGTACGATCCGACGCGCGAGTTCTACAAGGAGTTCGACGCAGCGTTTGCCAGACACTGGAAGGCGAAGGCTGGCTCTGCCATCACCGTCAGGCAGTCGCACGGCGGTTCCGGCAAGCAGGCTCGCGGCGTGATCGACGGCCTGCAGGCCGATGTCGTGACGCTGGCCCTGGCCTACGACATCGATGCCATCGCCGACGCGGGGCTGATACCGAAGGAATGGCAGAAGCGTCTGCCGCACAACTCGTCGCCCTACACCTCGACGATCGTCTTTCTGGTGCGCAAGGGCAATCCCAAGGGAATCAAGGACTGGAACGACCTGGTGAAGCCAGGTGTCGCGATCATCACACCGAACCCGAAGACCTCGGGTGGTGCGCGCTGGAACTACCTGGCGGCGTGGGCGTTCGCAGTCGAGCAGCCGGGCGGCAACGAGGACAAGGCCAAGGATTTCGTCGGCCAGCTCTATCGCAACGTGAAGGTGCTCGACTCCGGTGCGCGCGGCTCGACGACGACCTTCGTCGAACGTGGCATCGGCGACGTGCTGCTCGCCTGGGAGAACGAAGCCCATCTGTCGCTCAAGGAGGCCGGGGCGGACAAGCTGGAGATCGTCACGCCTTCTCTGTCGATCCTCGCCGAGCCGCCGGTGACAATCGTGGACAAGGTGGTCGACAAGCGTGGCACGCGCCAAGTGGCGCAGGCGTATCTCGAGTACCTCTATTCACCGGAAGGGCAGGAACTGGCCGCCAGGCACTTCTACCGCCCGACGGATGCGCAGGTCGCGGCGAAGTACGCGAAGCAGTTCGTCAGGACCCGGCTGATCACCGTCGACAAGGTCTTCGGCGGCTGGCGCAACGCGCAGAAGCGCCACTTCTCCGACGGCGGCGTCTTCGACCAGATCTTCGTGCCCGGCAAGCGCTGATGCGCTTCCTTGGCTGGCTCGCCCGTGTCGACCTGATCCACCATCGGCGAAGGAACTCTGCATGACCAAGCTGGACCGCCAGGATGATTTCCGACCCGCTTTCGCGACCCGTACCGTCCATGCCGGACAGAGTCCCGACCCCTCAACTGGTGCGATCATGCCCCCGATCTATGCCAATTCGACGTACGTCCAGGAAAGTCCGGGGGTACACAAAGGGCTCGACTATGGTCGCTCGCACAATCCCACGCGCTGGGCGCTGGAGCGCTGCCTGGCCGACCTCGAGGGTGGTGCCGCGGCCTTTGCCTTCGCTTCGGGGTTGGCGGCCATCGCCACCGTCCTCGAACTGCTCGATCACGGGGCACACGTCATTGCCGGCGACGATCTGTACGGCGGCACCTATCGCCTGCTGGAGGCGGTGCGTGGGCGCAGCGCCGGGCTCACATGCAGCTTTGTCGACCTCTCGGATCCGGCAGCGCTTGCCGCGGCGATCCGGCCCGAGAGTCGCATGCTGCTGGTGGAGACACCGACCAATCCACTGCTGCGCCTGGTCGATCTGCGGGCTCTGGCCATCCTTGCCCGCCAGCATGGGCTGCTGGCGGTGGCCGACAACACGCTGGCCAGCCCGTGGATACAGCGCCCGCTGGAACTCGGCTTCGACATCGTCGTCCATTCGAGCACCAAGTACATCAACGGTCACTCCGACGTCATCGGTGGCGTTGCCGTCGTCGGCAGCGACGAGCGCAACGCCGGGCATCTCGAACGCCTCCGCTTCCTGCACAACGCCGTCGGCGCCATCGCTGGCCCTTTCGACAGCTACCTGACACTGCGCGGCGTCAAGACCCTCGATTTGCGCATGCAACGACACTGCGAAAATGCGCAGGATCTGGCTGCTTGGCTGGAGCGTCAGCCGCAGGTGCGACGCGTCGGCTACCCCGGCCTCGCGTCGCACCCCCAGCATGCGCTGGCGCGGCGGCAGATGCGTGCTTTCGGCGGCATGATCGCGGTCGAGCTGGCGACCGATCTCGCCGGCACGAAGCGCTTCCTGCAGGGTTGCAAATTGTTCACACTGGCTGAGAGCCTGGGTGGTGTCGAGAGTCTCATCGAGCATCCGGCGATCATGACTCATGCCACGATTCCGCCGGAGCAGCGCAGCCGTCTCGGGATTGGCGATTCACTGCTGCGCCTGTCGGTCGGCATTGAGGATGTCGAAGATCTCCGACGGGATCTCGCCGGCGCGCTGACGCGCATCGGCCCGGGTTCCGTCTGAGGACGCCCACGCGAAGCGCTGCAACTGCGGGCTGACGCCGGCCGGGCTCGGCTCAGGGAACCCGAGTCAGCGCAGCAGCGTGCGCCGGCGTCAGTGCTCCGCCAGCGTGCAGCGCCCGTTGCTCCCTGTTCGCCGATCCTCTCGATGACCCTCGTCGTTCGCTCCATCGTGCCTTGCATCGGGACCAGCTCGCGACGATTCCTGCACGACCGCTCAGGTGACGGCTCTGCCGCGCCCACTGGCCAGGCGTTGCAGAACCGACACCAGCAGGTCCACTTCGGCACAGGTGTTGTAGAACGCCAGAGACGGGCGCACCGTCATTTCGACACCAAAGCGGCGCAGAATCGGTTGGGCGCAATGATGGCCTGCGCGTACGGCAATGCCCTCCTCGTTGAGTGCCGCCCCGACCTCCTCCGGGCGGTACCCGGCAAGGACGAAGGACAGCACACTGGCCTTGTCGTCCGCCGTGCCGATCAGCCGAAAGCCGGGGATCGGCTTGAACCGCTGCGTCGCGTAAGCGAGCAGCTCATGCTCATAACGTGCGATGTTCTCGATTCCGATCCTCTCGACATAGTCGAGGGCGGCGCCGAGACCGACTGCATCGGCGATGTTGCCCGTGCCGGCCTCGAAGCGCGCCGGCACCCCCTGGTACAGCGTGCGCTCGAAGGTGACGTCGGCGATCATGTTGCCGCCACCTTGCCAAGGCGGCATGCCTTCGAGAAGGTCGCGCTTGCCGTACACGACGCCGATGCCGGTCGGCGCAAAGACCTTGTGGCCGGAGAAGACGAAGAAATCGGCATCGATCGTCTGCACATTGACGCGCATGTGGGAGACCGACTGGGCGCCGTCCACCAGCACCCGGGCGCCCGCGCGGTGGGCCAGCTCAACGATTTGCTTTACCGGCGTCACGGTGCCCAGGGCATTGGAGACCTGGCTGACTGCCACCAGCTTCGTGCGGTCGTTGAGTAGCCGCTGGTAGTCCTCGAGCAGGATCTGGCCCTTGTCATCGACCGGGATGACCCGAATGTGGGCGCCACTTTCCTTCGCCAGTTGCTGCCAGGGGACGATGTTGGCGTGGTGTTCGAGCAGGGAGACGACGATCTCGTCGCCTTCGCCGATGTTCTGCCTGCCCCAGGTCTTGGCTACCAGGTTGATCGCTTCGGTGGCTCCACGAACGAAAATGATCTCGTCGGCGGAACCCGCGCCGAGGTAACGAGCCACCTTGCTGCGGGCGGCTTCGTAAGCGTCGGTGGAACGTGCCGCCAGTTCGTGGGCGGCACGGTGAATGTTCGAGTTTTCGTGCTGGTAGAACTGCACCAGCCGGTCGATGACCGCCTGCGGCTTCTGCGTCGTCGCTGCATTGTCGAACCAGACCAGCGGCTTGCCATTGACGCGCTCGGCGAGAATGGGGAAGTCGCGGCGTACCGCCTGCACGTCGAAAGCGGGGAAACGTGTGGCATCGACCGGCGGCAGCGAAGCGGGCTGGTCGAGGAAGTAA
>JAEUOM010000074.1 GCA_016788495.1 Accumulibacter sp. | reverse complement strand
GGCAAGGCTTCGGCGCCGGTCGGCGTCGTGGCGAAGCCGTCGCTGCCGATCAGCATCGCCCGCATCACGCTGCAGGGTGGTGACGTCAAGTTCAGTGACAATTTCATCAAGCCGAATTACTCGGCGAACCTGAAGAAGATCGGTGGCACGATCAGCGGCCTGTCGTCGGCGGCGGACACTGCGGCGAAGGTCGACCTGCGCGGCAGTTACGACAACATCGCGCCGTTGACCGTCAGCGGCCAGCTCAACCCGTTGTCGCCAACCCCTCGCCTCGATCTGCAGGCCGAAGTCAAGGGGATCGAGATGACCTCGCTGTCGCCGTACTCCGGCAAGTACGCCGGCTACGCGATCGAGAAGGGCAAGATGTCGCTGTTCGTCAAGTACCGGATCGAGAACCGGCAGCTCACTGCCGAGAACCGGATATTTCTCGATCAGCTCACCTTCGGCGAGCCGGTCGCCAGTCCGGATGCGACCAAGCTGCCGGTGACGCTCGCGGTCGCTCTGCTGAAGAACCGCAACGGCGAGATCGACATCAACCTGCCGATCTCGGGCTCGCTCGATGATCCCGAGTTCAGCATCGGCGGCCTCATCGTGCGGGTGATCGTCAACGTCCTGGTGAAGGCGGTCACGTCGCCCTTCGCACTCCTTGGATCGGTTTTTGGCGGTGGCGAGGAACTGTCCACGATCGACTTCGCCGTCGGTGAGGCAAGCCTGACTGCCGAGGCACAGAAGCGCCTCGAGACACTCGGCAAGGCGCTTATCGACAGGCCGGCGCTGAAGCTCGAGATCGAGGGGCATGCCGATCTGCAGAGCGACCCCGAGGGACTGAAGCGTCATCGCCTGCAGAGCAAGGTGCGTGCGCTGAAACGCGAGGAACTGACGAAGAAGGGCGTTGAAAGCGGCTCGGTGGAGACCGTCGAGGTCGACGCCAAAGAGTATCCGGCGCTGCTCGAGCGCGTCTATCGAGCCGAGAAGTTCCCCAAGCCGCGCAATCTGATCGGCATGGTCAAGGGCTTGCCGGTCGATGAGATGGAGAAGCTGATCCTGGCCAACACCGTCGCCGACGAGGAGGAACTGCGTGATCTCGCCGACCGCCGCGCAAAAGCCGTGCGCGACGCACTGCTGGCGCGCGATGTTCCCGGCGAACGGTTGTTCCTGCTGCCGGTCAGGCTCGTCGCTTCGGACGGCAAGGCCGATGCCGCTGCCCAGGCGCGCGAGAGCCGGGTGGCGTTGTCGCTGAAGTAGGCCCGGCGCCTTGCCGTCGGCTGGCAAATGAGCGAGGGCATCCTGCAGGCGCTGCTGGGAATCGGCGTCGCGCTGCTGGTGCTGCAGGTCCTCGTCCTGGCACGTGCCGCGCACAGCCGCGAGACGCTCGACGCCGGCCTGCGCGACGTGCAGCGGTCGATCGGCCAGGTCGAGCGCGAGTTGCGCGAGGAACTGGCGCGCGGACGGCAGGAGGCCGTGGCGACTGCGCGTGGTGATCGCGAGGAACAGACGCTGTCGCTGGGCCGTCTGTCACAGGCGCTTGCCGGAGAACTCGGCCGGCTCGGCGAACTGCAGGCGCAGCAGCTCGAATCCTTCGCGCAGCAGTTGTCGCGGCTGACGAACAGCAACGAGCAGCGTTTCGAAAGCCTGCGCCTGGCGCTCGAGGCACGCCTGTCGCTGCTGCAGGGCGACAACGCGAGAAAGCTCGAGGAAATCCGCCAGACCGTGGACGAAAAGCTGCACGCGACCCTCGAGCAGCGGCTGGGCGATTCGTTCAGGCTGGTCAGCGATCGTCTCGAGCAGGTGCACCGCGGTCTCGGCGAGATGCAGACGCTGGCCACCGGCGTCGGTGACCTGAAGCGCGTCCTGAGCAATGTCAAGACGCGTGGCACCTGGGGTGAGGTGCAGCTCGATGCGCTCCTCGACCAACTGCTGACCGGCGACCAGTATGCGCGCAACGTGGCGACGCGACCGAATCGCAACGATCGCGTCGAGTTCGCCATTCGTCTGCCGGGTGCCGACGGGCAGCAGCCGGTATGGCTGCCGATCGATGCCAAGTTTCCGCTCGAGGATCATCAGCGGCTGGTCGATGCGCAGGAGCGAAACGATCCGGTGGCGCTCGAGCTGGCGACGCGGGCGCTCGAGGGCCGGTTGCGGGACGAGGCGAAGAAGATCCGCGACAAGTACGTCGAACCGCCGTACACGACGGATTTCGCCATCCTCTACCTGCCGACCGAGGGCCTGTACGCGGAGGTCCTGCGCCGCCCCGGACTGGTTGACGGTCTGCAGAGGGACCTGCGCATCTGCATCGCCGGACCGACGACCCTGGCGGCGCTGCTCAACAGCCTGCAGATGGGTTTCCGCACGCTGGCGATCGAACGTCGTTCGTCGGAGGTGTGGGCGGTTCTCGGTGCGGTGAAGACCGAGTTCGGCAGGTTCGGCGAGGTGCTCGAGGCGACCCGCCGCAAACTCGAGCAGGCGAGCAGGAGCATCGAGTCGGCGGGCGTGCGGACGCGACAGATCGAGCGCAAACTGAAGAACGTCGAGGCGCTGCCGGTCGAAGAGGCGCAGCGCCGGCTGGGCGATCTCGAGGAGGTGGCGGATGCCGATTCGCCGGAGGGAGGCGATTGAGCAGAAAGGTCGGGCGTTTCGAGATCCTTCGCGAACTCGGGCGCGGCGCGCAGAGCGTCGTCTATCTGGCACGTGATCCGCATCTGCAGCGGCAGGTGGCGATCAAGACGCTGCACTTCGCCCGTCCGGATGCGCAGCAGAACAGCCAGTTGCTTGCCGAGGCGCGGATGGTCAGCCAGTTGCGCCATCCGAACATCGTGCCGATCTTCGAGGCGGCGGAAGAGCAGGGCGATCTGTATCTGGTCTTTCAGCTCGTCCCGGGCAGGAACCTCGCCGAGCACCTGCAGATCACCGGTGCCTTGCCCCCGGCGCGGGCGATTCCGATCATGCTGGCGATCCTCGATGCGCTTGCCCACGCGCATGCGGCCGGCATCATCCATCGTGACCTGAAACCGAGCAACATCCTGATCGACGACGACGGCGTCGCGCGCGTGATGGATTTCGGCATCGCCGCGCGCGCCGAGGCGCGCTCGACCGACGGCGGCCAGCTGACGGGAACGCCGGCGTACATGGCGCCGGAGTACATCAGTGAACGCAGGAGCAGCGAACGGTCGGACATCTTCGCTGCCGGGCTGGTCCTCTACGAGTTGCTCGCCGGCCGCCGCGCGTTGGCCGGTCGCGACGTGCCGCAGGTGATGCGGCGGATCATCGGCGACGACATCCGCTTGCCAGCGGAGACCATCGGCTTGCTCGACGAGCGTCTGGTACACCTCGTGCATCGGGCTCTCGAACGTGATCCGGCGAATCGCTACGAATCCGCCGCGCAGATGCGCGAGGCGCTTGATGACCATCTGCATCCCCCCCCCGTTGGCGAAGCGAACGACGCGCGCCAGAGCACGATCGACTTCCTGTTGCGGCGCATGCGCCACAAGAGCGACTTTCCCGCGCTCTCGGAGTCGGTCAGCGCGATCAACAGAATCACCACCGCCGAGAATCAGAGCGTGTCGCAGCTCGCCAACACGATCCTGAAGGATTTTTCGCTGACCAACAAGATCCTGCGCATGGTCAACTCGGCGTACTACCAGCAGGCGGGTGGCGGCAACATCAGCACCGTATCGCGTGCCGTCGTCGTCCTCGGGCTCGATGCCGTGCGCAGCATGGCGATCACGGTGCTGCTTCTCGAGCACCTGCAGAACACGGACAATGCCGATCAGCTCAAGGATGAATTCCTGCGCGCCAATCTCGCCGGTGTTCTGGCGCGCGACATCGGCAGCAGTGTTGCCGGTCGGCCGGAGAGTGAGGAGGCGTTCATCTGCTCGATGTTCCACAACCTGGGCCGCCTCCTGAGCCAGTATTACTTTCCGGAAGAAAGCGCCGAGATCCGGCGTGTCCTGCTGCAGCGGAACTGCGCCGAAGACGCCGCCGCGCAGCAGGTGCTCGGAATCTCCTTTGCCGACCTGGGAATGGCCATCGCCCAGACCTGGGGTTTCCCGCGGCAGATCGTCAACAGCATGCGTCGCCTGCCGGCCGGCAGCGTCCGCCGTCCTCTCGGCAGCGAGGACCGCTTGCGCGTCCTCGCTGCCCTGTCGAACGAGTTGTGCGGGGTGATTGCCGAGAGCAGCGGCGAGCAACAGCCGAAGGAGCTGCGGCGCATCGCCGGCCGCTTCGCCGATGCCATCGCCCTCGACGAGAAGGAACTGCGGCAGGCGGTCGACCGCTCGCTCGCGCAGCTGGTGGACTTCGCGCGCAACATCCGCCTGAACCTGCAACAGACGCGCTTCGGCCGCCAGCTCAAGGCCTGGGGCGCGTCGCAGGCCAGTCCGGCGGTGCCACCGCTGTCAGCGGATGACGGACTGGGCGACAGTGTCTTGCCCGAACTCGCTGTCGTACCGGTGGTGGCCCAGCCTGCGGCCGAGGCCGTGGCTGCCGGTCCTGCCGGCGAGAGCGCCGCCGACACGACCGACGCCTCGGCGAGGACAGCCACCCTGCTGGCTGGCATCCAGGACGTGAGCAACGCTCTGGTCAGCGACTGCCGGCTCAACGACGTCCTGCGCATCACCCTCGAGACGATGTACCGAGCCATGGGTTTCCGGCGGGTGATCCTGTGCGTGCGCGACCAGCGCAGCAATTCGATGCTCGGTCGCTTTGGTTTCGGTCCCGACGTCGTCGAGGTGGCGAAGCGTTTTCGCTTCTCGCTCGTCTTTTCGCCCGACATCTTCCATGCCGCGCTGGCCAACGGGGTCGACATCCTGATCAGCGACACCAGCGACCCGAAGATTGCCGCGCGCATCCCGGACTGGTTTCGCAGGGCGGTGGCGGCCGAGACCTTCGTCGTCCTGCCGCTGTGCATCAAGCGCAGCGCGGTGGCGATGATCTACGCCGACCGGGCGCGGGCGGGAGAGATTTCCATTTCCGGACAGGATCTCTCTCTGCTGCGAACCCTGCGCAATCAGGCGGTGCTGGCGATCAAGCAGTCTGGCTGAAAGGCCGTGGCAGCCGGTCTGCCGGCTACCAGAGTTTCCACCACGGTTCCTTGCGCTCGAGGCCACGCACGTAGTACGCGCTGTTCGGGAAGTTGCGCCGCATGACGCGCTCAGCGTCGTCACGCAGGTCGGTCAGGCCAAGCGCGTCGTAGGCCTTGACCATGATGAACAGGGCCTCTTCGTTGGCGGGCGCTGCCGGATAGTTCAGGATCGCATACTGGCCGCGATTCGCGGCCGCGAGATAGGCGCCGCGTTTCATGTAGTAGCGCGCGACATGCACTTCCAGCGAGGCGAGGGCATTGACCAGGTATTTCATGCGCAGGATCGCGTCGGGAGTGTACTTGCTGTCCGGGAACCGCGTCACCAGCTCGCGGAACGCCTCGAAGGATTCGCGCGCGCCCTTCGGGTCGCGTTCGGTCATGTCCTGGTTGCTGACGATGCCGAGGATGCCGAGATCCTCGTTGAAGTTGATCAAGCCCTTGAGGTAATAGACGTAATCGACGTTCGGATGGTTCGGATGCAGCTTGATGAAGCGGTCACAGGCGGCGATCGCCGAAGCCGGTTCCTGGTCCTTCCAGTAGGCATAGGCAATGTCGATCTGCGCCTGCTGCGCGTAGCGGCCGTACGGATAGCGCGATTCGAGCTTCTCGAAGTACTTCACCGCCCGCGCATAGGAGCCCTCGTTGAGCGCCTCCTTGGCTTCGGTATACAGCTTGTTGGCCGACCAGCCGATCGTTTCGTCCTTCGCTTCGGGGAAGAGCCCACAGCCGGCAAGCAACGACGCGAGGAAAAGGGATGCGATAATCGCTAAACTACGCATGATGAAGAACCCAGAGAAGAAGAAGGCCGCTGCCGGAGCGCCGGAGCAGCGCGCCGGGCCGGGCGATTATAGCGCAAACCCCCGAACAGCCCTGAACGTACCGGCCGAGTGCGGTGGGCAACGACTCGACCAGGTTCTTGCCCGGCTGCTGGCGCAGCACTCGCGCAGCCGCCTGCAGGGCTGGATACGCGCCGGCAGGGTGGCCGTCGGCGGCACGGCCGTGCTCGAGCCACGGCACAGGCTCTGGGCCGGCGAACAGATCGAGCTCGCCGAGGCACCCGACGAGCGTGCCGAATCGTCGGCCCCCGAGGACATTCCTCTGCAGGTGGTGTACGAGGACGCGAGCCTGCTGGTGATCGACAAGCCGGCCGGCCTGGTGGTGCATCCGGGCAGCGGCAACTGGCGCGGCACCCTGCTCAACGCGCTGCTGCATCGTTCGCCGGAACTCGGCCGGCTGCCGCGGGCCGGCATTGTCCATCGGCTCGACAAGGATACCAGCGGCCTGATGGTGGTCGCCAGGACGCTCGAAGCGCAGACCGATCTCGTCCGGCAGTTGCAGGCGCGCAGCGTCCGGCGGCACTATCACGCGTTGGCACGCGGCTTGGTCGAAGAGTCCGGCACCGTAGACGCGCCGATCGGCCGCCATCCGACCCAGCGCACGCGGATGGCGGTCGTCAGTACGGGCAAGGCGGCACGGACGCATTACCGGGTGCTCGAGCGTTTCGTGCACTGCACGCTGATCGAGTGCGCCCTGGAGAGCGGGCGCACGCACCAGATCCGGGTGCACATGACGGCCGCCGGGCATCCATTGGTCGGTGACCCGACTTACGGCAGCGGCGTCAGTCGGCTGCCAAAGGGCCCTCCCTTTCCCCGGCAGGCGCTGCACGCGAGTCGCCTGGCGCTGCGGCATCCGCTGACCGGCGACGCGATGCGCTGGCGATCCGCTCTGCCGGCGGACATGGCGGAACTGCTCGAGTCGCTGCGGCGGCAGGCGGCGCTGGCCTGCGCGGACCAGGCCGTCGGCGGCGACGGGGATGACGACGACGAAGACGCCTGGCAGGAGGACGCGGAAGCGATGCTTGTGGACTGTGCCGACGAGGCGGACGATGAAGACCTGCTCGAGCCGTAGGGCTGCCGTTGCCGGCAGCCGCCTGGCGCTGCCTACCGCGACGGCCGCCCGGCGATGACCGGGGCGACTTGGATCGTGCCCGACTGGCCGGCGCCGGAGCCGGTGCGCAGTCTGGTGACGACGCGTCTCGGCGGCGTCAGCCTGCCTCCTTACGCCAGCCTCAACCTCGCTGATCACGTCGGCGACGATCCGCTGGCGGTCGCTGCCAACCGGCAGCGGCTGGGCGAGCGACTGCCGGCCTCCCTCTGCTGGCTGCAGCAGGTGCACGGAACGACGGTGGTCGACGCGGCGATCGCAGGGGGCGCTGCCGAGCCTGCCGTTGCCGACGCTTCGTTCACCCGCGCGCCCGGCGTCGTCTGCGTCGTCATGACCGCCGATTGTCTGCCAGTGCTGCTCTGCGACCGCGGCAGCGCCGTCGTTGCCGCCGCGCATGCCGGTTGGCGGGGCCTGCAGGCGGGCATCATCGAGCGGACGGTGGCCGCGATGGGAGTCCCCGCTGCCAGCCTGCTCGCCTATCTCGGGCCGGCGATCGGAGCGCAGGCTTTCGAGGTGGGCGACGAGGTGCGGCAGGCGTTCATCGCTGCCGATTCGCAGGCGGCACGTGCCTTCAGCAGGCTTGCCCAGGGTGCCGCCGGCGCTGATGCGCCTGCCGACTGCAGTCGGCGGCAGTCATCGGTTGTGCGGGCGGGTGGCGGCTGGCTCGCCGATCTCCACCTGTTGGCGCGGCAGCGGCTGTTGCGGCTCGGGGTCCGGTCGATTCACGGTGGCGACCACTGCACGCTGCGGCAGCACGAGCTCTTCTTTTCCTACCGGCGTGACCGCGTGACCGGCCGCATGGCGTCGCTGATCTGGCTGGCCAACGACCAATAGCTCGTTCGCTCGATCAGATCACCAATGCACTGGCTGCATGCCCGTGCCAGTCCCGGCGCAAACCACAGCCAGCGCGCGCTGGCGACGACCTGCGCTGCCACCTGGCACGCGACGGCGCGGTTCATGTCACTGCTCTGGCAAAGGGAACTGCCTTCACTGCGGCGGGTCCGCCGCATCACCAGCGGCCGCCGGCGTCGCCTCCGCCGCCTTGCGGGCCGCCCGCCGCCGGCGCCCCGGACCACCGAAGAGCCAGAGCAGGAGGGCGACCGGCAGGATGCCGTAGAAGAGCAGCGTGAGGATGCCGGCGACGACGTTGCTTTCGGTCAGGGCCATCAGCACGGTCACGTAAAGCCAAGCGATGGCGACGATATGCATGCCATGATTATAGGCGCCGCCGCGGCGCCGTCGAGACCCCGTCGCGACCCGAGCCGGCGGCACTGCGGGACAGAAGCGAAAACTTTGCCTGTCGGCATTGACAGCGCCGATGCTGCAATGCAGAATCGCCGATGGCCTCATCGGTCAGAATAAGAGCGTTCAACCTTCAACAGGAAAGGAAACATCTATGACGCAACGTGTTGCATTGGTTACAGGTGCCATGGGGGGAATTGGTACCGCCATCTGCCA
>JAEUOM010000020.1 GCA_016788495.1 Accumulibacter sp. | reverse complement strand
CGCCGCCGCTCGTGGACGGACGTGCAGGCCTAGGATGCGTCTCGGTTCGCTCGTTCGCGTCATACGCGAGCTGCTGCACGAAGCAGGTCGTGATCTCGCGCCGACGCTGATCGTCGTCGTCGTCTTCCAGGTCTTCTTCATCCAGCGCATGCCCGACAGCCCGGCGGCGCTGATCGGTGGTTTCGCCGTCGTCCTCCTCGGCCTCGCGCTGTTCGTCAAGGGGCTGGACGCGGCGATCTTTCCCGCCGGCGAGACGATGGCTTTCGATTTCGCGCGGCGCGGCTCCTTCCTCTGGCTGATGTTCTTCGCCTTCTGCGTCAGCTTCGCCTCGGTCGCCGCCGAGCCGGCGCTGATGGCCGTCGCCTACAAGGCCGAGGCGGTGTCGGGCGGCAGCATGGGCGCGCTCACGCTGCGCATGGTGGCGGCGCTCGGCGTCGGCCTGGCGGTCGTCGTCGGCGTCTGGCGCATCGTCCTCGGTCACTCGATCGGCAACTACCTGATTCCCGGCTATCTTGTGGTCATCGTGCTGACGATCTTCTCGCCGCCGCAACTCGTCGGTCTGGCCTTCGATTCCGGCGGCGTCGTCGCCTCGACCGTCACCGCACCGCTGCTGACCGCGCTCGGCGTCGGTCTGGCGACCAGCATCCGCGGCCGCAACCCGATGCTCGACGGTTTCGGCCTGATCGCCTTCGGCGCCCTGGCGCCGATGATCATCATCCAGCTCTACGGCATCGTCTTCTTCGTCCCTGCCGAGGCGGGTACCGCGGTGCTGCTGATGCCGAGCGACGACCAGCACCAGTACGCCGCTCTCGAGCTGCTGCTCGACTTCCTGATCATGGTCAGGAACCTGCTGCCGATCATCGCCGTCGTGCTGTTCTCGAGCTTCGTCATCCTGCGCCGGCCGCTGGCCGATCCGCGGGGGTTGGCGGTGGGCATGGTTCTGGTTGCTGTCGGTCTGTTCATGTTCGACGAGGGCTTGCAGGTCGGGCTCTTCCCGCTCGGTGACGAGATGACCAACGGCCTGATGCGCGACGGGGTGGCGATGTGGGTGCTCTACCTCTACGGCTTCCTGATCGGCTTCGCGACGACGATGGCCGAACCGGCGCTGATCGCGCTGTCGATCAAGGCCGACGAGGTCAGCCTCGGCCAGTTGAAGGGTTTCTGGTTGCGCACGCTGGTGTCGGTCGGCGTCGGCATCGGCATCGTCATCGGCTGCGCGCGCATCGTCGATGGCACGAACATCGCTTACTGGCTGATCCCCGGCTACCTGCTGGTGCTGCTGATGACCCGCTTCGCGCCGAAGTTCATCGTCCCGATCGCCTATGATTGCGGCGGCGTGACGACCTCGACGGTGACCGTGCCGCTGGTCACCGCGCTCGGCGTCGGGCTGGCCACGCGCACGCCGGGCCGCGATCCGATGGTCGACGGCTTCGGCCTGATCGCCTTTGCATCGCTGCTGCCGATGATCATCGTCATGTCTTATGGCATGCTTGCCACCTGGGTGCTGCGCGCCAGGAATCCCGCCAAGGAGTAAAGCCGATGAAGTTTTCCGCCGTCGTACTGATCGTTCCCGAGGAGGACGAGAACCGCGCGGTCGACATCCTCAAGGAAGCCGGCGCCACCGGCATCACCATTCTCAAGGGCAAGGGGCTGCGGCACAACGAGCGCAAGACCTTCCTCGGCCTCGGGCTCGAGCGCAAGGAATCGCTGCTGCTCTGCGTCGTCGAGAAGCAGCTCGCGATGCGCATCCTGCGGGCGGTCAAGATGCAGATGAAGATGGACCTGCCGGGCGGCGGACTGGCCTTCTCGCTGCCGCTGGGCAGCGTCGTCGGCATCGGCCTGGCGCAGATGCAGGCCTTCCGGCGCGAAGTCGAGGAGGAGCTGTGAGCCGCCCGGCGCCCGTCTTCCCGCTTCACTGCCCGTTCGCTCATTGACTGAAGGAGTCCTTGCCATGTTGGTTGCCGGAATCATGAAGAAGAAGGTCGTCACCATCAGCCCGCTGGCGACCGTCCGCGAGGCGCTGATGGTGATGAAGGACCGCGGCGTCAAGTCGCTGGTCGTCGAGAAGCGCCACTCGGGCGATGCCTACGGGCTGATCTCGTATCGCGACGTGGCGCGGGCGGTGATCGCCGACGACGGCGACATCGACCTGCTCAATGTCTACGACATCGCGCAGAAGCCGGCGCTGCAGGTGTCGCAGCATCTCGAGGTGCGCTACCTGGCGCGGCTGATGATCCAGTATTCGGTCAAGAGCGTGCTGGTGATCGACAACAACGAGCTCGAGGGCTATGTCTCGGATACCGACGTCGTCGGCAGCTTGATCGACCGGGCGGTTGGCGGGCGTTAACCGCGAGGCAGCATGGAAAAGCTCGTACACCGCTACTCGGCCTTCTTCCCGCGCTGGTGCCAGGCCTTCGGCGACCACGTTCCCGACCCTTTCGGTGAGGCCCGCGCCGTCGAGTGGGTCGTCGGTGCCGACAGCGTCGGCGTCATCGTCCTGCCCGAGGTGCGGCACTGGCTGATGCGCGAGCTGCTGGCCGAAAGGCATCCCGAAGTCGAGTTCCGTCCGCACTCGATCCGCCTCAACCGGCGCGATTACGACGAGGTCGAAGTGCTGGCGACCGACGGCTACGCAGCCCTGCACGAACTGCTGCGCGGTTGCGATGAAGCGCACATGTTCCTCACCTATCACCTGATCTACCCGCCGGGGACGCGGATCATCACCATCTCCAGCAAGCCGCCGCTCGGTCTGCTGTATCGGGAGATGGAGCCGCTGACGGTGGTCGTCAGCGAGTAGGACGCGGACGGCCGCCGGCCGGGTGAACCGGCAGGGTGGCGGTGTGCTGCCTGGCCGTCTGTCGGACTTCCTTACATCGCACTCCGTGCCGGCACCCGGCGCTCATGCTTTAATGGATATTTTCCTGCGGGCACGAATCGTGCTTTTCAATACCTGAAGCTGCTTGCCGCCCGCAGTCGGCACATTCGGTCCGCGCCCGTCGCGGCTCGGTTGGCCAGGGAACGCTGCGGTCGTGGGCCGCGCCGCCGCTATCCCGCAGGGAACCGGCTGGCGCTGTCGCCGTCGGCTGCAGCAAACGAAGGCAGGCCTTTCGGCGGCCTCATCGACAGCGAGCCCCCCCCGCTTGTCGAAGTGGTTTGCCGGAAGGCCGCCTCCCTGTACGGCGTCGCGACGGCGTCATCTACCGCTGCCCTGCGTGTCGGGCATCGGCAGGGCCGCTAGCAGCCTGTCGGACTTGACCAAGTCGGCTGCAAAAAGTGGGAAGACGGCTCATTTCTTCCCGTATTTCTGCACGAATAGAACCACTATTCGCTTGAAATCCGTGAAAAACTGCGCTCGTCTCCCACTTCAGTCGCTTCGACCCATCAAGTCCGACAGGCTGCTGGTCGTCCGCAAGCCGACCCGCAGACCGCCCCTCGTGTCGTGGGGGTCTGCGTCAGGCCGAGGGCGTTCTCAGCTTTGCCGATGCGGCCCTGCCGATCGCCATCAGCAGCTTGCGCGTCTCCTCGAGCAGCAGCGTGCTTGAGGCAATCGCCGTCGCCAGCAGCCAGTCGTTCAGGCTCAGATCGACGGTGTCGAATACGGCCTGCGCCGGTCCCCAATGGACGGCAACGATCTGCAGGCCGACGACGGCGACGAGCGCCAGCCAGAGCTTGCCGTTGGCGAAGAACTGCCGGTTGAAGGCGCTGCCAGACTCGGCCCGTGCATTGAAGATGTTGAAGAACTGGAACAGGACGAAGGTGGTGAATGCCAGCGTCACCGCATGGGCGTGGCCGCTGCCGCCGCCCAGTCCTTCGTGGGTGCCCCAGGCGTAGGCTGCCAGCGTGCCCGCCGCCATCGTCAGGCCGTAGAGTGCCAGACGCCAGAGCCGCCCGCCGGTGAGGATGTGCGCATCGGCTGCGCGCGGCGGTGCCTGCATGATGCCGGGTCGCGCCGGCTCGACACCGAGGGTCATGGCCGGCGGGCCGTCCATGATGATGTTGACCCAGAGGATCTGAATCGCGGTGAAGGGCGTCGGCATGCCGAACAGCGGCGCGCCGAGCACGGTGATGATGGCGCCGATATTGGTGGAAAGCTGGAAGCGGACAAACTTGACGATGTTGTCGTAGATGGTGCGTCCTTCCTCGACAGCGCGCACGATGGTGGCGAAGTTGTCGTCGGTGAGCACCAGGGTTGCGGCCTCCTTCGTGACCTCGGTGCCGGTGATGCCCATGGCGACGCCGATGTCGGCGGCTTTCAGCGCCGGGGCATCATTGACGCCGTCGCCGGTCATCGCGACGACATGGCCGCCCGCCTGCAAGGCCTCGACGATGCGCAACTTGTGTTCGGGCGAGACGCGGGCGAACACGGCGGTGCGCTCGACCATCGCACTCGCCGCCGCGCCGTCGAGTCCTTCAATTTCGCAGCCCGCGCGCGCTTCGCCTGCCAGACCGAGTTCGCGGGCGATGGCGCTGGCCGTGGCGCGATGGTCCCCGGTGATCATTTTCACGGCGATACCGGCGGCCTGGCAGACTCGGATGGCCTCCTTCGCCTCGGGGCGCGGTGGGTCGATGATGCCCACCAGCGCGATCAGCGTCAGCTCGTCGGTCCAGCGCATCAGGTCTCCGGCCGGATCGAACTCCGCCACCGGGATGGCGCGGCCGGCCAGGGCCAGCACACGCATGGCGGTTGCGGCATAGGCGTCGTTCTGCGCGGCGTATTCGCTACGCGCTGCGTCGTCCAGGCGCTGCTCGCCGGCAGGCGTCAGCCGGCGCGTCGCGCGTGCCAGCAGAACATCAGGCGCACCCTTCACC
Source organism: Accumulibacter sp. (assembly GCA_016788495.1). Taxonomy (GTDB): domain Bacteria; phylum Pseudomonadota; class Gammaproteobacteria; order Burkholderiales; family Rhodocyclaceae; genus Accumulibacter. The sequence goes on along the minus strand of JAEUOM010000020.1, from coordinate 8,150 downwards.
CACATGCGGACGATCTCCCCATCGCGATGGAACGTGGCCATGAACTTGTGCGCCGAGTCGAAGGGAACTTCGGCGATGCGCGGATACCTTGCCGCCAGTCGTTGCGCTTCGACGCCCGACTTGCGCGCCAGCGCCAGCAGGGCGCCTTCGGTGGGGTCGCCGATCAGTTCGTCGTCCTGCAGGCGGGAATCGGAGCACAAGGCCGCAGGCGCCAGCAATGCCGACCAGTCCGGCGGGGCTTGTTCGTCCTCCGGTTCAATGCGGCCCTTGCCGCCGTAACCTTCACCACTGACGATGAAGTGGCGGCCCAGGCAATAGACGCGGCGCGCCGTCATCTGGTTGAGGGTCAGCGTCCCGGTCTTGTCGGAGCAGATGACGCTGGTGCAGCCGAGAGTTTCCACCGCCGCCAGCTTCTTGACGATGGCGTTGCGTCGGGCCATGCGGTGCATGCCGAGCGCCAGCGTCACGGTGACCACGGCCGGCAATCCTTCGGGAATCGCCGCGACTGCCAGAGCGATGGCGGTCATCGCCGTCTTCACCAGATCGTCTCCGCGCATCACGCCGACGACGAAAATCAGCGCGACGACAAAGCCGGCGATGACGGCGAGGTGTTTCCCCAGTCTGTCGAGCTGCGTCTGCAACGGTGTGGCCGACTCGGCGGCGTCGGCCAGAAGGCCGGCGATCCTGCCCATCTCGCTGTGCATGCCGGTGGCGGTGACCAGCGCTTCGATGCGTCCGCGCGTCACCACGGTGTTCATGAAGACCATCCCCTGCCGTTCCGCCAGTGCCGACTCCTGCCGGACAGCTTCCGGGCTCTTGGCCACCGCGTGCGACTCGCCGGTGAGCGCGGCTTCGGCCACTTCCGCCGCGTGTGCGTCGAGCACGCGCGCATCGGCCGGGATGCGGTCACCGGCTTCGAGCAGCAGGATGTCGCCGGGCACCAGATCGATCGCCGGGACCAGCGCTGTCTGCCCGTTGCGGCGAACGCGCGCCGTCGGCGCCAGCATGTTCTTCAGCGCCGTCAGAGCCGCCTCGGCGCGATGCTCCTGGAAGAAGCCCAGCGTCGCGTTGAGGATCACGACGATGGCGATGACCAGGGAGTCCCCGAGATCGCCCAGCGCCCCGGCCAACACGGCGCCGCCAAGCAGCACGATGACCAGAAGATTACGGAACTGGTCGAGGAACTTCTTCCAGGCCGGCCGCGGCGCCCTTTCGGCGAGCTGGTTCGCGCCGTGCGCGGCAAGCCTGGTCGCGGCCTCGGCGGAGTCGAGGCCGGCCGCCGGGTCGACAGCGAGGGCGGCGGCGACCGCTGCCGCGGTGCGGGCGTGCCAGGGGGGCTCGTCGTCGGGGTGGGGAAGGGATGCGGGGTCAGACATGATCGCTGGCGTGGTGGATGAACATCACCGGAACCTTCAAGAAACGCACACCTTTCGTGGCACCGGAATACGGGAAGCCACGCGGTCCGGGCAGACGGCGTTCATGCCGCTGCCGTTCGCGAGGCGGCAGATCGTCCGCCTGTGCCGTCTAGAACTTGTCGGGACGAACGACTTCGACGTCCTGAAGAAACGCCACCATGGCGAAATCCGCGTAATAGTGGGTCTGCAGGTGCTGCAGCAGCGATTCCGCCTGATCGCGTGAGCAGATGACCTCGATGCGAATGTTGGCGGCCTCGTCCCAGGCGGCGTCGCGCACCCCGTGCGTGCCCTTTCCGCGAGCATCGGACACGGTATAGCCGCGTACGGCGAGTCGGTCGAAGTCGCGCAACAACGTCTGTTCGAGCGCCGTCTCGGTAATCACGACGACGAGGCTGCGGTGTTCGGTGGGCAAGGTCATGGCGTTGCTCCGGCGATGCTCGTTGTCAGCCAATGATAGAAGGGAATGCCGACAATGATGTTGAAGGGGAAGGTGATGCCGAGCGCCGCAGCCAGCGATACCGCCGGATTGGCCTCCGGCACGGCGAGTCTCATCGCGGCCGGCACGGCGATGTAGGAGGCGCTGGCGGCCAGCGTCGTCAGCAGCGTCAGCCCGCCCGCTGACAAGCCGATGGCCATGCCGGTGGCGAGCCCCAGCAGCGCCGAAAGCAGTGGCATCAGCAGTCCGAAGCCGACGATGAACCATCCGCGCTTCCTGAGTTCTCCGATCTGGCGGCTGACGATCAGCCCCATCTCGAGCAGGAACAGCGCCAGAGTCCCCTTGAACAGGTCGTAGAACACCGGCTTGACTGGCGCCAGCCCGTCCGGCCCCGCCGCCCAGCCGATGGCCATGCCGCCGAGCAACAGGGTGACACCCTTGCCGAGGAAGGTTTCGTGCGCCAGGGTACGCCAGTCGGTCTGTTTGCCGATGCCGCGCGCCAGAACGATGCCGACCATGATCGCCGGCACCTCCATCACGGCGAGGATGATCGTCATCTGTGGCTCGAAGCCAATGTTTCGCACCGCAAGCCAGTTCATGCCCACGGCGAAGGTCGCGACGCTCACCGATCCGTAGTGCGCCGCTGTGGCGGCTGCATCCGATCGGCCGAAGCGGCCCACGCCCCGTAGCAGGGCATAGGCAAGCAGGGTTTGGGCCACACCCAGGGCAATCACCGCCGCCAGTTGCGGCAGAAGCGGCGCAAGCGGTTGCCGGGACAGCCCTTCACCGCCCTTCAGGCCAATGGCCAGCAGCAGGAATACCGTCAGGGTTTCATAGAGCGCGCCCGGGAGCTTGAGTTCCGAGCGCGCCAACCCCGCAGCCAAGCCGAAGACAAAGAACAGGACGACCACGTCGATCATGCCGCACTCGCTTGGTCAGAGGATTTTGTACCTGGGGCCTCGATTTGCCATTCAACTTCTTTCTTCACTCGCACTCCGTTTCTCCCGCGGAGGTGCCAAGGGCTTGATGGCCCAAGGGTTACACGGTCAGATCGCGGCCCCGATGGCGTTGCGATGCGCTTCCAGGCCGACGAGGCGCATGGTAACCGACTGCGCCCACATGACGGGCATGGCGGGACGCGAGCAACAGGAAGAGGCGTTTCATCGATCTTCCCTGGCGACGGGCTGTGGCGCCAGCCGAGACGGGGCCGTTGCGCCGGTCGACAGCATGGACTTGAGCGCGCGGATCTCGTCGCGCAGGCTGCGCATCTCGGCGTGCAGGTCGGCCTCGATGTGCTCGCGCGCCGCTTCCACGGCCAGTTTGGTGTCGCGCTGCTCCGCCTCGGTGTAGCTTTGCATGGCGTTGACAATGATGGCGATGAACAAGTTGAGCATGGTGAAGGTCGCCACCAGAATGAAGGTGACGAAGAAGATCCATGCGTAAGGAAAATTCTCCATCACCGGGCGTGCGATGCCCATCGACCAGCTCTCCAGGGTCATGACCTGGAACAGGGTGTAAAGGGAGCGGCCGAGATTGCCGAACCATTCGGGGTGGGTCGCCGCGAAAAGCTTGGTGGCAATCACCGCGAAGACATAGTAAATGAGCAGCAGCACCATCGCGATCGACCCGAGGCCCGGAATCGCCGCGAGCAAGGCTCCGACCACGCGCCGCATCGACGGCACCATGGTCAGCAGCCGCAGCACCCGTAACACTCGCAGCGCCCGCAGCACGGCCAGCGGCCCCGTCGCCGGGACCAGCGCGATGGCGACCACGGCGAAATCGAAGACGCTCCAGGGGTCGCGCCAGAATGCCGCGCGGTGGGCGTAAAGGCGCAGGGCGATTTCGCCGACGAACACCGCCAGGATGGTGTAGTCCAGCATGACGATCGGCCCGCCGGCCATCGCCATCACGCTGGTAGAGGTTTCCAGGCCGAGCAAGACGGCATTGACCAGGATCAGGCCGATGATGAAGTTCTGCACGCGCGGCTGCTCGACCCAGGCGCGGACGCGCTGGCGCCTGTCGCTGCCAGCGAGCGTGTTGACGTCCGCCGTCATGACGATTCCGGCGACGCGCCGGCAGCGTGCCCGCTGCCCGGCGCGCGGTCGATGCGCGGCTGCAGGGATGCTTCGCTGCGCAGGCCGCGTTGGCGCGTGGCACCTCGTCGGGTCGCTGTCGCGGTGGACGAAGACGTTGCCGGGGCCGGCGCCTGCCGGGACGGCGTGCTCAGGGTACCAGCAGCAGCGGACATGGGCAGAGGTGCACCAGCTTGTTGACAACCGCAGCACGCAGCAGGCCTTCGCTGAAACCCAGCCCGCGGCCGCCGATGACGATGACGGAACAACCGAGGCGCCCGGCCAGAGCAGCGATCTGTTCGGCGGCCTCGCCCATTGCCACATGCAGCCGCCACGGCTCACCGTGCGCGTCGAGCAGCGAACGTGCGCGCTCGGTGCTGTGCCAGGCCCGCTGCGCGAGTTCGGCTGCCGCCGCTTCCCGGCTGAGCCAGGGCTGAACGCTGACCAGGTGCAGCGCGCAGGCGGTCATCGTACTCGCCTGCCGGGCGGCATGGGCGACGGCGCGCAACGCGTTGTCCGAACTGTCGACTGCGACCAGCCAGGGATTGTCGGTCGGCGCCGTCAGCGGTGGCGAGCTGTCGAACACCAGGCCGACGAGGCGGCCATCGGCGTCGCGCTGGCCGCCCGCGGCGGCGGGAAGATCGACCGGATGGCTCAAGGTGCTTCTCCTGCCGCTTCGCCCCTGGGTTTCGACAGGGCCAGGCTGGCCACCACCGAAATCAGAATGGTACCGGCAACGATTGCGAGTGACCACTGGATCGGCATGTGGAACCACGGCGCCGCCAGCATCTTGCCGCCGATGAAGACCAGCACGATGGCGAGTCCGTACTTCAGCAGGTGGAAGCGGTCCGCCATGTCGGCGAGCAGGAAGTACAGCGCGCGCAGGCCCATGATGGCGAAGATGTTCGAAGTGAAGACGATGAAGGGGTCGGTGGTGACCGCGAAGATCGCCGGGATGCTGTCGACCGCGAACACCAGGTCGCTGGCCTCGATCAGGATCAGCACGAGAAACATCGGCGTCGCCCACAGGATGCCGTTCTGGCGGACGAAGAAGGATTCGCCGTGGAAGCCCGGCGTGATGCGCAGATGCCGGCGCAGCCAGCGCAGCAGCGGGTTCTTCTCGAGGTCGGGCTCATGGTCGGCGAAGATCAGCATCTTGATGCCGGTGATCACCAGGAAGGCGCCGAAGACATACAGCACCCAGGCGAATTCCGATACCAGCCACACCCCGGCGAGGATCATGCCGGCGCGCATGACGATGGCGCCGAGAACGCCGTACAGCAGAACGCGCCGTTGCAGTTCCGGCGGCACCGCAAAGTAGCTGAAGATCATGACGAAGACGAACATGTTGTCGACCGACAGCGATTGTTCGATCAGGTAGCCGGCGAGGAACTCGAGCGTCTTGCGCTGCGCCACCTCGGCCCCCTGGGTACCGTGCAGATGCCACCAGAGCAGTCCCGCAAAGGCAAGCGCGAGGCAGACCCAGGCGATCACCCAGGCCAGTGCCTCCTTGACCGACACGCGGTGCGCCTTGCGGCCACCGAAGACGAACAGGTCGAGCGCCAGCATGCCGAGCACGAAGGCGATGAAGCCGGCCCACATCGCGCCGCTGGCGAAACTGTCGACGCTGGCGGTCATGCAGGACTGCGTGTGTTGCCGCGCGACAGCGCGATGGCTTCGCCGCCGTCGGGCGTCGCGGCCGCGGACCGGAAGCCGGAGCCTGTCCCCGTGGCGCGGATCGGCGGCGCGCCAGCAGTCATCGCTGTCACGCCTGCTGCCGGCCAGGTGGCACGACGCCGCTCGATCAGTGGCGCCACGAACGGAACGGTCATGGCGCTTCCTCGCTGGACGGTGTCCGCTGGCTGCCCGCAACCACGGCAGCCTCGCGCCGCCGGGCGAGGTGGCGGTCGAGCGTGCGGCCGATGCGCCCAGCGGCGCGATCGACGGCGACGTAGAGGTCGCTCTGGGTATCCTCGACGAGCAGGGCGGGAGCGCCCTTGAGGCGTACTTCGATGCTGCAGCACTTGTCCTCGCCACCACGCGGTCCATTGACGTCGGCAAGACGCACGACGACGCGCGTGACGACCTCCTGGCCATGATTCAGGGCGCAGGCGAGGCGCGTCGCCACATGTTGCCGCAGCCCGTCGGTCAGGGCGAAGTCGTTGGCCTGGATTTGCAGGTTCATGGCATTCCTCGGTCGGGGTGGGAAGAAGACAGGCGCATTATGGGTACGTTCAATGTTCGACACAAGCAGATATAAGAATGAGCTATGATCGAAAATATCGAACTAAAGGAGGGCGCGTGATCAACTACCGGCATCTGCATTACTTCGTCAGTGTCGCCCGCTCGGGCGGCGTCAGCCGCGCGGCGGAGCGACTGCACCTGACGCCGCAGACGCTGTCCGGGCAGATCACCCAGTTCGAGGAGCGGCTCGGGGTGGCGCTGTTTCGGCGCGTCGGGCGCCGCCTGGAACTGACTGAAACCGGCAAGCTGGCGCTCTCCTACGCCGAGGAAATCTTCCAGACCGGGGCGGAGCTGGAAGACCTGCTGCAGAATGGCAGCGACGGGCGCTTCATCACCTTTCGCGTCGGCATCGCCGACGTCGTGCCGAAGTTCATCGCCCATCGCCTGCTGGCGCCGGTGCTCGAACTTCCGGCAGCGGTGCGCCTGATCTGCCAGGAGGACCGACTGGAACGTCTGCTGGCCGATCTGGCGATCCACCGCCTCGACATGGTGCTGGCCGACCGGCCGCTGCCGCCGGGCACGGAGATCAAGGGCTACAGCCATCCGCTCGGCGAATCGGGGGTGGCTTTCATGGCCGCACCGGCGCTTGCTGCGCGACTGACCGGCGGCTTCCCGGACTGCCTGGATGGCGCGCCCCTGCTCTTGCCCGGGCGCGACAGCACACTGCACGGGACGCTGCCGCGCTGGCTGGAACGGCACGGGAAGCGGCCGCGCATCGTCGGCGAATTCGACGACAGTGCGCTGCTGAAGGCTTTCGGCGAGGCCGGTGCCGGCGTTTTTCCGACGCCGGCGGCCAGCGTGCCGGACGTGACCGCGCACTACCGGGTCGTCAAGCTGGGCGAGACGGAGGAGCTGCGCGAGCGATTCTTCCTCATTTCAGCCGAGCGGCGGCTGACCCATCCAGCCGCGCGGGCGGTCAGCGAGAATGCGCGGGCCGGCGTTTTCGTGACGCTGCCGCCGGCCGGCTGAGCCGTGTCGCTGCCGGCTCTTCCGCTGTGTCTACCGGTGGCCCCCTGGTTGCCGACCGGCGACCGTGTCCGGGCGACGGTCGGCGTCTCCGTCAGTGCGTGACGCGCGGCTGACTGTCCCCGGTGGCGGGAGAGGCCGGCCAAGGCTCGCCGAGTTCGAGATTCCAGCGCGCGTGTTTCGCCAGGCCCGCCACCTGATCGTGGAGCAGGTGCAGGTTCTCGCGCGGCAACTCGAGGCTGAGGCGGCTGTCACCGGCGCGCAGCGCGATGCGCCCGCGACCGTTCGTCAGCGCCGTGAGTTCGATCTGCTCGACGAGGCGCAGCGGCAGCTTCTTCGGCAACCGGCTTGCCTGCAGCCTGACTCCCTGGCCACCGCTGGCGATGACGAGCGCGTTCTGGTGCTCGAAGCCGAGGATCTCGGCGGCGTGCTCGGGCGTGCGCAAGGCGTTCGGGTTACTGCGCGCGATCAGCGTTGCCAGCGCCACCAGCAGGCCGGTGGTCATCCGGCGCGTCAGCCAGACGACGGTTTCGTCGCCGTCGGTCGGTGCATGCAGGGCGATGCGATCCTCGCTCTCGCTGTAATGGAAGCTGAAGCTCGTGGTGGTCGGCGCGCGTTCGTCAGTCATCGTTGTCTCCTGGCGGAGTGCCTCCGTCGCAGCGCTGTTCGCCGCCGGTGCGCAGGCGCTGCCGTTGGCGACGCAGCAGGAAACGGCCGGGGTCGACGGCGGCGACGAGATCGGCGGCGAGCGGCGGCGGGCTGCGCTCGATCAGGCAGGCGAGCAGTTCGCCGGCGAGTGCCGACCAGACGATGCCGCGGGCGCCGAAGCCGTTGAGCATGAACAGGCCGGGGACGCGGCGCAGGTCGGCGAGGGTGGCGGCAGCGCCGCCAGCGGCGAAAGCTGCCGCGTCGGCGACAGCGCCGATCATCGGCAGCCGGTCGGGTGACAGCGGGCGGAAGCCGACGCGACCGCCGAGTCGGGCGGCGTCGATGTGCCGGCCGTAGCCGGGCAGGATG
>JAEUOM010000004.1 GCA_016788495.1 Accumulibacter sp. | reverse complement strand
TTGTAGGCCATCCCCGAGCAACCACTGGTGCGTACGCCGAGGCGCAGCCCGATTCCCTTGCCGCGCTTCACCATGTAGCTCGCGACGTGCGTCGCCGCCCGCTCAGAAAGCGTCACTGCCATGAAAGCCATCTCCTTTCGTTGCTGTTCCAGACCTGTCAGGCCTGCTCGCCGTGCTTTTTCCGGTAATCGGCCACCGCCGCCTTGATCGCGTCCTCGGCAAGAATCGAGCAATGGATCTTCACCGGCGGCAGTGCCAGCTCTTCGGCGATCTGCGTATTGCGGATGTCCATCGCCTGGTCGATCGTCCGGCCCTTGACCCATTCGGTGACCAGCGACGACGATGCGATCGCCGAGCCGCAGCCATAGGTCTTGAACTTGGCGTCCTCGATGATGCCGCCCTTGCCGACCTTGATCTGCAGCTTCATCACGTCGCCACAGGCGGGGGCGCCGACCATTCCCGTGGCCACGCCTTCCTCGTCCTTGGCGAAGGACCCGACGTTGCGCGGATTCTCGTAGTGATCCAGAACCTTGACACTGTATGCCATCTTGTTGCTCCTTCAGGTTTCCATCAATGAGCGGCCCACTGGACCGTACTCAGGTCAACCCCTTCCTGGACCATCTCCCAGAGCGGCGAGAGTTCGCGCAGGCGGTTGATCTTGTCGTGCAGCAGGCGGATTGCGTAGTCCACCTCCTCTTCGCTCGTGAAGCGGCCGAGGGTGAAGCGGATCGAGCTGTGCGCCAGTTCATCGTTGCGACCGAGCGCCCGCAGAACATACGAGGGCTCGAGTGAGGCCGAGGTGCAGGCCGATCCGGAGGACACCGCCAGATCCTTGATCGCCATCAGCAGCGACTCGCCTTCGACGTAGGCGAAGCTGATGTTGAGGTTGTGCGGCACGCGATGGTCCATGTCACCGTTGACATAGACTTCCTCGATGTCCGCAAGGCCGCGCAGCAGGCGGTCGCGCAGCATGCGGATGCGTTCGTTCTCGGTGCCCATTTCCAGCCGTGCGAGGCGAAACGCCTCGCCCATGCCGACAATCTGATGCGTCGGCAGCGTACCGGAGCGAAAACCACGCTCGTGCCCGCCGCCATGCATCTGCGCACTCAGGCGGACGCGCGGCTTGCGCCGCACGTACAGTGCGCCGACCCCCTTCGGGCCATAGGTCTTGTGGGCGGAAAAGCTCATCAGGTCGACCTTCAGCGCTTCCAGATCGATGGCCACCTTGCCCGTGGCCTGCGCCGCGTCGACATGCAGCAGGATGCCGCGGCTGCGGCAGATTTCGCCCATCTCGGCGATCGGCTGGATGACGCCGATCTCGTTGTTGACGAACATCACCGAAGCGACGATCGTGTCCGGACGCAAGGCCGCTCTGAAGGCTTCGAGGTCCACCAGGCCGTTGTCCTGGACGTCGAGGTAGGTGACGGCGAAACCCTGTCGTTCGAGCTCGCGACAGGTATCGAGGACCGCCTTGTGCTCGGTCTTGACGGTGACCAGGTGTCGGCCCCTGCCGGAGTAGAACTGCGCTGCGCCCTTCAGCGCCAGGTTGTTCGACTCGGTGGCGCCGGAGGTCCAGACGATCTCCTTCGGATCGGCGTGGACCAGTTTCGCCACTTCCTCGCGCGCCTCCTCGACCGCCGCTTCGGCTTCCCAGCCGAATGAGTGCGAGCGCGAGGCGGGGTTGCCGAACTTTTCGACCAGATAGGGAATCATCTTTTCCGCCACTCGCGGATCCACCGGCGTGGTGGCCGAGTAGTCGAGATAGATGGGCAGCTTCAACATTGCTTTTGCTCCGGGTTGTGGATATCCGCTTGGGGCTTGCAGCCGTTGCAGTCGTCGCTGGGCAGACTGCGGCAGCCTCACTCGCCGCTCAGACAGCCATCGCCGTCAATCGTTGCAGCCGGTCGACAGTCATCGTCAGGGCGGCGAGAAAGCCTGCGACCTGTTCCTCAGTGTTTCCGCGGCCAAGGCTGACGCGTACCGCGCCACGCGCCAGTTCGCCATCAACACCCATCGCCCGCAGCACATGCGACGGTTCCGGGTTGGCGCTCGAGCACGCCGCGCCGCTGGCCACGGCGTATCCGGCACGGTCGAGGTGGCCGACCAGCGTCTCGCCATCGACGCCAGCCAAGGCGAAATAGACCGTGTTCGGCAAGCGTTCCGCCTGCTGCCCGAAGAGCGTCGCGCCGAGCCCGAGCAAGCCTTGTTCGAGCTGCGTCCGCAGCCGGGCGAGCCTTTCGGCAAGCGCCGCTCGTCGTTCGACTGCCAGCTGGCAGGCGACCCCGAAACCGACGATGGCCGCGACGTTCTCGGTTCCCGAGCGCAGACCGCGCTCGTGGCCACCGCCGGCAATCAGCGGCTCGAGCTCGAGTCGCTTGTCGACGATCAGCGCCGCTGCTCCCTTCGGTCCGCCCATCTTGTGCGCCGACAGCGTCAGCGCGTGCACGCCGGCACCGTTGAGGCGCCGGAAATCGACCGGCAACTTGCCGAATGCCTGCACCGCATCACTGTGGAACCAGGTGCCGGCAGCCCGCGCGTGCTCGGCCAGGGGCTCGATGTCCTCGATGACGCCGGTCTCGTTGTTGGCGAGCATCAGCGAAACGATCTTCGGCTTGCGCGTCATCACCATGTCGTACTGCTCGCGGACGATCCGTCCGTCGCCGTCTACCGGCAGTTTCTCGAGTGTCCAGCCCCGCCGCGCAAGCTGCTCGGCCGGCTTGAGGACGCACGGATGCTCCGCGGCACCGATCGCCAGCAGGCCCGGTCCGAGGCAGGCAGCGCCACCCTTGAGCAACAGGTTGTTGGCTTCCGATCCGCCGCTGGTGAACACCACCTCTGTGACATGCGCGCCGACTGCCGCCGCCACCTGGGCGCGCGCATCATCGATCGCCCGTCGCGCCGCCCGGCCGTACTCGTGCCGGCTCGAGGCGTTGCCAAACTGCACCGAGAAGTAGGGCAGCATCGCCTCGAGCACCGCCGGTTCGGCCGGGGTGGTGGCATTGTGGTCGAGATAGACGGGCGCGAACATGGAACGGAGGGCCTTCAGCCGCCAACCGCCAGGGCCTTGACGCTGCGCGGCTTGCTCCGGCTGCGCCGCGCGTCCTGCAGGATCGAGACGTGGCCGTTCTTGCGGATCTGCTGCTCGACGAGTTCGGCGAGGTTGACCGAGCTGAGATACTCGTACATCTTGTCGTTGAGCGTGGACCACAGCTCATGGGTCATGCAGCGCTCATCATCGTGGCAGTTCTCGCGGCCGCCGCACTGCGTCGCGTCGAGCGGTTCATCGACGGCACGAATGATGTCGGTGACCGTCATCTGGCTGGCTGGGTGGGCCAGACAGTAGCCACCGCCGGGGCCACGCACGCTCGCGACCAAGCCGTGGCGGCGCAGCTTGCCAAACAGCTGCTCGAGATAGGAAAGCGAAATCTTCTGGCGGTCGCTGATTCCAGCCAGGGAAACCGGACCTTCACTGCAGCGCAGCGCGAGGTCGATCATCGCGGTGACCGCGAAACGTCCTTTCGTTGTCAGTCGCATGGCTCCTCCTTGAAGAGTGGTTGTTAGGACAATCGAATTATACGGGGGCCTTGCCCATTAGTCAACTATTTTACTCAGGTATTGTGGGTCGAACGGGTCGCTGCGCAGCAATTCGCCATCGACCTCGACCCCCGCAGCCTCGACCCGCTTCAGCAACAGGCCAAAACGGCGGTCCACCTCGACGGCATGGTCGAGCAGGCCGTGAATCGCTTTCGCCAGCGGATCGTCCTGATCGGCGGCCAGCGCATAGGCCGAAAAGCCGAGTTGCCCGGCCATCTCCTCGCGCTTTTGCGCCTGCGCCGGGTCGATGATGCGGGCCGGGTTGCCGACGGCGGTGGCGCCCGGGGGAACGTTCTTGACGACCACCGCATTCGAGCCCACCTTCGCCGCGGCGCCGATCGTGATCGGTCCGAGCACCTTGGCGCCGGCGCCAATGACCACGCCACTCTCGAGTGTCGGATGCCGTCTGCCCTTGTTCCACGAGGTACCGCCGAGGGTCACTCCGTGATAGAGGGTGACGTCGTCGCCGATCACTGCCGTCTCGCCGATGACGACACCCATGCCGTGATCGATGAACAGGCGGCGCCCGATCACCGCTCCGGGGTGAATCTCGATACCAGTGAAGAAGCGTCCGAAATGCGAGACCAGGCGGCCGAGCCAGCGCAGCCGATGCGCCCACAGCCAGTGCGCCAGACGATGCGAGGCCATGGCATGGACGCCCGGGTAACAGGTCAGCACCTCCCAGAAGGTCCGGGCAGCGGGATCGCGGTCGAATACCGACTGGATGTCTTCGCGCAGGTGGCTGAACATGAGATGAAGGTCCTTGAGCGGGGAGGCGGGAAAGCCCGACGCAATTCCGGATTTTATAATGGTTGACTGTTTCAGTCTTCCATTATTTCGCTGGTGTGGTCGATCTGCCGTCCGGCGTTCTGCCGCTCGACCGCGTCGAGCACGCCGCGCAGGATGTTGATCTCGTCACGCTCCAGCCCGGCGCGCCCGAACAGGCGCCGCAGCTTGGGCAGCAGCCGGCGCGGGCGCTGCGGGTCGAGAAAGCCGCTGCCGACCATCACCCGTTCGAGATGCTGGTAGAAGCGCTCGATGTCCTGATGACTTGCAGGCGGCGACGCGAAGGCGACGGTTCTGCTGCCCAGCGGTGGCTGGTTGTCGAAGGCGGCGAGGCGCAACTCGTAGGCCAGGATCTGTACTGCCGCCGCGAGGTTCAGCGAGCCATAGCCGGGATTCGCCGGGATGAACACCGTCCTCTGGCAGCGCTGCACCTCGGCATTCGACAGGCCTGCGCTTTCATTGCCAAACAGCAGTGCCACTGCGCCGTCGCCGGCCCTCGCCACGATCTCTGCGGCCGCCGCGCGCGCCGCCAGCGGCGGTGGTCCGAGATTCCTCTGGCGCGCCGTGACGGCACAGGCGAACTGTGTATCCGCCAGGGCCTCGTCGAGACTGGAGCAGACCCGCGCGCCGGCGAGCAGATCATCGGCGCCGGCCGAGCGGGCGACCGCCTCGTCGTCGGGGAAGCGCTTCGGGTTGACCAGCAGCAAGCGTGTCAGACCCATCGTCTTCATCGCGCGGGCGGCGGCACCGATGTTGCCGGGATGGCTGGTGTGCGAGAGGACGACGCGGATTCGGTCGAGCGGCAGGCGCGAACGATCGGCCCCGGCAGCGCGGTTCATATTAGAATCGGGGCTCCTCCACACCAATCGGGCGGCCGAAGCCGCCCGTCAGGTTCGCCAACAGACATGCATCCAGCTCTGAACATCATCGTCAAGGCGGCGCGGCGCGCCAGCCAGATCATCAATCGCGCGTCCCTGGACATCGATCACCTGCAGGTGACCAGCAAACGCCAGAACGACTTCGTCACGGAAGTGGACAAGGCGGCCGAGGCAGCGATCATCGACGTCCTGCGCGAGGCCTATCCCGAGTACGGGATTCTAGCAGAAGAGTCCGGTCAGGTCGCCGGCAGCGCTGCCGGCAGCGAGTACCAGTGGATCATCGATCCGCTTGACGGCACGACCAACTTCATCCACGGCTTCCCGCAGTACGCCATTTCGATCGCGCTGGCGCATCGCGGGCAGGTGACGCAGGCGGTCGTCTA
>JAEUOM010000181.1 GCA_016788495.1 Accumulibacter sp. | reverse complement strand
CGCGGCGAAACGGCGGCGAAGAGCCCGAATGCCGCGTCCACGTGCAGCCAGGCGCCGCCGGGGTGCCCGTCGCGCAGATCGGCAAGCGCCGCGAGATCGTCGAAATGGCCGCTATTGACCTCACCCGCATTGCCGATCAGGATCACCGGGCCGTCGATGCCGCGCAGCACGCTGGCCAGCGCGGCGAGGTCGACCACGCCGCAGCGAGCCGCCACCCGGCGCACCTGGTTGCGGCCAAAGCCCAACGTGCCGAGGCACTTGACGGCGCTGAGATGGATCTCGCTGCTGCCGACGACGACGATCGGCGGCCGGCCCGCGAGACCGTCGCCGGCAGCGTCGAAGCCGAGTTGCCGGCCAGCCCACTGCCGCGCCGTGACGAGCCCGACGAGATTGGCCATCGTCGCGCCGCTGGTCAGCGCCCCCTGCCAGGCCGCCGGCAGACCGAAAAGCTCCCGCAGCCAGCGCAGGACGACCAGCTCCGTCTGCGCCGCCGCCGGGCTGCCGGCCCACAGGCCGGCGTTCTGGTCGATCGCCGATGCCAGCCAGTCGCCGGCCAGCGCTGCCGGCGTCACGCCGCCATTGACGAAACCGAAGAAGCGCGGACCGGGCGACGCGGTGATTCCGCGCTCGGCACGGGCAAACCACTCGCCGACGATGCCGGCGGGATCGCAGCCGTTCTCGGGCAGCGCCTCGTCGAGGGCGGCCGCCATCTCGGCCGGCGTCGGCACCAGGCTCACCGGTCGCTGCGGCAGCGACGCGAGAAAGGCTGTGGCAAGTGCATACGCCTCGCGCAGCGCCGCCTCGCCGCCGGCGTCGGTCGCATCCATGCCTGCATTCATCATCGTCGCCTTTCTGACGGTCGATCGCTGCGCGCAGCGCATGCCGCCGCGCCGACGCAGTATCGCCGCGCCGGCGACCCGCGGTCAATGGCAGCGCGCACGCCCGCACTCAAGTCGCTGCGGGCGCTGTCGCGGCGGCCGCTGCGCGTTCCCGGCCGAGGCACTCGTACTCGGCAATCAATTGCGCACCGAAGAGCAGCAGCGTGGCGGCGATCTCCATGCTGAACATCGCCACCACCGCCGTCGCCAGCGGCCCGTAAACAACGCTCGCCTTCGACAGGGTGGTGAAGAACCAGACGAGGATGTGGCGGATCACTTCCCAGATCAACGTCGCCGTACAGCCGCCGAACAGCGCATGGCGCAGGCGCACCCGCCCGACCGGCATGATGAGGTAGATCGCCGTCAGGATGGAGATCTCGGAGCCGAGGCCGACGAGGTAGATGAGACTGCCGGCCAGCCCGCGCAGTGACCACTCCCAGCCGAAGAAATGGAGGTTGGCGTGGGCGATCGCCTCAAGGGCGATCGAGACGATGGTGACGCCGAGCAGTGCGACGCCAAGCAACAGGACGAAGCAGTATGGAAGCAGCGCCGAGGTCAGGAAGTGCCGTTGCCCGCCGGCATTGCGGTGAGCGAAGATCACCGCCATCGCCTTCTCGAGGACCGAAAAGGCCAGCGAGCTGAAGAACAGCATCGTCAGCAGCAGGACGGCACCAACCGCCGCCCGCTGCTCCATGAATTTCGAGATCTCCGCCAGGAAGGCGTGCGATTGGCTGGGCACCAGCCATTCGAGGTAGCGGCCGATCGTCGCCAGCAGCTCCGCCTCTTCGACCAAGTGCGACAACGCGATCACCGACAGGATGAGCAGCGGCACGACCGACAGCAACGCATAGTAGGCAATAGCCGCCGCCAGCAGCAGTCCCTGGTTGCGGCCGAAGCTGTGCACCGTGCGCAGGGCGAAGGCCGCCGGGTGCCGGAGCACCTGCCGCGTCGACGCGCTGACTACGGGCATGCTGAACGATGGGAGCACGGTCGCTCGCTGGCGGGCCGCCTGGCCCGCGGTCTCGGAGATCCCCGCCAGTATGCCCGACTATGCGGCGCTGCGGCAGTGCGTCGACGCAAGCCGCCAGGCGCAACTCCAAGGAATCCCGACGCTACCGGGGGTGGCGCCAGCCGTCACCGCGACCGCCGATCCGATCACTCGCACGGGGGCACCACACCGTCGTGCGCCTTCGGGTTGTAACCGGGTTTGGCCCGCGCTGCAGGGGCTGCGGCCGCCGCCATCGCTGCCGGCAGAGCCTGTGCCAGTTTCGCGCGCTGACGGTCGAGGCATTCCTGGTCCAGAGGCGCCTGTTGCGAGCACGCGCCGCCCTCGGCCAGAGCCGCCTGCACTTCCGGGACGGTGGCATGATGCTCGGCCCAGGTGAACTCGAGAAAATACGCGCTGGCACACGCGACGTCCGCATAGCGGGCGGGACAAGTCCCTTCTGCATCCTCATCGGTCACCCCGGGTGGATTGCACTTGACGTAGCCACAACTGCCCCGTACCCAGGCCGAAAGCGTCCGCAACGGATCGTCCTGCAAGCGACCGATCCTTGACGGCAGTTCTTTCGGGGAGATCGTCCGCCCGTCCGGACTCTTCAGCCAAGTCAGGTGCTCTTCTTCCATCCGACGCCAGAAGGCATCCTCCTTCATGCGGGACCAATCCCTGATCAGGTAGGCATACAGCTTCTTCTGTTTGTCGGGAATGTCCGCGTTGTACACGGCGGACGACAGATGGTGATGGTCGGTCAAATAGAACCTGCCGCCCGGACCCCTCACCAGGGGAACCCAGCGATTGTCCTCGAGCAACCACTCGTCCAGCTTGCCATCCTTGCTCTTGCGCGTGATCTTGCCCGACTTGCA
>JAEUOM010000140.1 GCA_016788495.1 Accumulibacter sp. | reverse complement strand
CCGATGACGATGTCCGCGCCTTCGTCGTAGGCCCAGGGCGACAGGAAGCGGTTGAGCTCCTCGTTGAGCCGCTTCCGGCAATAACCCTCGTCGCTGCCGGAACGAAAGCGCACGCCACATCGGACCATCACCGGAACGTAGTGCGCGTTCCTGACCCTGACGGTGGCGAATGGCGGCGTCTTGTCCTGCAGGAAGGCTTCGATGTCGCGCAGCAGGTCAACCGGGGCCTTGGGTTCGAACGGGTTGAAGGGCAGACGGTTGCGGATGTCCGGAATGACGATCAGCTCGATTCGGCCGGGGTGGTCCCGCTGCACGCTGGGGTCGGCGCGCAGGCACTTCACCTTGTACAGTTGCGGGAATTTCTCGAGCACCAGGCGCTCGTAGTCCCAGACCGTCAGCGCGCGCTGTTTGTGCCGCAGCCGTTCGCTGACGCGAACGTTGAAGCTCGCGTCCTGCTCGGCCATTTTTCCGCCGAACGAGGAGTACGGCTGGCGGATGCGCGCGACGCCGGGCAGTGGCGTCACCAGTCTGGCAATGCGACCGGCGGGAAGAGGTTCACTGAGATGTTCGGGCGCGTTGCGGTCGTCGGCAAAGGACGCGAGCACCGCATTCGGATGAATGTCGACGAGGTCGCACACGCTGTCGGACGAACGCGCGATGGCGGCGCGGATCCAGTAGCAGCCGCCGGGCAGCCGCGTGTTGGGCGCTGCCGGTTTCAGCAACAGCTCGACGATGCCGGAATTGATCAGCCCGCGCGTGCCATCGGCGAGGAGGCTGCCGTCGTGCAGCGTCTCCCAGCAGTTGCCGCTCAGGTAGCTCCATTGCACTGGATCGGGTGTCGCGTCCGGATTCGCGCTGCCTTCGGCGACCTGGAACAGCAGCGAGACTCTCTGCGGAGCGCGGACGTTGCGCAGGCCGATGTACAACTCGCCCTCGTATCCGTACTGCGGCAGGAGCGGCGAACCCGGCAGCGCGCCTTCGGGTTTCAGCTCGGCGTAGCCGAAGGGCTCGATGTGAAAGACGCGCATCGCCGACGTGCCGCTCGCCGCCGTGCCGCTGACTGCCGGGTCGAGGACAAGCTCGGCCGAGGCCGCATAGTCGACGGTCAGCGACTTGATCTTCGGCGTATACGGGGGGTTGACCTGGTAGGTGGCGGCCACCACCTTCGCCGGGTCCTTGTTGGCGATCGCCGCCGCCATCGCCAGCGACTGCTGCAGCGCGACCGTCGGATAGACGGCGTCCTGAAAGTCTGGCTCGCCCAACTCCCAAACGAAGTAGCGGTTCCATTCGGTGACATCGGACGAAGAGGCGAGCACGTGGTCCGGATCGCCTTGATCTGCCGGCCTCTGCAGAGTTACCGCAACAGGCTTGGTGGCGTTGGCCTTTTCGAACAGCGTGAGGTCAGGAGAAAAGTCTCTCAGTACCTTGCCATCGGCTAGTCTCACTTTCGCCGTGAACCTTTCGTTGTCGAACGGGATCTCTTTACCTCCCGCGACAGGCTTCGGGTAGTTCGCATAGTGGTCGCCGAGATTCCTCGGCACACCCATCCAGGTGATATTGAAGCCGAGCGAGTCGAGCTTCTTGCCGACCATCTCGCGATGCCCGAAGTAGAACCTTGAACCGGTCGCCGGCTGGATGCCGAAGGGCTCGAACGGCTTCCTGGCGTCGAGGATGGTCTGGTCGTTGCGAATGGACAGACCGGCGAGTCCTTCGACCTTGACGACCAGGCGGGCGCGCAGCAGCGTCAGTTTGCTCAAAGGCTGGTAACTGGTGACGTAGCAGGAGTCTTCTTCGTTCCAGATCGGCCGAAGCATCAGGCGCAGAACCGGCATGGGCGTTTCGATGCCGTGCACTGCGAGCGTTGGCGGAACGAGCGGCGGCTGGTCCTCCGAGAGGACGAACCGGAACATCAACGCGCGCAGCTTCGTGATGTCCACATCGCGCGTCGGTGGATAGTGCATCGCCGGATCGTTCCAGGTGATCTCCACGGACTGTGGTTCGATCCAGCCCTTGGCAGTACTCATCTGTACCTGGAAGGGGTTGAAGGTCGCGATGTTCGGTGCTTTGTCCGTCGGAGCGAGCAGTTTTCGGACTTTCTCGGGATCGAAGCTCTGCGCGTCGGCGACGAAGCCGAGTGTCAGGTCGATCGTCCTCTTTCCCTCGGCCAAGACCAGCAGCGGCGACGACATCGCCCAACCGAATGCCGGCGCCGGAACGGGTAGCGCGGCGCAGCGCTGCTCGCCGCAGCCGAAGGTCTTCCAGCGTGGCAAGGCTTCAGGCTCCGTCTGCGCTGGCTGTGCGAGCACCGCCCTGGCGTCGACGGCGGGATAGAGATTGCGCCATTCGACTTTCTCGGCGACGGGGTCTTTGAAGTCCTCCCGGTTGCGCTGGGCGATTTCGAGCATCTGGTACACGCGACCCCAATCGGTCGGCTCGCTCGTCCTGGCAATGTTGGCGAGGAATTGCTGGTCAGCTTCGCTTAGCTTGAGCGCGCCAAGACCTGCGAGCGCCTGGTCCAGAGCCTCGATCTTGTCGAGGCCGAGCACCTTGAGCAGCAGGTCGTGCAAAGCCCGTTTGCCGTCGTTCACGGCGATGCCGGGCTGCGCGATTGCCTCGAGCGCCTTGCGCCGCTGGGCGTAGATCATTTCCCGGTGCGCCGCGCCGACGATCTCGTAAACCTTCTGCCAGTCGCGATCGTCCGCCGTCCGCGCGTTCTGCAGAGCGGCGACGGACATGATGAACATGAAGTTCTCGGCCGACATGAAAAAGTAGCTCTCGATGGCGAGAAACGCTTCGAAATAGGCATCGATGCCGCCGGGAAAGTCGAATATCGGTTCGACACTCGCGACAGCGGCCGCCAGCTTGCGGTGGAAATCGTGTGATGCGCGCTCGGCGGGGGGCAGCCGGAACGTGGAATCCTTGCGTTTGCGTTTGCCGGCTGTTTCCAGTAGTTGATTGATGGCTTCCCATTGGTTGTCAACCCTGAGCACCTTGATGTCCATCATGGCCTTGAAATCGGCCAGCGTCAGCGGGCGCAGCGCCTCCGCAAGAAATGCTTCCACATCTTTGGGGCGATCGCGGTACGCAGCGTACGCCTCCTCCACCGTATCGACCTCGGGCAAGCCATCGAACAGCTTTGCCAGATCCTGGCCCAGTGCTGCCGCCAGGTTGGCCTCGAAGTCGCTCGAAGCCATCGGATCGATCGCGAAGGCCACGTTCCGCTTCCTGCCCACCTCAACGAGGTAGCCGTTGATGCTCCGCCAGTCCGCCGCATCGCTCTTCTCTCGCAGCCGCTTCAAGCGCATCAGCTCGCGCAAATCGGCGAACATCGGCATGCCGAGCTCGATGTCGACGATGGCAAGCAGATCGCGGGCGGCAACGAGGTGGGCGAAGCTGACTTCCGACCCGGCCGGCGGCACGCCCGCATAAATCGGTACCGGCAGCGGGTCGCCGGGATTCGGCTGACCGAGGGCGATTCTCAACATCGCCACGAACGCTTCCTCGGGCGTGCCGCGCAGCAGATACTGGCGGCTCGCTTCGCGAATGCCGATGTGCCTGACCTCGGTATGCAGCGAACTGACTTGCGCCACCTGCACCTGACTGGCGATCAGCTCGTTCCCGGTGCGGTAATGGAGGTCCCGTCCCAGGCGGTCCTTGCCGGCGCGCAGTGCCGTTCCCGGAGGCAGTTGCACGGCCTCGCTGCGGCCGTCGAGTTCGACCAGCACATGGACCTGGTCGGGAACCGCGCGCTTGCGGGTCATC
>JAEUOM010000095.1 GCA_016788495.1 Accumulibacter sp. | reverse complement strand
GTGCGGCCAGGCGACCTACGTCAAGCAGTTGACGGCTGCCGGTTTTCAGTTGAAGGGCAGTGGCTGGTATGCCACCGACTTCAAGGGTGGCCAGAAGCAGCCGCCATCGAGCAAGCAAACGCCAGCCGCGAGCGAAGGGTCGCCAGCTGCCACCGAGGGCGCGCCTGCCCGCGACAAGGCCGCCGCTGCGGCCCCGGCGGCGGCCTCCGCCAGCACCGACGGAGCGAGCGCGTGCGCCGGCAACTGATCAAGCGTTACTTCATCACCGGCCTGTTGATCTGGGTGCCGCTGGCGATCACCGCCTGGGTGCTGACCATGATCATCGGTACCATGGATCAGTCGCTCCACCTCCTGCCGGCAGCGATCCACCCGCGCAGCGTCCTCGGCTTCGACATTCCGGGTAGCGGGGCGATCCTCACCCTGCTGATCATCCTGCTGACCGGCGTCATCGCTGCCAACTTCATCGGCCAGCGGCTGGTGGTCTGGTGGGAGAGGCTGCTGGCGCGAATCCCGGTGGTCAACTCGATCTACAACAGTGTCAAACAGGTTTCCGACACCCTTTTCTCGTCGTCGGGCAACGCCTTCCGCAAGGCGCTGCTGATCGAATACCCGCGCCGCGGCGCGTGGACGATCGCCTTTCTCACCGGCCGCCCCGGCGGCGAAATGGAGCGTCACTTGGCAGGCGAGTACGTCAGCGTCTACGTGCCGACGACGCCGAACCCCACCTCGGGTTTCTTCCTCATGTTGCCCCGAAGCGAGGTCGTCGAACTCGAGATGAGCGTTGACACGGCGTTGAAGTATGTCATCTCGATGGGCGTCGTGGCACCGCCGCGGCCACGGGCCGCCGGCGTTGCCGGCGACCCGATGATCAACCGGAACAGCTGAAACGGATCAGAGCATGCGAACTCATTATTGTGGACAGGTCGATGCACGGCTCGTTGACCAGGAAGTCACCCTCTGTGGCTGGGCGCACCGGCGTCGCGATCACGGTGGCGTGATATTCGTTGACCTGCGTGACCGCGAAGGCATTGCCCAGGTCGTCTGCGATCCGGACCGGGCCGACATGTTCCGTACCGCCGAATCCGTGCGCAACGAATTCTGCCTGCGTGTCCGGGGTCGCGTCCGTGCGCGACCGCCGGGCACGGTGAATGCCAACATCCCGAGCGGCGAGATCGAGATCCTTTGCCACGAGATGGAGGTTCTCAACCCGTCGCTGACTCCTCCCTTCCAGCTCGACGAGGAGAACCTGTCCGAGAACACCCGCCTGCTGCACCGGGTGATCGATCTGCGGCGGCCGCAGATGCAGAAGAACATGCAACTGCGCTACCGAACGGCGCGCGCCTTCCGGCGCTTCCTCGACGATGCCGGCTTCATCGACATCGAGACGCCGATGTTGACCAGGAGCACACCGGAAGGCGCTCGTGACTACCTGGTTCCGTCGCGCGTCCACCCTGGCCAGTTCTTCGCCTTGCCGCAGTCGCCGCAGCTCTTCAAGCAGTTGCTGATGGTCTCCGGTTTCGACCGCTACTACCAGATCACCAAGTGCTTTCGCGACGAGGACCTGCGTGCCGACCGGCAGCCTGAGTTCACCCAGGTCGACATCGAGACGTCCTTCATGGACGAGGGCGAGATCATCGCGCTGATGGAGGATCTGATCCGCACGGTGTTCGCCGAGGTCATGGCGGTGCAGCTGCCACGGCCGTTTCCTCGCCTCAGTCACGGCGAGGCGATGCAGCGCTACGGCTCCGACAAGCCCGATCTGCGGGTGACGCTCGAACTGGTTGAAGTGGCCGACGTGCTCAGGGACGTACCGTTCAAGGTTTTCGCCAGCGTCGCCAACAGCGAAGGTGGCCGCATTGCCGCACTGCGTGTTCCGGGCGGCGCCAGCCTGACGCGAGGGGAGATCGATGCCTATACGCAGTTCGTAGGCATCTACGGCGCCCGCGGTCTTGCCTACATCAAGGTCAACGATGTCACCCAGCTCAACGAGGTCGGTCTGCAGTCGCCGATCGTCAAGAACCTGCACGCGGCAGCGCTGCAGGCCATCATCGAGCGTACCGGCGCGGTCTCTGGCGATCTGATCTTCTTTGGCGCCGACCGGCGCAAGGTGGTCGACGATGCGCTCGGCGCGCTGCGGGTTCGCATCGGCCACGAGAAGGGTTTCGTGAACGGAAACGCCTGGGAACCGGTGTGGATCGTCGACTTTCCGATGTTCGAGTATGACGACGAGGCGCGCCGCTGGAATGCCTGTCATCACCCCTTCACCAGCCCGAAGGAGGAGCACCTCGGGCTGCTCGCCAGCGACCCGGGGCGTTGCCTGGCCAAGGCCTACGACCTGGCGCTGAATGGCTCGGAACTCGGCGGAGGCTCGGTCAGGATTCACCGCGCCGCGGTCCAGGAACAGGTTTTCAAGGCGCTCGGAATTGCCGACGACGAGGCGCAGTCCAAGTTCGGCTTCCTGCTCGATGCGCTGAAGTACGGTGCGCCACCGCACGGCGGCCTGGCGTTCGGACTCGACCGCATCGTCACGATGATGGCTGGCGCCGAGTCGATTCGTGACGTCATCGCCTTCCCGAAGACGCAGCGGGCGCAGTGCCTGCTCACCGATGCACCGAGTGGTGTCGACGAGAAGCAGTTGCGCGAACTGCACATCCGCCTTCGCCAGAGGGTCGACACGCAGGTCGAGATCGGCAAGGGATAGGCTGGCGATGGAGAAGATCCTGGCCGTCGTGCGGCTGCTTCTGTTGGCGATTGCGGGCTGCTGCCTTGCCGGTTCGGCAGCCGCGCGCGAGAGTCGCGAGATCGGCAGCATGGCGCTCGGCGAGCTGCCGCCGGAGGCTGTACATACCCTCCGGCTGATCCGCCAGGGCGGGCCTTTCCCCTATCCGCACAAGGATGGCAGCGTTTTCGGCAACTTCGAGAGGCGGCTGCCACTGCAGCCGCGGGGCTACTATCGCGAATACACGGTGCCGACGCCGGGCCGGCGTGACCGCGGGCCCCGGCGCATCGTTGCCGGCAGTGGCCGCGGTGGCGATGTCGCCCGTTCCGGCGAGTACTACTATACTGCCGACCACTATCTCAGTTTCCGCAGGATACGCGAACACCCATGATTCCCGACGAGTTGCTCGCCACTCTCGAAGACGCGAACGCGGGCGGCGTCTACCATCTGCCTGCGCATTGCCGCGATGCGGTCAGGAAGGCTGCCGCACAAGCCGGTTTTGTCTGCTTCGAAGTCAGTCTTGCAGACTGTTCGCACCTCGACGAGGTGCTCGCCAGGCTTGGCAATGGTCTCGACTTTCCGGGCTGGTACGGGCACAACCTCGACGCGCTCAAGGATTGCCTGACCGATCTTTCGTGGGCGGCAGCGGCCGGCTACCTAGTCATCATTGACCACGGAGAGGGATTCCGCGCGCAGGAGCCTGCAGCCTTTGCCGTCCTCGCGGAAGTCTTCGCCGAGGCCATCGCCGAATGGCGGGCGCAGGGATATCCGATGTGGATCCTCCTCGATCTGCAGGCGCCCGGCCTGGCCACCTTCGCCGCGACTTAATGAGTCGCTACAAACGGCCGGTCTCGGTGCTGGTCGTTATCCATAGTCCGGACCTGCAGGTCCTGCTGCTCGAGCGGGCCGCTCACCCGGGTTACTGGCAGTCGGTGACCGGCAGCCAGGAAGCCGGTGAGGAACTCCTGGCGACGGCGGTGCGGGAAGTGGGCGAGGAAACGGGGATTGCCGCGGCCGCCGCCGATCTCTGCGACTGGCAACTGAGCAACCGCTACGAGATCTTCGCCGAATGGCGGCACCGCTACGCGCCGGGGGTGCGCTGCAATACCGAGCACGTCTTCTCGTTGCAGGTCGCGGCGCCATCCCGCGTCACTCTGGCAGCCGGCGAGCATCTGGCGTACTGCTGGCTGCCTTGGCGCGAGGCGGCAGAGCGCTGTTTTTCGTGGAGCAACCGCGAGGCGATCCTCATGCTGCCGGAGCGGCTGGCTGGGCAGAAGCTCTGAGCTGCTCTTCCAGGCAAGTCCGGCAGTAACACCCCGACCCGGGCGTCGGGGCCGCGGTCCGCGGGGGTAGCTGAAAACACCAACAGACGCCGCCCGCCGGTGGAGCCATCATCCCGCACGTGAAGAAAGCGCTGCAGTGGGCGCAGCGCGCTTCGCCGCTGCTCATCGCGGACTCTCACGGGCCAGAAGGCCGTCGGCGATCCAGCGCAGCACGAAGCCGGCGGCGGTTGCTGCCGGTTCGGCATCACCCGAGTCAGCGATCAGGTCGCAGCAGGCTGCAAAGGAGGCACCCGTCGACAGGGCTTCGAGGACGCTGGCTTCGAGGGGCGCCGCGGATCGCCAGCGGCATTCGAGCTGCGGGCGCCAGACGAGGAGCACATGTGGCAGAAACAGCGGCTCGTCGCTGCCGGCGAGAGGGTCGGCATCGAGCGCCTTCCAGATCGGCTCGACCTGCCAGTCCAGCCGCAGTAGCTGCAACGACGGCAGGAGTCTGAAACGGTGCTGTGGCCAGTCTTGCGCGTGCAGCGCCGCGAGTTCGCTGGCGCCGAGTGGTTGGGCGTCGGCGGCGTCGAAAGCAGCGCGCATTGCCCAGTCCATCCGGGCCAGGTCGACCAGCGACGGATGCGGCAGATGTTCGGGTGAACAGGTGAGGAAGTCGGCCAGACAGTCACCGAACCAGCGAATCGAGCGGAACCTCGACGGTCGCCTGGTGATGTAGGCGTTTGCCAGAGCAGCAAAGGCGTCGTCACCGATGGCACGCAGCAGCACCGGGTAGTTGTCCTGCAGGGCCGAGGCAAGCCGCGCCCGGTAGGCTTGCAGGTAGATGCCGAAGCCACCGTTGCCGGAGCCTTCGCCGGCGAAGAGGCCCGGCAGCGCATTCCCGTCGAGGATCGCTTGCTGGCAGCGCTGCTGCAGCTCGACGAGTGTGCCGGTGGCGCTCATGCGGCCCACTTGGCGTCGCCGGCAGCGGTGCCGGCGATGCGGCGAGCTCTGTCGAGTTCTGCGAGCAGCGACTCGAGTGGCGGAATGTCGTCGTCGCGCTCGATCATGGCCGGTATCCGGCCCAACCGGTCGACGGTGTAGGCGTAGAGGTCCCACACGGCATCACAGACCGGATGGTCGTGCGTATCGATCAGGTGGGTACCATGGTCCTCGTGGCCGGCGAGGTGGATCTGGCGGACCGCGGCTGCCGGCATGGCGTCGATGAAGGTCCGTGCGACGAAGCCATGGTTGACGCTGCTGACGTAGACGTTGTTGACGTCGAGCAGCAACTCGCAACCAGTTCGCCTGACCAACTCGGCGATGAACTCCCATTCGCTCATTTCGTCCGCGCGGTAGCGGACGTAACTGGAGACGTTCTCGAGCACCAGTGGCCGTCCGAGCGTCTCCTGCACCTGTTGCACGCGCGGTACCAGATGCTGCAGGCAGGCCTCGGTATAGGGCAGGGGCAGAAGGTCGTGCAGGTTGAGTGCAGAGGTACCGGTCCAGCATAGATGATCGGATATCCAGGCTGGCTGAATCCGCTCGGCGAGGCTGCGCAACTCCTGCAGGTACAGCCGGTCGAGAGGATCGCTGCCACCGATCGACAGCGACACGCCATGCATCACCATCGGATAGTCGCGGCGGATGCGGTCGAGATGGTAAAGCGGCTTGCCGCCCGCAACCAGGTAGTTCTCGGAGATGACCTCAAGCCAGTCCACCGGCTGTGGGGCAGCGATGAAATCGTGATAGTGCTCGCTCCGCAGACCAATCCCGAAGCCGCTGACAGGTTCCTGCATCTGCACTCCTTCGGCAGGGTTGCCGGTCTCGCCGGCGCTGAACGCCGGCGAGACCTGGCGCGACAGTTACTTGACGACCTTGCCGCCGGCGTCGGTGCATTCCTTGGCGCTGCCCTTGGTTACCCAGCCCTGACCCTTGCAGGCGTTCATCCCCTTGCACTCGCTCTTGGCGGTCTTGCAATCCGAGGACCCCTTGCAGGAGTTTACCCCGGCACAGCGGACTGTCGCCGCATCGGCAGCGTAGACGGTTGGAGCCACCAGCGTACCTGCGGCAAAGAGGGCCGCGGCGGCGGCGGCGATGGCGACACCAGACTTTTGATTGGACATGTGTTTCTCCTTCTCGTGGATGGGGTGGGTCAGACCTGGCCCTACTGCAACCGCCTGCCTGACAGCATTTAGACGCTGGAATCGGGAAATTACTTACATCGGGAGCAAGTTTTCTTGCGCGGACGGCGCGTACCAACCCGAGGGGCTGTGCGGGTCAGCGGCGTCCCGGCACCAGCCCGCCATGGCGACCCCCGCTGCCGGGTGACGGAACTGACTGCCCAAGCCGGCTCTGAGCAACCCAAGCCCGCGGATCGCGCGCACGGTGTTCTACGAGAAACAGTACTTGCTATTCTGTTTCTTGAGAGCACACGGCGCGAACCTTTCGTGCGATTAGCACTCTCATGCGCCGAGTGCTAGAATGAGCACGTGGGAAGTTTGCAGGAGGATTGATTGATATGAGCCAAGCCCTGACCTTGCCGGCGGTTTCCGCAGCTGGCAGCATCGACTCTTACATCCAGGCGGTGCGGCGTTTTCCGATGCTGAGCGCCGAGGAGGAGTGTCGCCTTGCCACCCGTTTCCGGGAGGAAGACGATCTCGACGCTGCCCGGCAGTTGGTTCTTTCGCATCTCCGTCTGGTGATCGCCGTTGCGCGCGGCTATCTGGGCTATGGCCTGCCGCACGCTGACCTCATTCAGGAAGGCAACATCGGTCTGATGAAGGCGGTCAAGCGCTTCGACCCGGGGCATGGCGTGCGCTTGGTTTCCTTTGCCATCCACTGGATCAAGGCCGAGATCCACGAGTACATCCTGAAGAACTGGCGGATGGTCAAGGTCGCGACGACCAAGGCGCAGCGCAAGCTGTTCTTCAACCTGCGCAGCATGAAGGGCAGCAGCGATTCACTGAGCCAGGCTCAGGTGGCGGACATTGCCTACCGCTTGAGCGTCAAGCCCGAGGATGTGGTGGAAATGGACTCGCGCATGGCCGGGCACGATCTCGCGCTCGAGGGCGACAGCAGCGACGAGGGCGCGTTTGCGCCGATCGACTACCTCGCGGACGCGTCGAGCGAGCCGGTGCGGGTGCTCGAGGGGCGGGCGGTTGATCTGTTGCAGCAGGATGGCCTGCAGATGGCGCTCGCTGGACTCGATCCGCGCAGCCGGCGAATCGTCGAAGCGCGCTGGCTGAGCGATGACCATTCCGCAACGCTGCACGAGCTTGCGGCCGAGTTCGGGGTTTCCGCCGAACGCATCCGGCAGATCGAAGTCAAGGCGATGCAGAAAATGCGCACCATCCTGGAGCCGATGGTGCCGGGGGGGCGCTAGGCCTACACTGGCAACGGTCTTCCCCCCAGTCCGCGTCCGGCCCTCGCCGCAGATCAGGCCGCCTTTGCTCTCGAACCCGCGCAGCTAATTGCCGCGCGTCGCTGCGTACTCGGCGACCGCGGTGATGTCGGCCTCGCTGAGGCGGGCGGTGATGTCGCGCATGACCTTGGCTTCGTCATTGTTGCGGCTCCCGTCCTTGTACGCCTTGAGCTGCTTCTCGAGATAGTTGGCATGCTGCCCGCCGATCGCTGGCGCCAGGACGGTCGGCACCTTGCTCATCAGCTTGCCCCAGTCCCGGTTGCCCTCACCCGACCGGCCGTGGCAGCCGATGCAGGCCGGAACCACCTGCGGGCGGCCCTTGCCCTTGAAGAAGATCTGCTCTCCCCTGGCCATTAGATCCTTGTCGCTGGCCTCGTTGGCCGTCATCTTCTGTTTGGCGAAGTAGGCGGCGATATCCGCCAGGTCGGCTTCGGCGACGGCTTGGGCCTGTGGTGACATCTGCTCGTTCTTGCGCCGTCCGGACCTGAAGTCGTGCACCTGCTTGATGACATACTCGGGCAACTGGCCAGCCAGTTTCGGCCACGGATCGGCCGGCGGCGGCAGCGCGATGCTGTTGCCATCGGCGCCGTGGCACGCGGCACAGACTTCCGCCTTGGCCTGGCCGAGCTCGGCGTTCCCGGCGGCGAGCGCGGCACCAGTGACCCCAAGAAACGCCATTCCCAGCATGGACGCGGTCTTGAACATGTTCCTTCCTTCCTCCCCAAGGGGCAAAAACCAGACTTTGCACGACGGCGTACATTCTGTCATAATTCTGCGACAAATTGTCACAGGCCGGGCATTATGCAGAGTCGCCGCCCGGCTGGCAACCGGGCTCGAGGAGCGCCCGCCGTCAAACAAGGACCACGAAGGGAGGATTCGCGATGTCCCAGCACGATGCTGCCCACCACCATGCCGGCCACGCCCACGCCCACTGGGACTACAGTATCTGGCCGGCGATCATCAGTATCGGCGTCTTTGCCTGGAGCCTGGCCTTCTGCTTCCAGTTCGTCTATCACATGCCCTTTGCGGCGCTGATCGCCTTCGGCTTGGGCGTGCCGATGATCCTCGGCGGCGTCGCCGGCTGGACCAACGAGGCGATCGGCAAGGGTGAGGGCCTGTCGTATGGCGCGATGGGCTGGTTCATCCTCGCCGAGGCGATGATCTTCGCCACCTTCTTCGTGTACTACTGGTACATGCGCCTTTCGTCCCCTTCCTGGCCACCGGAAGGGACGCCGACGTTGCCGATTGCCTACCCGCTGGTGATGACCGTGATCCTCGTTTCTTCATCGTTCACCATCCACATGGCGGAAGAGGAAGCGATGCATCGCGGCGACCGGGGAACCGTCCTCAAGTGGTTGCTGCTGACCATGTTGCTCGGCTTCACCTTCCTCGGTATGTCGATCTACGAGTGGAGCCACCTGATCAAGGAAGGCTTCACCATTTCGAGCAGCAGCTTCGGAACGACCTTCTACTCGATCACCGGACTGCACGCTTCGCACGTCATCGTCGGCCTGGCGATCTTCACCGCCGGTCTCTTTCCTGCCCTGAAAGGCACCATCCCGGCGGGGTTCTGGCGGCCAGCCAGTCTCTATTGGCATTTCGTGGACATCATTTGGTTCTTCGTCGTCTCGCAAGTCTACTTCTGGTAGCGGTGTCGGCAGTCGCGTACGCCGTCGGCGAGCCCACCCGCAACAGTTCGCCGGACACCTCCATCATGCGCATCGATGAGCCGCAGTTCCTCGGCGCGCGACTGGATGGTGCGGTGGGTCTCACTGACAGCGAGGGGCAGAGCTTCCGGCTCGGGCAGATGTTCGGCAAGCCGCTGATCCTCCTGCTCTCCTACTACGGCTGCGACGGCACCTGCCCGACGATGAACATGGAGCTGGCGAAGGTGCTGGCAAAGGTCGAGCGCTTCCGTCTGGGCACCGATTACCGGGTCCTGACGGTGTCGTTCGACCAGCGGGATTCGAGCGGCACCGCGGCCGACTTCCTGCGCAAGACGGGAGGCATCCCGGCTGCGTGGCACGACGGTTGGCGGCACGCAGTACTTGCCGGGGACGACGTCGCTGCCTTTGTCGGCAGTGTGGGTTTTCGTTTTTTCTGGTCGGATGCGGCGAAGGCGTTCCTGCATCCGAACGTGCTGGTTTTCGTCACACCGGAAGGCCGGGTCGCGCGCTACATCTACGGCACGCGGATGGACGCCAGGGCGATCGAGCTGGCGCTGACCGAGGCCGACTGGGAACGGATCGCCAACTCGACGGCCGTCTTCGACATCGTGACCGGAGCGTGCTTCAGCTACAACTATGAAGAAGGCAGGTATCAACTGAATTACTCGCTGCTGGCGGGTGTAGGGTCCCTGATCCTGGGTCTCGCCTTGATGGGCCTGGGAGCATGGGGATATCGGAGGAGGTTCGGGAGGTTGCATGAATAGCATACTCAAGCACTGGGCAGCGCTGGCCATGATCGCAGTCAGCAGCGCTGCCATGGCGGCAAGTGGTGATGGGCAGGGCAGCGGGCAGGCGGCGGCGTCGGGGAAGATGCCGATCGTTCAGTATCTGCAGAAGGGCGAAGCCCGGATCACCGACCCGGCTCCAGGCTGGGATTACCTGTGGAAGGAGGTCCTGATCGACATCACGGTCATCGGCATCCTCTTCGCCCTGATGACGGCCTACTTCATCTGGCGCTATCGGCGGGTTCCCGGCGGACCGGAGGTGGGCAGCGGGCCCAGACTGTCGCCGGCCGCGGCGATCGGCTGGGCGGTCATTCCGGCCTTCGTCTTTCTGGCGGACGACTTCTTCCTCGCGGCCAACGGCTGGGTGCTGTGGAACAAGTACCGCGACGTCCCGGCCGATCGTCTCGAGGTCCATCTCGAGTCGGGGATGTACAGCTGGGACTACACCTATCCGAACGGGATGCAGACGCAGAACGAACTGATCGTCCCCGCCGGCAAGGCAATCCTGCTGCGCATGACGAGTCGTGACACGCTGCACAGCCACTTCATTCCGGACTTCCGGGTGAAGGAGGACTCGATGCCGGGCCGCACAACCTATCTGTGGTTCCTGCCCAAAGAGGCCGGCAAGGAGCACGTGGTCACCTGCGCCGAATACTGTGGCGTGATGCACTCGTACATGGCGGGCCGAGTGATCGTCAAGACGCCGGAAGAGTTCAAGCAATGGTATGAAGCCGGCGGGGCTGCTGCCAAGAAAAGTAGTTGAGTGACGGGAGGACGCTGGACATGAACCTGAAAGAATGGATCTTCACCACTGACCACAAGCGCGTTGGCGTGCTTTATCTGATTGGCTCCATGGCGGCCTTCATCGTTGCCGGGGTCATGGCGCTGTTGATGCGCATCGAGCTGTCTACGCTGGGACCAACGATTACCAGCAATCCGTCGAGCTACAACGTCTGGCTCTATGCGCACGGGGCCGTGATGATTCTCGGCTTCCAGATTCCGGCATTGACCGGATTCTTCGCCAACTACTGCATTCCGCTGATGATCGGGGCCAAGGACGTCGCCTTTCCACGCGTCAACGCCCTGTCGGTGTGGTTGTTCTACGTCGGCATCATTCTCGCGCTGCTGACCTTCTTCATTCCCGATCCGCCGGACGTCATGTGGACCGGCTATCCGCCGTACTCGACGATCACCGCCGGAAACACCGCCCTGTACTCCTTCACGGTGCTGATCCTCGGCTTCGCCTCGATCATCGGCGGCGTCAACTTCCTGACGACCATTGCCTACATGCGCGCGCCGGGACTGACCTGGAACAAGCTCAACATCTTCGTCTGGTGCACGCTCGGCGCCTTC
>JAEUOM010000044.1 GCA_016788495.1 Accumulibacter sp. | reverse complement strand
CCACCATCGCGGGGCTTACCTCAATTCGATGAGCAACATCGTCAGCTGGGGCATGCCGCCGCACGCGGTTTACCTGTGGACGCTGCCGATGTTTCACTGCAACGGCTGGTGCTTCGTGTGGACCATGGCTGCCAACGCGGGCACCAACGTCTGTCTGCGCCGCGTGGACCCGAAGCTGATCTTCGATGCCATGCGCGAGCACGGGGTGACCCACTACTGCGGGGCGCCAATCGTGCATAGCCTGATGGCCAATTCTCCGGCCGAACTGCGTGCCGGGATCAGCCAGAAGGTCTGCGGACTGATCGCCGCCGCACCGCCACCAGCAGCCGTGATCGAGGCGATGGCCAACATCGGGATCGACCTGACGCACGTCTACGGACTCACCGAAACCTACGGCCCGGCAGCCGTCTGCGCCAAGCACAGCGACTGGAGCAGCCGTCCGCTGGCCGAGCAGGTCGAGCTCAATGGCCGCCAGGGGGTGCGCTACCATGCGCAGGAAGGGATCACGGTCCTCGACCCGGTCAGCATGGTGGCCGTGCCCTGGGACCGCGAGACGATGGGCGAGATCATGTTCCGCGGCAATCTGGTGATGAAGGGCTACCTGAAGAACCCGAAGGCGACCGAGGAGTCCTTCGCTGGCGGCTGGTATCACACGGGCGATCTGGCAGTCATGCACCCGGACGGTTACGTCAAGATCAAGGACCGCTCCAAGGACGTGATCATCTCGGGCGGCGAGAACATCTCGTCGATCGAGGTCGAGGACGTGCTCTACAAGCACCCGGCAGTGATTGCCGCGGCGGTCGTCGCAACTCCCGATCCGACCTGGGGCGAGGTGCCCTGTGCGTACCTCGAGTTGCGCGAGGGCTGCACGGTCAGCGAGCAGGAAGTGATCGAGTTCTGTCGGCAGCACATGGCGCGCTTCAAGGTGCCGAAGCGGGTGGTCATCTGCACGCTGCCGAAGACCTCGACCGGCAAGATCCAGAAGTACGTGCTGCGCGAGCAGGCGAAGTCCTCGGCCGCCATCGAGTGAGCAACTGGCGTTTGCCGGTCGGCGGCTGGAGGCAGCCGCCGACCGGCGGTTTCGCCCCCCACCCCGGCGTGGCCGCGATCAACCATGAGGAGACAAGGATGAACACATCGGTTCCGGCTGAACCCCATGTCCTGCGTGTCGATGAGGCAGGCGTCAGCACCCTGACGCTGAACCGCGGAAGCCAGTTCAATGCCCTCTCGAGGGCAATGATCGGCGCCTTGCAGAACGAGCTGGACGCGATTGCGGCGGACCCTGCGCTGCGCGTCGTGGTCATCGCCGGAGCGGGCAAGGCCTTCTGCGCCGGTCACGATCTGAAGGAGATGCGGGCGAATCAGGACAAGGCCTTCATCCAGGAGCTGTTCCGCAGCTGTGGCCGCATGATGATGAGCCTGACACAGATGCCGCAGCCGGTGATCGCGCGGGTCCATGGCATTGCCACCGCTGCCGGCTGCCAGCTCGTTTCGATGTGCGACTTGGCAGTTGCCGCCGACAGTGCCCGTTTCGCCACGTCGGGGATCAACGTCGGCCTTTTCTGTGCCACGCCGGCCGTCGGCTTGTCGCGCAACCTGGGTCGCAAGCAGGCTCTCGAGATGCTCCTCACTGGCGATTTCATCGATGCACGGGCGGCGTTGCAGCAGGGACTAATCAATCGCGTCGTCACCAGCGACGCACTCGATGCCGAAGTCGGAGTTCTCACGCAGGCGATCCTGGCCAAGTCTTCGGTCGCCGTCGGCATGGGCAAGCAGATGTTCTACCGGCAGCTCGAGATGGGGCTTGAGGCAGCCTATCAGTACGCAGCCGAAGTGATGGCCTGCAACATGATGACCGAAGATGCCGGCGCAGGCATCGACGCCTTCATCGGCAAGCGTCAGGTGGAATGGAAGGGGCGTTAGCCCGGCACGCCCGTTCGCTGCCGACATGCAGCGAGTGCGGCGTGACCCTGTTACCGCGGCACGGCGGTAGCGTCGTGCGCACTGGCCGGGCTCGTTGATCGCGCCGCGACAACGCGATCATGGCCCGCAGCGGCGGCGGACTGCAGTGCCTGCCCGGCGCGCTTGAGCAGATCGTCGGTCGACCGGTCGCTGACCGCGGCTTCACTGGCACCGACGCTGACGCTGAAGCGGACGGTACCGTTCTCCGTCGGAATGGCGATTTCGCCGATCTGGGCACGGATGCGCTCGGCGACCAGCAGCGCCTCGGCGATCTCGGTATCCGGCAGCAGAATGGCGAACTGCCCACCGCCGAATCTGGCCAGCAGGTCCCGCTGACGCAGTGCGCGTTTGGCGGCCTGGGCGACGGCAACCAGCACCTGGTCGCCGATGGCTTGGCCGTAGCCATCGTTGATGCGGCGGAAGAAGTCGATGTCGATGAGCATGACGGCGAGCGGCGAGCGTCGGCGCTGCCGTAGCGTGAGTTCATCGGCGAGCGTGGCGACGAAGTGCTGCCGGCTGCTGACGCCCGTCAGCGGGTCCGATATCGCGAGCTCCCGCAGTTGTACGCTGTGCTCCGCGAGCGTGCGGAGCAGGCGCAACGATCGCCAGGCAACCACGGTCAGCGGGATCGTCATTCCCAGGGCCAGCAGAATGGTCCACAGGCTCTGTCGTTGCCAGCCTGCGAGCGCCGCATCGTACTCGGCAAGGACGACGACGACGAGCGGGAAGTCGGGCAGCGAAGAGTAGCTTGCCAGCATCCGCGGGTGCTCGCCGCTGCGCTCGTCCAGAACGACGAAGGCGCGCGACTGCTGCGGCAGGTGCTCGCTGAAGAGCGGCCCCGTGGCAAGCGAACGGGCGCGCTGCGGGTCGTCGGCGGCCTGTGCCAGAACCGTGCCGTCAAGCGAGAGCAGTGCGATCACGCCGCCCGGACGCGGCCGCTCGGCGTCATAGCTGCGGCCCAGCGCTTCCAGGTCGACCATCGCCATCAGCTGGCGACCGGTCCGGATCAGGTCGTTCGGCGGTCGGGCGACCGGCAGCTGGGAACGGGCCGTTTCCGGGTCGGCGGTCGGCTGGCCGATCGACAGCCCGGCAACGGCCGTCGGGCGATCGGAACGAGTGCTGGTGGCGTGCTCCGCCGGCGACCACCCCGGCTCGGCCGTCGTTGGGAACGATCGGCTGTCGGTTGCCAACGGTCGCAGGTTGAAGAAGTGGCCGCTTGTCGCCCGCAGACTGTCGAGCAACTGGCGCAGGGCAGGGTCGCTGCGCGCGTCGCTGGCCGGGCGCTCCTGCAGCCACTGTTCGCTGGCGACGAGCACCGTGTCGAGCAGACGAAACTGCTGCCGCGTCTGCTCCTCGAGCGCATGCGTCAACTGCTGCAGCGTCCTGCCGGTGGCAGCGATGCTATCGCCGCGCGCGACGACCGTGGAGATGATGACTACCGTCCACAGTGCGGCGAGGAGCAGCAGCGTCAGCAGCACGACGGTTTGCGGTCTGGCCCACTCCTCGACGTGCCTGATGTTCTCTCTTTGCATCGCAGCCCCCTCCTCTGCGGATTCAGCCAGCGGATTCTAGCAGTCTGCCGGCAACGTGCGGCGAGATCCTCGCCCCGGCTGCCAGGTACCGGGTTGTCAGCGATGCACCGGGACAGTCGTCGCACGGGCTTTCCGGTCCGGCTTCGTCTCCGCCTCGCCCTCGACATCGATGACGTCGGCGAAGAGGTCCATCGCCGTCTCGGCAACCTGCGCCGTGTCGCAATAGGCGTAGATGCCGGCACCGACCGCACCGACGACGGGGATCCAGCGCGAGATACCGCGTCCGAGCACGCGCTGCGTGATGTGCAGGGCGATCTTGAGGGCGATCGCGTTGATTTCCGGACGCGACGCGTGCTGAACGACGAAGCGCTTGCCGACCCTGGCGACCAGATTGGCGACCGTACGCGCATCGGTGTGCCGGAAGAGGCAATAGAGCATCTCCTCACGTCCGAGGTCGATGGTCTTTCCGTGGCAGGCGGCAATGTCCGCCACCATCTGCGTCTGCAGCTTCCACAACGAGCGCAGTTCGGGCAGCAGGGTGAGCCAGCCAAGAGGACCGGGCGGCAGGGAAAGGCTGCCGGCTGTCATCGCCGCGCTGCGTGTGGCCTTGCGGGCAATGGCCCGCGCCCGCTGCTGCGGGTTGGCCGCCCGGTGTTCGCTGCTGGTCGGGGTGTCGCCAACATAATCCAGAATCGCCTCGGCGATCCTTTGGCTGGGTTGGACGCGCGTCGCGCGTCGCGAAAAGTGCTCTCCCGGCATGGTGCCATCCCCTGATGCGTTGGCCTGCAGTGTGCACCAAAGTCGGCGATCTTGCCATCCTGCCCACGTCAGGGTTTGCTGACGCCGGCCGGCAACCGGTTCGGGGCACGCCGACGGGCATTGGCGAGGATGTTTTGGCGAGCTCGCCGCCCTCGCCGCGTCGCACGCGCCGCGCGGTCTGTCACTGGTGGACAAGAAGCAACGAATGTGCGAGGCTCGCTCGCCGTGCCGATAGCGTACGGAATGGTGCCTGACCGCCAGCCTGTTGCAGCAGTGTCCGCGTTTACCAAGGGAGGGTGTCGTCGCGTTGCCCATCTTCAACAGTCCATTGATCGCACACCGCCGGGCGCGCCGCCAGCGCCGCCTGCGCGAGTCGGACTTGCGTGTCACCCTGCAGTTGCAGCGCATCGTCGTCCGCATTGTCTGGGCCGCCGTTGCCGTTCTGGCGCTGATCGGTGTCGGCGCGGTCGGTTTCTACCACATTGGCGGTGACCACAGCGACTGGTCCGACGCCCTGTACATGACCCTGATCACCATCTCGACGGTTGGCTACGGCGAGATCGTTCCGCTGTCAGCGCTCAGTGACCGCGTCTTCGCTGGCTTCATCGCCATCTCCGGTCTGGGAGCGTTGACCTTCCTCTTTACCAGCCTGTCAGTGTTCTTCCTTGAGAAGGATCTCGACCATTCCCTGCGGAGACGACGAATGGAAAAACGCATCCAGAAACTGCGCCAGCATTTCATCATCTGCGGTTTCGGCAGGGTTGGTCGCAGCGTTGGTGGCGAGCTGCAGAACACCGGTCGGCATTTCGTCGCCATCGATACCGAGGAAGCGCGCTTCGAGGACAACCTCGACAAGTTTCCGGGACTGCTCTGCCTGCAGGGTGATGCTTCCGACGACGACCTCCTTGAGGCGGCCGACATCCTCGACGCCAGGGGCCTGTTTGCCGTGACCGGCGACGACTCGCGCAACCTGATGATCATCATCACCGCTCGCCAGCTCAATCCCGAACTGCGGATCGTGGCGCGAGCGCAGGAGGCGCGCAATGTCGAGAAGATGCGCAAGGTTGGTGCCGATGCGGTGATCTCGCCGGATTTCACCGGCGGCATCCGCCTGGCGTCAGCCATGGTGCGGCCGCACGTGGTCAGCTTCCTTGACGAAATGGTTCGTTCCGACAAGAACGTGCGGCTCGAGGAGGTTCACGTTCCAACGGGCTTTCCTGCCACCCGGGTCGGCGATCTGCGCCTGCGCAGTCCGGATTACATCCTCCTTGCCTTGCGTGAGGAGGATGGGAGCTGGGTCTTCAACCCGCGGGTCGATGAAGTCGTCAGCGTGGGCACCACGATCATCGCGCTCGCCAATCCGTCGGGACGCGCGCAGCTCAAAGCGCACCTGATCGAAAGGATCGGCTAGTCCGCTGGCCGGGCGGTGCTCAACGGCGGCGCAGCCGCCAGTGGCGAGCGGACGGGCGTCTGGTGCCGTCACCGGCGGCGATGCCGGCTAACGCTGCCGCCGGTAGAGCCCGATCAGTTCACAGGCTGCCAGCACGTGTCCCTGCATGGCCTCCTCGAGCCTCGCCTTGCGCGGTTGCTGCAGGTCCGGCAGGACGGAGTCGAGGGCATACAGCTTGTGAAAGTAGCGGTGCGTGCCGATCGGTGGGCAAGGACCGCCGTAGCCGCTGCGTTGCCAGTCGTTCAATCCCTGCAGCGTCGGCGGCGGCAGTTCGCGATCGCTGACACCTTCGGGCAAATGACGGGCATGCGGCGGAATGTTGTACAACAACCAATGAACCCAGGTCATCCGCGGCGCAACCGGATCCGGCGCATCCGGGTCATCGACGATGAGCACCAGGCTTCGGGTTCCCGGCGGCGGCTCCCTCCACGACAGCGGCGGCGAGACGTTGTCCCCGTCGCAGGTATGACGGGCCGGGATCATGCCCTCGTGGGCAAAAGCGGTCGAGCTCAGGAACAGCGTCCCCCTCGCCATACTGGCCTGCGACATGCGCGCCTCCTTCAGTGGGCAGTGAACGAACGGCTTTCAGTGTAGTCTGCCAAGCGCCACTTTTCCACGTCAGCGACAGGCATTTGCACTGGAAAACCCCGCTGCACGATCTATCCTTAATGAAGGAAGAGGGTGGCGCGAGCCCGCTACGGGAGAATGAAGCCTGCCGCGCGCAACGACACCGTGCCGCTCCGGCGGATTGCCGGGGCGTGCCCATCGACAAGGAGGTTCATCATGAGCAGCAAGTCCATTCCCGCAGGCTTTCAGCAGGTACGCCGTGATCGCCTGCTGCAGGAAGAGGCGCACGACAGTTACCGCAGCAAGGGCAAGCTCGCCGAGCCGACCGTCTGCCCGGACTGCCATGCGGTATTCAGCCACGGACGCTGGCAGTGGGGTATTCCCGCGCCAGCCGACGCGCACCGGGCCCGCTGCCCGGCATGCCACCGGGTCCACGACCATTGCCCGGCGGGCTACGTCGTTCTCGACGGCCAATTCCTGCAGGCTCACCACGACGACATCGTACACCTGGTACGCAACGAAGCCGAAAGGCAGCGCGCCGAGCACCCCCTGAAGCGGGTGATGGGTTTCGAGGACAGCGAAGCAGAGTTGAAGCTCAGTACCACCGACATCCACCTCGCGCGCGCCATCGGAGAAGCGGTCCACCACGCCTATCAGGGCACCCTCGAGTTCCACTACAACCCGCAGGAACTCCGGCTGCACGTGCATTGGTTCCGTTGAGAGGTTGTGAAGAAATCGTCGCGAGCAGGCCGAGATGCCAGGCGCGAGCGAGCGAACGACGAGACCTATCAGATGGATAGGCGAGGAGTGAGCGAGTGAGCAACGCCGCAGATCGGTCGCGCAGTAGACTTATTCACAACCTCTGAGCGCGCGCCGGGCTGCGACCGCGTAGACCTCGGCGGCGTTCAGAAGCGGGTGTCGAGACCGTGCTCCGCCAGCTCGGCGGCACGCAGGACGGCACGCGCCTTGTTCTGCGTCTCCTGCCACTCGGCAGCCGGATCGGAATCGGCAACGATCCCCGCTCCGGCCTGCACATGCAGGTGGCCATCCTTGACGATCGCGGTACGGATGGCAATCGCCAGGTCCATGTCGCCGTTGAATCCCAGGTAACCGACGGCACCGGCGTAGATGCCGCGTTTGACCGGCTCGAGTTCGTCGATGATCTCCATGGCACGCACCTTCGGCGCCCCGGAAACGGTGCCGGCGGGAAAGGTCGCCCGCAGCACGTCGAGGGCGTCCAGCCCCGGTTGCAGCCGGGCTTCGACGTTGGAGACGATGTGCATCACGTGCGAGTAGCGTTCGACGATCATGTTCTCGGTGAGCCGGATCGTTCCGACGCGGGCGACACGGCCGGCGTCGTTTCGACCCAGATCGAGGAGCTGCACATGTTCGGCACGCTCCTTCTCGTCGGCCAGCAGCTCGGCGGCCAGGGCCTGGTCCTCCTCGAAGGAGACACCGCGCCGGCGCGTTCCGGCGATCGGCCGTACGGTGACCGTTTCACCCTCGAGGCGCACGAGGATCTCCGGCGACGCGCCGACGACATGGAAATCCTCGAAATCGAAGTAGAACATGTAGGGCGACGGATTGAGCGAGCGCAGCGAGCGGTAGAGCGCCATCGGACTGGCGGCAAAGGGCTTGCTCATGCGCTGCGAGAGGACCACTTGCATGATGTCGCCCTCGGTGATGTAGCTCTTGGCCTTGACCACCGCCCGTCGGAACTGCGCCTCCCCGAAAAGTGACGCTGCAGGGGGCGAGGATTGCGGCGTTTCCGGAGGAATGGCGACCGGTTCGCGCAGCCGGAGCAGCAGTTCGCGCAGGCGGGCCTGAGCCTTCTGGTAAGCCCCCGGCACCCCGGGCTCGGCGTAGACGACCAGCGTCAGCTTGCCCGACAGATTGTCGACCACCGCGATCTCCTCGGAAAGCAGGAGAAGGATGTCGGGAACTCCGAGTTCATCAACCTTCTGCGATCGTGTCAGCCGGGTTTCGATGTAGCGCACGGTGTCATAACCGAAACAACCGACCAGCCCGCCGCAGAAACGCGGCAGGCCGGTGGTCGGCGCGGCGCGGAAGCGCTTCATGTACTTGCCGATGAACTCGAGCGGGTTGGTGTCGTCCTCACGTTCGGCAATGCGGTTGCCGTTCAATACCAGCACCTGATGCGCGTTGACGACGATGCGCGTCAGGCTGGCCAGGCCGATGATCGAGTAACGACCGAAGCGCTCGCCGCCCTGTACCGATTCGAGCAGGTAGCTGTATGGTGTATTGCCCAGCTTGATGTAGATCGACAGCGGCGTGTCGAGATCGGCAAAGGTCTCGAGCGTGACCGGGATGCGGTTGTAGCCTTCGGCAGCCAGGCGATTGAAATAGGCTTCGGTCATCGGAACTCCACAAGGAAACACGCCGGCAGCGGACGGGCTTCCTGCCGCTGTTCGCCTGCTGCCCTGCGCTCAGGTGGCGCAGGTCGCCGCCCGTCGCGGCGGACCAGGGCCAGCGACCGTACCGGCGGGAAGTTCAGGCGTGAACCAGGCGTCTCGCCGCCTCGGCGAGGGTCGAGACTATACCATCACAAGCCAGCTCGCGAACGTCGCGCCCCTCGTTGTAGCCGTAGGGAACGAGAAAGACATGGCAGCCGGCTGCCCTGCCGGCGTGGAAATCGTGCACCGAATCGCCGATCATCAGCACGTCGACCGGCGACACGGCGAGACGACCACTGGCCCAGAGCAGTGGCATCGGGTCGGGCTTCGGCCGCGGCAGAACGTCGCCGCTGACAATCACATCAAAGTAGGGATAGAGACCGGTGCGCTGCAGCAAGGGCAGGGTGAAGGCCTCGGCCTTGTTGGTGATCACGCCCAGTGGCAAGCCAAGGGCCCTGAGCGCATCGAGACCCTCGCCGACGCCGGGAAAGAGCGCGGCATGGCGGCCGTTCTCGACGCTGTAGTGGCGCTTGAAGCTGGCCAGCGCCTCGGCAGGCGGTGGCGTGGCATCTTCCGCCGCCGCCATCGACCCGGCGAGAACGCGCTTGACCAGATTGGGAATGCCGCGGCCGACATAGCTGCGGATCGCTTCGACGGCGATCCCGGGGCGGTCGAGATCGTGCAGCATGGCGTTGGCAGCGGCATGCAGATCGAGCACGGTATCGAGCAGGGTGCCGTCGAGATCGATGAGTACGGCGCGGACGGCGAGAGGGGACGGCATCATGGATTCTCCAGTTGCGTGCGCAGGGCGGCGAGGACGCTGTCGTAGCGATTGGGATCGCCCTCCCGGCCGGCGCCGTAGACTGCCGAGCCGGCGACGAAGGTGTCGGCGCCGGCGCGGGCAATTTCGGCGATGTTGTCGACCTTGACGCCACCGTCCACCTCGAGCCGGATGCGGCGACCCCGCTCGCGCTCGTAGGCATCGATGCGCGCGCGTACGGCGGCGATCTTGGCCAGCGTCGACGGTATGAAGGTCTGTCCGCCGAAACCCGGGTTGACGCTCATCAGCAGAATGAGGTCCAGTCGATCCATGACGTGATCGAGATGGGCGAGCGGCGTCGCCGGATTGAACACCAGTCCGGCCTGGCAGCCGTTCTCGCGGATCAGTGCCAGCGTCCGGTCGACGTGTTCGGAGGCTTCGGGATGAAAGCTGATGATGTTGGCGCCAGCACGGGCAAAATCGGGAACGATCCGATCGACCGGCCTGACCATCAGGTGGACGTCGATCGGCGCCTGGGTCAATGGCCGGATCGCCTCACAGACGAGCGGACCGACGGTCAAGTTGGGAACGTAATGGTTGTCCATCACGTCGAAGTGAATCCAGTCCGCGCCGGCGGCAATGACGTTGACCACCTCTTCGCCGAGCCGCGCAAAGCTGGCAGAGAGGATGCTGGGAGCGATGACGTGCATGACGGGGAGCCTTGACGAGATGGGCCCTGATTCTAGCGCGAAAAGCCTGTCCGCTTTGGAGCAAGCACTCGGTCGGCGAGAGGCCGTCCGGCAGAGCTTGTCAGCGTCCCGAGTTTAGTGTGCAATGCCGGTTCCGATCCTTCCGACACAGGGCAGAAATGGCCGCCAGCAAAAAGTACGAGATCGCCGTCAGCGCTCTTCCGCAATACATTGCCGACCAGTCGGACCCTGCGCGCGACCACTACGTGTTCGCCTACACGATCAGCATCGAGAATGTCGGCACGGTACCCGCGCAGCTGATTTCACGGCACTGGGTGATCACCGATGCCACCGGCGAGGTGCAGGAGGTGCGTGGGCTCGGGGTGGTTGGCCGGCAGCCGCTCCTGCAGCCGGGCGAGAAGTTCGCCTACACCAGCGGCTGCCAGCTTGATACGCCGGTGGGTACGATGCGCGGCAGCTACCAGTTCACCGCCGTCGATGGGCAACAGTTCGAGGCGGAGATCCCGGCTTTCACGCTTGCGGTGCCGCACGTCCTGCACTGATCGGGCGTTGACTCTCGGTCACAGCTACACCCTGATCGCGCCGTTCTACGACGCGGCGCTGACGGCGGCGACGCGGGTGCAGCGCGCGCGCAGCCTGGCTGCCCTGCCGCAGCCGCCGGCGCGCGTCCTGTTGACCGGCGTCGGCACCGGCCTCGACCTGCCGCTGCTGCCGAAGCAGCATCGCTACACCGGCATCGACCTGACGCACGCGATGCTGCGGCGCGCCCTGCCGCGTGCCGCCGGGCTCGATTTCCACTGCGTTCAGGGTGACGCAGAGCGGCTGCCTTTCCCCGACCACAGCTTTGACCAGGTTGTCCTGCACCTGATTCTGGCCGTACTGCCCGATCCCTCTGCCTGCCTGCGCGAGACGGCGCGCGTGCTGGCGCCCGGAGGCAGCGTCCTGATCTTCGACAAGTTCCTCGCACCGGGGCAGCTGGCGCCCCTGCGGCGACTGCTCAATCCGCTCGTCCGACGCGTCGCGACACGGCTCGACGTGGTCTTCGAGGAGGTGCTCGAGACGACCCCGCAACTCGTCCTGCAAAGCGATCAGCCGGCGCTCGCCGGCGGCTGGTTCAGGCTCATCCGCCTGCAACGCATCTAGCTGCGGTAGTCGGCGTTGATCCGGACGTAGTCGTAGGAGAGGTCGCAGGTGTATACCGTGGCGCTGGCGCCGCCGCGGCCAAGCGCCACGCGAACGGTGATTTCGGCCTCCTGCATGATCGCCGCGCCATCCTCCTCGCGATACGAATCCGCCCGCCCGCCGTTCTCGGCCACCAGGACCTCCCGTCCGCTGCTGCCCAGCCAGACACGCACGCGGTCTACGTCGAGTTCGTCGAGCGCGGCGTAGCCGATGGCTGCCAGGATTCTGCCAAGGTTGGGATCAGCGGCAAAGAACGCCGTCTTCACCAGCGGCGAGTGGCCGATGGCGTAGCCGACGGTCCGGCATTCGACACGGTCGCGACCACCTTCGACGGCGATGCGGATGAACTTGCTCGCACCCTCGCCGTCGCGGACGATGGCTTGCGCGAGTTCGCTGGCGACGGCAGTCACCGCCTGTCGCAGTGCCTGATAACCAGGATCCGTCGGGGCGCTGAAATCGACGCCGGCCTGGCTGGTGGCGACCAGGATGAAGGAATCGTTGGTCGAGGTATCGCCATCGACGGTGATGCCGTTGAACGAGTCGTCGGCGGCTTCGCGCAGCAGATCCTGCAACAAGGGAGTGGCGATGCCGGCATCGGTGGCAACGAAGGCCAGCATCGTCGCCATGTTGGGCCGGATCATCCCGGCACCCTTGCTGATGCCGGTGACGGTCACCGCTCGGCCATCGACGGTGATGCGTCGCGATGCCGCCTTGGCAACCGTATCGGTGGTCATGATGGCGTGCGCCGCCGCATGCCAGTTGTCCGCACGCAAGTCCGCGATACAGGCCGGCAGTCCGGCCAGCAGCCGGTCGAGCGGCAGCGGTTCGAGAATCACTCCCGTCGAAAAGGGCAGCACCTGCCGGTCAGCGATCCCCAGCAGGCTGCCGAGGGCGGCGCAGGTCGCCGTCGCCGCCCGCCAGCCGGCCTCGCCGGTGCCGGCATTGGCGACGCCGGTATTGATCAGCAGCGCACGGATGTCGCTGCCCAGTTCGAGATGCCTGCGGCACACCTGCACCGGTGCCGCACAGAAGCGGTTGGCGGTGAATACGCCGGCCACCCGGGTGCCGCTGTCGAAAGCCAGAACCGCCAGGTCACGACGATCGGGCTTGCGGATTCCCGCCTCGGCGACACCGAGGCGGACGCCCGCCACCGGCAGCAGGTCGGAGGCGGCAGGAGTATGGTAGTTGACGGGCATGACAACCTCGCTGGCGAAGGCGAAAGCGCGACAGGCACCGCGCGGGGCGCTGACCGCGGTCGGCCAGGGCCGCTGCGCAGACGCCGCGGATCAGCCGTGGCAGGGACTACGACAGCTTGCCATGGCAGTACTTGTACTTCTTGCCCGAGCCGCAGGGGCACGGCTCGTTGCGCCCGACCTTGTGTGCCGCCGGCGCCGGCCTGGCGGCTGCCGTCTCACCAGCGGCGGCGGCCGCCGAGCCGAGTGCCTCATCATAATCCGCATGGTGGTAGCGGACATTCTGCACGTCGACATGCGGCGCGGTTTCCTCGACGTCCTGCGCCCGCACCTGCACCGTCACCAGCAGGCGCGTGACGTCGGCGCGAACGCTGTCGAGCATGCGCTGGAAGAGCTCGAAGGCTTCGCGCTTGTACTCCTGCTTCGGGTTCTTCTGCGCGTAGCCGCGCAGGTGAATCCCCTGTCGCAGGTGATCGAGCGCCGCCAGGTGCTCGCGCCAGTGCGTGTCGAGGCTCTGCAGCATGACATTGCGCTCGAACTGGTGGAACATCTCCGCCCCGACCAGCGCGACCTTGTCGGCGTAGGCGGCGGCCGCCGCATCGATGATCCGCCGCAGGATGTCCGCGTCACGCAGATTCGGTTCATCCCGCGCCCACTCGCTCACCGGCAGGACGATCTGCAGATCGGCAGCCAGTGCCTTCTCGAGTCCGGGCAGGTCCCACTGTTCCTCGACCGTCTCAGCCGGCACGTACAGCCGGAAGCTGTCGTGCAGCACGCCTTCGCGCATGGCGGTGATGGTTTCCGAGATGTCCTCGGTCTCCAGGAGTTCGTTGCGCTGCGAGTAGATCACCTTGCGCTGGTCGTTGGCG
This sequence comes from Accumulibacter sp., assembly GCA_016788495.1. Classification (GTDB taxonomy): domain Bacteria; phylum Pseudomonadota; class Gammaproteobacteria; order Burkholderiales; family Rhodocyclaceae; genus Accumulibacter. The sequence continues at coordinate 947 of JAEUOM010000044.1, read as the reverse complement.
ACGTCGTCGTACTCGAGCAACTGCTTGCGGATGTCGAAGTTGCGTGCCTCGACCTTGCGCTGTGCTGATTCCAGCGAACGCGAGACGAGCGGATGCTCGATCGGCTCGCCTTCCGGCATCTTCAGACGCTCCATGATCGCCTTCAGGCGTTCTCCGGCAAAGATGCGCAGCAGCGAATCATCGAGAGCGAGGTAGAAGCGCGACGAGCCGGGGTCACCCTGGCGGCCGGAACGGCCACGCAACTGGTTGTCGATGCGCCTTGATTCGTGACGTTCGGAGCCGATGAGGTGCAGTCCGCCAGCAGCCACCTCCTGGTCGTGCAGCACCTGCCCCTGCGCCCGTATCGCGGCAATCTGCGCCGCGCGATCGGCCTCGCCCAGCGCTTCGTCGTCACGCACCAGCGACACTTGCTTCTCGATGCTGCCGCCAAGGACGATGTCGGTACCGCGGCCAGCCATGTTGGTGGCGATGGTGATCATTCCCGGTCGCCCGGCCTCACGCACGATCTCGGCCTCGCGCGCGTGCTGCTTGGCGTTGAGAACCTGGTGCGGCAGCTTTTCGTGGTCGAGCAGCGCCGACAGTAGTTCCGAGTTCTCGATCGACGTCGTACCGACCAGCACCGGCTGGCCGCGTTCACGGCAGCCGCGAATGTCGGCAACGATCGCGCTGTGCTTCTCCTTGGCGGTGCGGAACACCTGGTCGTTGTTGTCCGTGCGCCGCATTGGCTGGTTGGTCGGGATGACGACCGTCTCCAGGCCATAAATCTGCTGGAATTCGTAGGCTTCGGTGTCGGCCGTACCGGTCATCCCGGACAGCTTGCCGTACATGCGGAAGTAGTTCTGGAAGGTGATCGAGGCCAGCGTCTGGTTCTCGTTCTGGATGCGCACCCCTTCCTTGGCCTCGACTGCCTGGTGCAGCCCGTCGGACCAACGACGGCCGGACATCAG
>JAEUOM010000029.1 GCA_016788495.1 Accumulibacter sp. | reverse complement strand
GGTTGAAGCTTTCCTTGACGTCGTCAGGAACGCTGAAGTTCATGGTAGCCATGGCTTGCTCCGGTTGTGGAATATTTCAACAATAATGATATTTCCGGGAGCAAGGCGCCGCAAGGACTTTCGTCAAAGTCAGGGCGGAATGCCGGTGTCGAAATCCGTCGGTGACGACGAATCGTTTGCCCAATCGCGTTTGCCGCGAGGAATCTTCCGGCATTGCTGCCATGAGGTCTTTCCGCTCGTCTGTGCACGCTGCGGCGGCGAGATGCGAATCATCGCCGTCATCACCGACGCCGGTGCCGTCCGCGAGATCCTGAGCCACTTGGGCAAAGCGACCTCGCCGCCACGTCTGATGAAAGCCCGTGCGCCCCCGCTCCGGGAGAGGCAGGACGCCAACATGGGCGAGGACGAAGCGCAGGCCCAACCAGTGCCGGAGTACGAATTCGACCAGCGCATTGCCTGCCAGGTGCCAATGCGCAAGGGTCCAGACTGCAGCATGACGAGTTGTCATCGCCCGTCGTGGGAGGACTCGTGCCTGTGCTCATCCGTCCGGCCGGTCCGGCCAGGCGGATGAGCACAGGCACTGAGCGGGGCGGGATTCGCATGACTTTTCAGGGGCTTCCGGGCCCAAATTCGACATTGACGCTGCTTGATGCAGGCTCATTGACTCTCGTCCGTGCCGCTCGTTTTCTTGTCCTTTCGCGAATGCCCACGAACTACCCCGTCCGGCGCCCTTGATGCGCTACGGGAATTCCTTAGACTTCACTTCGTGCGCACCGTGATCGAAACCCCGACCCGGGGAAATCAGAAAGGCAGTGGGGCATGGCCATGAAGAAAATGAACGTTGACATTGAGAAGGTGGCAGCGGCCATTGAGTCCGATGCCGGCGAATCCCTGCCTGATCTGCGTCAGGCGCTGCTGGAGGCGCAGGCGGGTCTTGGGCGGGTAACGACGCCAGAGCAGATCCTGGTGCGCCAGGCGCGGGAGAAGTCCGGCCTGACCCAGGCGGCCTTCGCTGAGCGCATTCAAACCCCCGTGGCAACGTTGCGCGATTGGGAACAAGGCCGGTTCGCGCCCCCGGGGGGCGTCCTGTGCCTGCTTCGGCTGATCGTCAAGCACCCCGAGTTGTCGCAGGAATTGGCGGAAGCATGAAGCACGAGCGCAAGCGCCCGCAGCACCAGCGCGCGGGCTGTCCGCTGACGGCTCAAGCGTGGCGACCATTACCAGGACTCTGCCACCAACCATGAGCAGCCATCGCTGCAGGACAGCGCTTCGCGCTGGATCAAGGCTCTGACTCGCTCTTGGTGAGGCGGTGCAGAAGCACGTAGAAGACGGCGACGAAGGGAATGGCGAGAAAGGTGGAGGCCAGCATGCCGCCGAAGACGACGGTACCGAGCGCCTGCTGGCTGGCGGCGCCGGCCCCCGTGGCGGTGAGCAACGGCACGACGCCGAGGATGAAGGCCAGCGAGGTCATGACGATCGGCCGGAACCGGCGCCGCGTCGCTTCGATCGCCGCTTCGGTCGGCGCCATTCCGGCGGCCGTCAGCAGGCGCGCGAACTCGACGATGAGGATCGCGTTCTTCGCCGCCAGCGCGGTCATCAGCACGAGGCCGATCTGCGTGTAGATGTCGATCGGGAAGCGCCGCAGCAGCAGCGCGATGACGATGCCGACGAGCGCCATCGGTACCGTCAGGACGACGGCGAGTGGATCGGTCCAGCTCTCGTACTGCGCCGCGAGGACGAGGAAGACGAGGACGATCGACAGCGCGAAGAGGAAGTAGGACTGGTTGCCGAGGAGCTTTTCCTGGTAGGCGAGCCCGGTCCACTCGTAGGCCATGCCGGGCGGCAGCGTCGCCGCGGCGAGATCGTGCATCCGGCCGAGCGCCTCGCCCGAGCTGTACTTCGGCGTCGGGATGCCGATGAGCGCGGCGGCCGGGTAGAGGTTGAAGCGATAGATCAGCTCCGGGCCGAGCATCGGGCGCAGATCGGCAAGCACGCCGAGCGGCACCATCTGTCCGCTGCGGTTGGCGACGGCGAGACTGCGGATGTCCTCGACGCTGCGGCGGTAGTCCCCATCGGCCTGCACGCGCACCTGGAAACTCTGGTTGAACTGGTTGAACAGGTTCACGTAGCTCGATCCGAGATGGGTCTGCACCGTCCGGAACACCTCGTCGACGGGAACGCCGAGGGCCCTGGCCAGGTTGCGGTCGAGATCGAGAAGGAGTTGCGGGCTGTCGGCGCTGAAGGTGGTGAAAGCGAGGCGAAGGAACCCGGGCTCGTCGCTCGCCCGGCGCAGCAGTTCGTCCGTCGCCGCCTGCAGCCCCCGCGCCCCGAGACCAGCGCGATCCTCGATCATCATCTGGAAGCCAAAGGCAACCCCCAGGCCGGGAATCGGCGACGGCGGCAGGACGGCGAAGCTCGCCTGCGGCATCGACCGGAACTGCTGCTGCAGGTCGCCGATCAGTTGCAACTGGGAGAATCCTGGCGGGCGCCTGTCCCAGTCGTCGTAGATGACGAAGGTCGTCACCGCGTTGGCGAGCCTGGCCGAGTCGAGCGCGGAATAGCCGCCGATCGTCACCCAGCCGCGGACGCCGGGGGTCTTGCCGAGCAGTGCGTCGACGCGGGCGGCGACCTCGCGCACGCGCGGCTGCGCCGCGCCGGGCGGCAGCTTGGCGGTGACGACGCAGTAGCCCTGGTCCTCGAGCGGCATCAGCGCCGTCGGGTAGACGGCGAAGACGCCGGCGGCGAGCCCGACCAGCGCCAGGAAGACGCACGCCATGCTGCGCGGCCGCTGCGCCATCCAGCCGACGAGGCCGAGGTAACGCTGCTCGAGCGCGCCGTAGCTGCGGTTGAAGCCGCGGTAGAACGCGTTCGGGCGCTGCTGCGGCGGGCGCGGCTTGAGGTGGAGCGCGCACTGTGCCGGCTTGAGCGTCAGCGCATTGAGCGCGCTGATGATCGCGGTGGCGGCGATGACGAGCGCGAACTGGCGGAACATCTGGCCGCTGATGCCGGGCAGGAACGAGGCCGGCAGGAAGACCGCGGTGAGCACCAGCGTGACGCCGAGGATCGGACCGGTCAGCTCGCGCATCGCCTTGATCGTCGCCTCCCTGGGCGCGAGGCCCTGTTCGATGTAGCGCGAGGTGTTCTCGACGATCACGATGGCGTCGTCGACGACGATGCCGATCGCCAGGATGAGTGCGAAAAGCGTCATCAGGTTGACGGTGAAGCCGAGCGCCGCCATCGCCGCGAAGGCGCCGATGATCGTCACCGGCACCGTGGTCGCCGGCACGAGCATGGCGCGCGCGTTCTGCAGGAAGAGCAGGATGACGACCAGCACCAGCACGCCGGCCTCGAGCAGCGTCTCGTAGACGGCGCTGATCGACTGCTGGATGAAGACGGTGGTGTCGTAGAGCGAGGTGTACTCGAGGCCCGGCGGGAAGTCCTGGCGCATGCCGGCCAGCAGCGCGCGCACCTCGCCGGCGACCTGCAGCGCGTTCGCTCCCGGCAGCGCGAAGACCGCCACGTGGGCGGTCTTCCTGCCGTTCAGGCTGGAGAAGACGGTGAATGCCTGCTGGCTCAGTTCGACCCGGGCGACGTCCTTCAGGCGCACCAGCGAGGCGGTCTGCAGCGGCTGCGCGGCGCTCGCGGCTGCCGCGCTGCCGATCGGCGGCGGCTCGCTGCTGACGACGATGTCCTCGAACTGGGCGACGGTGGACAGCCGGCCGAGCGCGTTCACGGTGAGCTGGAGGAACTGGTCCGCCGCCGCCGGCGGGCCGCCGACCTGCCCCGCGACGACCTGCGCGTTCTGCCGCTCGATCGCCCGCTGCACCTGCATGGCGGTCAGCCCGTAGGCCTTCAGCTTGCCCGGGTCGAGCCAGACGCGCATGCTGTACGGCGCACCGCCGAAAACCTGCACCTGGCCGACGCCGGGCAGTCGTGCCAACGGGCTCAGCAGGTTGATGATCGCGTAGTTGCTGAGGAAGGTCTCGTCGAAGCGGTCGTCCTGCGCGAAGAGGCTGGCGATCAGCAGGATGTTGGTGCTGAGCTTGCGCACGCTCACCCCCTGTGCCCGCACCGGCTGCGGCAACTGCGGCACGGCGCTGTTCACGGCGTTCTGCACGAGCGCCAGCGAGGTGTCGAGGTCGGTGCCTATGGCGAAGGTGACGGTGAGCGTGTAGCTGCCGTCGCTGCCGCTGGTCGATTGCAGGTAGATCGAGTTCTCGACCCCGTTGACGGCGCGCTCGAGCGGAATGGCGATCGTGTTCGCCACCGTCTCGGCATTGGCTCCGGCGAAGTTCGTCGCCACCTGGATCGTCGGCGGGACGATCTGCGGGTACTGCGCGACGGGCAGGCCGTACAGGCAGACGGCACCGAGCAGGAGCGTGACCAGCGCGATGACGTTGGCGAGGATGGGGCGGTCGATGAAGAAGGTCGACATGGGTCGGGAGCGCCGCCGCCGCGCGCGCCTACGGCGCGTCCGACGCCGGCGCCGGCGGCCGCCCGGCGGCGGCGCTCCTGCGCCCGCGCCGGCGCTCGGCGAGGTTCTCCATCACGACGTAGAAGGCGGGCACGAAGGGAATGGCGATCAGGGTCGAGGCGAGCATGCCGCCGAAGACGACCGTGCCGAGTGCCTGCTGGCTGGCGGCGCCGGCGCCGGTCGCGGTCAGCAGCGGCACGACGCCGAGGATGAAGGCGATCGACGTCATGACGATGGGCCGGAAGCGGCGGCGCGCGGCCTCGACCGCCGCATCCGCCGCCGACATGCCGTCGGCGCGCAGCTGCTTGGCGAACTCGACGATGAGGATCGCGTTCTTCGCCGCCAGTGCGATCATCAGGACGACGCCGATCTGCGTGTACAGGTCGGCGGGAAAACCGCGGATGGCGAGCGCGGCGACGATCCCGACGAGGGCGATCGGCACCGACAGGATCACCACCGCGGGATCGGTCCAGCTTTCATACTGGCCGGCGAGGGTGAGGAAGACGAGGGTCAGCGACAGCGCAAAGATGAAGGTGGCCTGGTTGCCGAGCAGCCGCTCCTGGTAGGCGAGCCCGCTCCAGTCGTGGCCGACTCCCGGCGGCAGGTTGGCGACGGCGACGCGCTGCATGGCGTCGAGCGCCTGGCCGGAGCTGAAGCCGGGTGCCGCGCCGCCGACGATCGATGCCGATGGATAGAGGTTGTAGCGGGTGACCAGTTCCGGGCCGAGCGTGCGGCGAACGCTGACGATCGCGCCGAGCGGCACCATCTGCCCGCTCCGGTTGGCGACGTGCAGGTCGGCGATGTCCTGCAACTGCCGGCGGTGCGCGGCCTCGCCCTGTACCCGCACCTGCAGGCTCTGATTGAACTTGTTGAACTGGTTCACATAGGTCGAGCCGAGATAGGTCTGCAGCGTCTGGAAGACGTCGTCGATGGTGACGCCCAGCGACTCGGCCATCGTCCGGTTGATGTCGAGATGGAGCTGCGGGCTGTCGACGCTGAACGTCGTCGTCACGCCGCGCAGCTCGGGCTGCTCGCGCGCGCTCGACAGGGTCTGCCGGACGACCTCCTGGAACGGACGCGGGCCCATGCCGCCGCGGTCTTCGAGCACCATCTCGAAGCCGCCCGCCTGCCCGAGCCCGGGGATCGGCGGCGGAATGAGCACGGCGAACTCGGCCTTGCGGATGGTGGCGAGCCGCTCGCGCAGATCGGCGATGAGCTTCGCCTGCGAGAAACCCGCTGGCCGCTGCGGCCAGTCGTCGTACAACACGTATTCGGTGACGACGTTGGCGAGCGTGGCCGAGTCGAGCGCGGAGTAGCCGCCGCTCGTCACCCAGCCCTTGATCCCCGGCATCGTGCCGAGCACGGCGTCGATGTCGGCGGCCAGCTCGCGGACGCGCGGCTGCGCGGCGCCGGGCGGAAGGCGGGCGACGATGATGCAGTAACCCTGGTCCTCGACCGGCAGGAAGGCGGTGGGATGGCGGGCGAAGCTCGTGCCGGCGACGGCGACGATGGCCACGAACAGGCAGCCCATGCTGCGCGGATGAACGGTCAGCCAGCGCACGACGCCGATGTAGCGCCTCTCGACGGCTTCGTGCATCCGGTTGAAGCCGCGGAAGAAGGCGTTCAGCCGGCGCTCACCGGTGTCCGCCCTGAGGTAGAGCGCGCATTGCGCCGGGTTCAGCGTGAGCGCGATCAGCGCGCTGATGATGGCGGTGGCGGCGATGACGAGGGCGAACTGGCGGAACATCTGGCCGGTGATCCCGGGCAGGAACGACGCCGGCAGGAACACCGCGGTGAGGACCAGGGTGATGCCGAGGATCGGGCCCGTCAGCTCGCGCATCGCCTTGATCGCCGCGTCCTTCGGCGTGAGGCCCTGCTCGATGTGGCGCGAGCTGTTCTCGACGATCACGATCGCATCGTCGACGACGATGCCGATGGCGAGAATGAGCGCGAAGAGGGTCATCAGGTTGACGGTGAAGCCGAGCGCGGCCATCGCCGCGAAGGCGCCGATGACCGTCACCGGCACCGTGACCACGGGCACCAGCATGGCGCGTGCGTTCTGCAGGAAGAGCATGATGACGACCAGCACCAGCACCGCGGCCTCGATCAGTGCCAGGTAGACGCCGTTGATCGAATCGCCGATGAACGCCGAGGTATCGAGCAGCGCGGTGTACTCGAGGCCCGGGGGAAATTTCTCGCGCATCTGCGCCATCGATCGACGCACTTCCTCCGCCACCTTGAGGGCGTTCGCCCCGGGCAGGGTGTAGACGTTGATCTGCGCCGCTTTCCGGCCGCTGAGACCGGAGAAGGTGTTGAACGTCTGCTGGCTCAGCTCGATCCGGGCCAGGTCCTTGAGGCGAACGATCGCCGCCGTCTCGCCCGTTGGCGTCGCCCTCAGGAGTTGCGCAGCCTGGCTCGCCGGCGGCTTGCTCCGGACGACGATGTTCTCGAACTGCGCGACGTCCGACAGCCGCCCCAGCGTCAGGACGGTGAACTGGAAGATCTGGTCGGAGGGGACCGGCGCCGCACCGAGCTGCCCGCTGGCGACTTGGACGTTCTGGTTCTGGATCGCGTTCTGGACGTCGAGCACCGTCAGGCCATACGACTGGAGCTTCGTCGGGTCGAGCCAGATGCGCATGCTGTACGGCCCGGCGCCCAGGATCTGCACCTGGCCGACACCGGGCAGGCGCGCCAGCGGGCTCTGCAGGTTGATCAGCGCGTAGTTGCTGAGGAAGGTCTCGTCGAAGCGGTCGTCCCGGGAATAGAGGCTGCCGATCAGCAGGGCGTTGGTGCTCACCTTCTGCACGCTGACGCCCTGCGCCTGGACTTCCTGCGGCAGCTGCGCGAGCGCGCTGTTGACCGCGTTCTGCACCAGCGCGATCGAGGTGTTGAGGTTGGTGCCGACGTCGAAGGTGAGCGTGAGCGTGTAGCTGCCGTCGCTGCCGCTCGTCGATTGCATGGCGATCGAATTCTCGACGCCGTTGACCGCCTGCTCGAGCGGAATGCCGACGGTGGTCGCGACCACTTCGGCGCTGGCGCCCGGGTAGGTGGTCGCGACCTGGATCGTCGGCGGGACGATCTGCGGATACTGGGCGACGGGCAGGGTGAACAGGCAGGCGAGCCCGAGCACGACGACGATGATCGCGATGACGTTGGCGAGGATCGGCCGTTCGATGAAGAATCGCGACACGCCGGCCTCCCGGTGCTTCAGCTGCCCGGTCTGGCGGGCGCCGCGCCTGCGCTGCCCGCCGCCGGGTGCGGGCTCACCGCGCGACCGGGAACCGCCTGCAGCAGGCCTTCGACGATCACCAGGTCGTCTGCGCCGAGGCCTTCGCTGACGACGAGTCGGTCGCCGACCTGCAGCCCCAGCTTGACGCCGCGGCGTTCGACGATGTTCTGCGCATTGACGACGAGGACGTATTCGCCCTGCTGGTCGAAGCGGACGGCATCGCCGGGAACCAGCAGGGCGTCCTTCGCTTCCAGGGCGGACACCCGCAGCCGCGCAAAGAGGCCGGGCAGGATGCGCAGGTCGCGATTGGCGAAGACGCCGCGCACCTGCAGGGTGCCGGTCGTCGGCGCGATGCCGATGGCGGCGAAGTCGAGGTGCCCCTGGTGCGGATGGCCTTCTTCGGTGAGCAGACCGAAGGTTGCGGGAACGAGCCCGCTGCTGATCGCGTCGCGCGGCAGCGCCTTCTGCCGTTCGATCAGCCGCAGGAGCTCGCGCTGGTCGATGGTGAAGTAGACGTGGATGGGGTCGATCTGCTCGATCTCGGCGAGCGACGTTGGCTGGCCGATGCCGCCGACGAGGTTGCCGGTGTCGACCAGGTGCCGGCCGATGCGCCCGGCGATCGGTGCCCTGACCAGCGTGTAGCCCAGGGTGAGCTGCGCGATGTCGACCTGGGCCTGCGCGGCGAGCAGCCTGGCCCCAGCCTGCTCCTTCTCCGTCCGCCAGTGGTCAACCTGCGTCTGCGTGGCGGCGTCCTGCCGGACCAGGTCGGTGTAGCGGCGCAGCTCGGTGGTCGCGTGCCAGAGCGCCGCCTTCTCCACCGCCACCTGCGCCAGCGCCTTCTTCAGCTGCGCCTGGTACTGCGCCTGCTGGATGGTGAACAGGAGATCGCCCTTCTTCACCTGCTGACCGTCGGTGAAGTGGATCTTCTCGAGATAGCCCTCGACGCGCGCCACCACGGTGACCTTCTGCGTCGCCGCGGTGTTGCCGGTGAAGTCGAGGTAGTTGGCGACGCTCCCGGTGAGCGGCCTGGCCACGGTGACGGCCGGCGGCGGAGGGACCGCGGTCTCCTGCGCATCCCGGCAGCCGGGCATCGACGCCACCGCCGCGGCGACGGCGAGCAGGTGCAGGAAAGCGCGGCAGCGGCGCGCGCGCGAAGCGATCATTTGCGTTCTCCCGTACACTCGGGCCGGCTCAGCGGATCACCACTCGGGCGGGCGGAGCAGGGGCCCGACGTCCTCGGGCCCCGGCAGGCCGGGCGCTTGCGGGCGCAACAGCTCCGGCGCCCCCCAATCGGTGCGGGCTGCCATCTCTTCCCGCGTCGCCGGCGGCACGAAATCGCGACCATCGCGCCACTCCCATCCACCCCCCAGCGCGCGGTACGCCTTGATCAGGCCGAGCGGGATGTTGCCCTGCGCGAGCGCGAGGCTGTTCTGCGCCTTGTAGAGGTTCTCCTCGGCATTCAGCACGACATTGAAGTCAGCGGTGCCCTCCTTGTACTGCAGGAGGGCGATCTGGAATGCGCCCGTCGCGGCGACGACGCTCGTCTGCAGCAAGGCCGCCTCGACGCGCGACTGGCTGAACTCGGTGATGCCGTTCTCCACCTCCTGCTGGGCCTTGAGCACGACGTTCCGGTAGTCGACGAGCAGCCCCTGCAGTTTGGCATCCTGCACGCGCACGTTGTTGGTGATCTGGCCGTAGTTGAGGATGCTCCACTGGATCGCCGGTCCGGCGGAGTAGCCGACGCTGCCGGAGCCAAGGCTCGACTGGCCGACGTCGGAACTCAGCCTGCCGATGCTGCCGATGAGCGAGAAGGAGGGGAAGAGCGCGCCTTGGGCGAGGCCGATCTGCGCCGATTGCGCCGCCGCCTGGAGCTCCGCCTTGCGCACGTCGGGGCGGCGCCGCAACAGGTCGGCGGGAATGCCGACGGCGAGGCTCGCGGGCGCGACCGGGATCCCGGACGTCCCCGCCAGTAGTTCGTCGAGCGGCGCCGGCGGCATGCCGAGCAGCACGCTGAGCGCGTTCGTCGCTTTCCGTCGCTCGATGGTGAGCTGGGGAATCGTCGCTTCAGTCGCGCCGAGGACGTTCTCCGCCTGGTACACGTCGCGCCTGGTCACGACGCCGCCGGCGAAGCGGGCACGCGCGATCGCCAGTGCCTTCTGCTGGCGCTGGATGTTCTCGCGGGCGATGTCGAGCTGCACGTCGATGGTGCGAATCCTGACGTAGGTGCTGGCGACGTCGCCGGTCAGGGTGACGAGCACATCGTCGTAGGCGGCGACCGACGCGAGAAAGGCGCTGCTGGCCGACTCGATGCCGCGCCGCACCTTGCCCCACAGGTCGAGTTCCCAGCCGACCTGTGCGCCGAACGCGAGCTGCCAGAACGTGTTGTCGATGGGCGCATAGGGCACCGAGACCGGGATCCGCTCGTAGCTCGCCGTCGCGCTCAGTTGCTGCTGCTGCGGGTAGATTTCGCCGATGGCGACGCCAAGCTGGGCGCGCGCCTCGAGGACGCGTACACCGGCGGACAGGAGGCTCAGGTTCTGCTCATGGGCGAGGTCGATCAGCTTCGACAGGACCGGATCATTGAGCGACGACCACCACTCGCGATACGGCGCGCGGCGGGAATCGATCGTCTCGCTGCCGGCCTCCATCCAGTCGTCGGCAAGCTGTACCGACGGCCGCTTGAAGTCGGGACCGATCATGCATGCGGACGACAGCAGGGCGAATGCACAGGCAATCCACACGCGCCGCGCCGGTCGGCACTCGGCGTGCGAACGGGTGCGCCGAGGCCCGGCACCCCGTGAGGTCAGGAAACTCGGAGCGCCCGTCATGCTGCAACCAAGGACAAGGATAGGGAATCGAGCGACACCATCGGCAGTGTATGAGCTCCCGTGAAGCAGCGTCAATCCCGGAACGTGTTCGTGGGCGCTGCACTGGCTCGGCTACCGCGTGGTCTTTGCCCATCAGCAGACGCGTCCAGTGCGCGATGCACGCGGGGGAATGGTGCGGCAACGATGAGCAGCGCGTTCTGCGGTCGAATCCGGGTGGGGCCGGTACGGCTGCACTACCAGAAAGCTCGCGGGTAATGGAGCAGAATGTTGCGATCGGCCGTGAGAAGAGGTGCCTGGCCACGGGCGGCCTGAGCCACGATCAGCCGGTCGAAGGGATCGCGGGCCCATGTCTGGTCTACCGCTGCGCCCACGACCGAAGCGAACGGTCGCTTGCAGGTTTCGAGGTCGACTTCGCGGCGAAGGACGTCAAGGAGCGTGGCAGCGTTGCAGTTGATGCGACCGATCTCGCGCAGGTACGCAAGTTCCAGTTCAACAATGGGCGAGATCAGCAGCCGTTCTGCGGCATCGATGGCATGACCGCCGGCTGGCGTCAGGCGCCTGGCCCCATCCTGGTAGAGCCAGACGAGGACGTGGGTGTCGAGGTAGAGCGGCGATGGATCCGGCGTCGGCACTCGACTCACGGCAGCGGCTGCCAGGCGTCGTCCCACGAGAGATTCGCCAAATCCTCCGGATTGCCGCTGACCGTGCCCGGGTGAGGGGAGAGGCGGGCCAATCGGCTGCCCGACGCGGCCAATACCATGCGCACGGTTCCTCCGGGACGTTCGATCTCGACTGTCTCGCCACTGCTGACCACCTGATCCAGGGTCTTGAACAGTTCGGCACGCAGGCGGGTGGCAGTCATGCGATGAGCCATGGCAGTCTTCCTCGAAGGCGATTGCGTACATGTTATGTCATGTGACGTACGTATTCAAACGATGCGAGAACCAGGAGAGGAGCCCCCCTGCCGAGCCGGATCCGGGCAGCCGGGGGCACGCGCCGACACACACAAGCGAACGCCAGACTGGCACAATGGTGACTGGATCGGTCCGGAAGATGCCCATCGGCGCGCCCGGGCCGTGTTGCTCTGCCAAGACCTGGAGAGTCACGATGAGCCCATTGCAGGCGAGGCTGAAGGAAGTCCTGCCCGGAGAGCACCCGGGCAGCGCCGAACACGGCGCTTCGACCGTGGCGCCGGTGCACGCCTGTGTCGAGGCATGGATGCCGACTGACCGCGATGGCCTGCGCAGCAGCATCGCGAGCGAGGCATGCATCTGACCGCCTTGCCGGCAATCGTCGAATGCCGCTTCGACCAAGGCCTGATCGCGCACAAGGTGGGAAGCTGGCGCGCACCGCCAGCGGTCTCCCGGCGACAATTGGCGGAACTGCAGGAGAGCGCGGCGGCGGACGGCTATTCGGTCGTCCATGTCCGCTCCGCAGAGCCGATCGAAGACCTTGCGCCGTGCTTTCAGGGTTGCCTGCTGCAGTTCGAGGGCGACCGCGAAGCTGCCTTGGCAGTCCTCGACCGCTTTCCGCAGAAGTACCGGACCAGAGCCCTGGCCGCAGGCGACTGGCCGGCCATCGCCGCACTGTATCGCCAGGCCTCGCCGACGCGCTTCAGTCGCGACCCAGCCATCGGCCCCGCCCGCGCGCTTCGGCACAAGCTCAAGTGTCTGCGTACCTACTGGCAGAACTTCCCCGGTTTCTTTCTGGTCGCCCTGGGATCGCGCGACGAGGTCGTCAGCGTTCAGGGGTGCATGCCACGGGAAGACCGGCTCGACCTTTACGAGTCTGTGGTGTCGGCCGATTCACGTACCGGCTTCGCCCTGGCGGCGATGTTGCGCGCCAACCTCGAACTCTGTCGTCAGCGCTTCCCGCTGCTGACCGGTATCGTCACCCGGATCTACAGCGACAATCCGGTCTCCATCCAGTATTACCGGAAGCTCGGGATGGTTCACACCGGCAGCGATTGGTTCTACCATCTCTGGCTCGAGCAGCGGAGGGCAACGGCGATGGACATTGAAAGCCTGAGAGAGACCGTGGCGCGTTTTCTCCACGATCAGTTTCTCGTCGATTTCGACGGCAACAAGGTCGACGGGCGAACCGATCTGTTCGCTGGCGGTTTCATCGACTCCTTCGGGTTCATGGAGCTGATCTCCTTTCTCGAAACCGAGTTCGGTGTCGAGTACGCGGCGGAGGAACTGCTGCTCGGACAACTCAACAGCCTCGACGGGCTCGTCGCCTCGGTCGGCAGGAAGCTCGCCGAAGTGGCGCCCGGCGCCGCCGGCGAGCGCCCGCCCCAATCCTGAGGCCGGCATGCGCGAAGATCGCCGGACCGCCCTGCTGTTTCCCGGGCAGGGCGCGCACGCCCTCGCGATGCTCGACGGACTGCGGGATTGCCCGTCTTTCGACGAGCGTCATGCGTGCATCGTCGAACGGCTCCAGGTCGACCCGCTGCGCCAGCCTGATGCGGCCGAGCTGATCAACACCAACTTGGTCAGCTCCCTGTATACCGTGCTCACCAGCAGCCTGTCGCTCGACCTGTTGCGCGCGCAGGGCACTCGCCCCGCAGCACTGGCCGGATACAGCGTCGGGCAGTGGACGGCGCTGTACGCTGCCGGCGTCGTTTCGTTCGAGCAATTGGTCGACATCGTCCACACCCGCGCCCCGCTCATGGACGACTGCTTCGCGGGGCGCCGCGGGGCGATGCTCGCGGTCATCGGCTTGTCGCTGCCAGCGGTGGAGCAGGTGTGCCAGGAGTTGCAGGCGGATGGGTGGTTCCTCGCCGTCAGCAACCACAACTGCGTTGGCCAGTACTCGCTGTCCGGCGAGCTGGCGGCGGTGGAACGGGCGATCCCCCGGCTTGCCGCCCTGCAACCGAAGAAGATCCAGCGCCTGCCGGTAGCCGGTGCCTGGCATTGCGCCCTGCTCGACGAGGCCGAGCGCCGCTTTCTTGCCTTTCTCGAAGGGCTGCCGCTCGGCAGGCCTTCGCTGCCCGTCTGCGACAACGTCAGCGGCGGCTTCCTGCCTGAAGACGACCAAGGGATGAGGCGGCAACTCGCCCGGCAGGTGGCGGCGCCCGTGCAATGGGAAGCATGCATGCAGACGCTGCTCCGCGCAGGCTGCAACGAGTTCATCGAAACCGGGTTCGGCAAGGTGCTCACTTCGTTCGGCTTCTTCATCAACCGCAAGGTGCTGCATCGGTCGTTCCACGATCAGGGCAGCAGCGGCTGACGGCCATGTGCGGTATTGCCGGTTTCTTCGCTTGCGGGACCGATCCGGCGACGCACGAGCGGATCATCGGCGAGATGCTGTCGACGATCGTCCATCGCGGCCCGGACGAGATCGGCTACTACCTCGACGACCACGCGGCTCTTGGCTGCGTGCGTTTGAGCATCATCGATCTGTCGACCGGGTCGCAGCCGATGGGCGACGCCAGCCAGCGCTACTGGATTGCCTACAACGGCGAGGTGTACAACTACCTGGAGCTGCGTCGCGAACTGGCTGACCGGGGCTGCCGCTTCCGTACCGGCAGCGACACCGAAGTAGTCCTGCAGGCCTGGATCGAATGGGGATTCGCTGCCCTCGCCCGGCTCAACGGTGGCTACGCCTTCTGCATCTACGATGCCCTCGAGCGCAGCGTCACGCTGGTCCGCGACCGCTTTGGCAAGCGCCCGCTGTTCTACGCGCAGCATCACGCAGGCTGGCTGTTCGCCTCTGAAATGAAAGCCTTTTCGGTCTTTCCGGGCTGGCGTTTCGCGTGGGATGCGGATGCGCTGCGCAGTGTCTTCGCCTGCTGGACTCCGCTGCCGGACGACGGCTGCTACCAGGGAGTCCGGCAGGTGCTGCCGGGCTGCTGCGTCCGCATCTACGACGGGCAGGTGACGCAGCAGAGATACTGGCGACCCGAGCTGGCAGCGGCACCCTTCACCGGCAGCCGGCAGGCGGCTGAGGAGAAGATCCGCAGCCTCCTGGCCGACAGCGTTCGCCTGCGCCTGCGCAGCGACGTCGAGGTTGCCACCTATCTCAGCGGCGGCATCGACTCGGCAGCAGTGACCTGCCTGGCGCAGGGGCAGGCCGGGCGACGGATTCACAGTTTTTCGGTTTCCTTTGCCGACCCCGACTTCGATGAGTCCGCTTATCAGAGGAGGCTCAGCGAGGCCCTCGGAACGTCACATCATGTCCTGACGATCGAGCCGGGGGACATCGCGCGAAGCTTTCCCGCTGCGCTGCTGCAGGCCGAAATCCCCGTCTTCCGCACCGCCTTCGTGCCGCTGCACCTGCTCTCGGCCAAGGTGAGAGAGCTCGGCATCAAGGTCGTGCTGACCGGGGAGGGCGCGGACGAAGCCTTCCTCGGCTACGACATCTTCAAGGAGGCGTGGCTGCTGCAGCATTGGGCGACGATGAGCGCCGAACAGCGAAGCGATTTCGTCGCCGCCATGTACCCCTACCTGAAACACTTCAGCAAGGCCAACGCCCGCTTCCTGGTGCCGCTTTACGAGCGACAGGCGCAGCAGGCGGAGCATTGGTCGCTGTCGCACGCCACTCGTTTCGCCAATTCGGCGCTGGCTGGCCGTCTGCTGCAGGCCGGTAGTGGCGGTGAAGCGCGTCTGCAGCGGCACCTTGCGGTACAGCACCCCGCATTCCTGGACTGGTCGTCGGTCCAGCGCGGACAGTTGATCGAGCTGACTACGCTCCTGCCCGGCTACCTTTTGTCGACCCAGGGCGACCGCGCAACGCTGGCGCACGGCGTCGAAAACCGCTGTCCGTTCCTCGACTACCGGTTATTCGAGTTCGCCGCCTCGCTGCCAGTGGAGTTGCGTCTCGAGCACGGCCTGCGCGAGAAGCAGATCCTGAAGAGTGCCTTTGCCGAGCGCCTGCCGCCGGAAATCGCCGCGCGTCCGAAACAGCCCTATCGCGCGCCGGATGCGCCGGCCTTCCTCGGGCCGGTGGGCCAGGTCGACGAAATCGACGCGGCTCTCCTGCCCAGCGAACTGGCAACGATCGAAGTGCTCGACCTCGAGACCAGCCTGCGCTTCCTGGACATGATCCGCCGCAAGCCGCCAGACCGGCTCAGCCAAGCCGAGAACCAGGCTTTCGTCCTCCTGCTCTCCCTGAGCCTGCTCAACCGTTCCTTCGTCTGCCAAGGGCACGATTTCCGACAGCCGCGTTGGCACCTGCTGCCCCGTACGATCCATGACCGGCGTTCGCTGAAGCCGTGGCCGGGCTGCTGAGCGCTATTGTTTCGTTGGTGCCCCCACTCGGAATCGAACCAAGACCTGATGATTACAAATCACCGAAAGACGGCATTTTTCGGCATTGATCGAGTAGGCCAGAATCGCGCAAGACGCTGAAAAATAGGCAAATGCGAGAGTATCGGGATTGCGCGACGTTGATTGAAGCTGCTATGATTCCGGTACACCAGCGGTACACGGACGACCAAAGGACCATCGCGAATGCCACGAGAACGACTGACACCGGAGCGAATCAGGACGTTTGCATGCTCGCCAGAAGCGCAGCAAGCGTTCCTGTGGGATACCGAAATGCCGCGGTTGGCGGTTCGCGCGACAGCCGGCAGCAAGTCGTTTGTCTTCCAAGCTGTCGTCGCGCAGAAGACCATCCGTCTGACCATCGGCGACACCCGGCAGCGATCGCTTGCCGACGCGCGCAAGGAAGCCCGCCGGCTGGCCGTACTGGCTGACCAAGGCATCGACCCGCGGCAGGAGAAGGCCGAGCGCCTGGCCAAGACCGAGGCCGCGCGAGTCGAGGCCGCGCGAGTCGAAGCGCCAGCCATCGACGCCTGGCAGGCATACATCGCCGAGCGCGCCCCCCGCTGGGGTGAGCATCACTTGGCATCGCACGAGACCATGACCAAGGAAGGCGGTCTGCCCCGCCATCGAGGCCGTCGTTCTGGCCAGAGCGAAACCACTGAGCCGGGCATCCTGCGCCCATTGCTGGCCCTGCCGCTTGAGGAGATCACCCGCGACCGGATCCGCGAGTGGCTGAAGGCCGAGGCAAGCCGGCGACCGACGCTTGCCGCGCTGGCTTTCCGGCTGCTGCGCGCTTTCCTGAACTGGTGCAGCGACCGCCCCGAGTATCGCGACCGCACCGATGCAGACGCCTGTTCGGCGAGGCTGTCGCGCGACGAACTGCCGAAGAAGGTCGCGAAGGACGACTGCCTGCAACGTGAGCAGCTGCCCCTGTGGTTCTTGCATGTCCGGCAGATTCACAATCCAGTAATCGCCGCCTACCTGCAAAGCTTGCTGCTGACCGGCGCCCGACGCGAGGAGCTGGCCGGGCTGAAGTGGCAGGATGTCGACTTCCAGTGGCGATCGTTGACCATCCGAGACAAGGTGGACGGCGAGCGGACCATCCCGTTGACACCCTACGTGGCCGCGCTGCTGGCCGCGCTGCCCCGGCGCAATGAGTGGGTCTTCAGCAGCCCCGCCGCGGCATCAGGAAGGCTTCAGGAGCCGCGCATCCAGCACAACAAGGCCCTGACATTGGCCGGGCTTCCCGCGCTGTCTCTGCATGGCCTGCGCCGTTCGTTTGGCACCCTGGCCGAATGGGTGGAATGCCCCGCCGGAGTCTCGGCGCAGATCATGGGCCACAAGCCGAGCGCCACCGCCGAGAAGCATTACCGAGTCCGGCCGCTCGATCTGCTGCGCATGTGGCATACCAAGATCGAGGCATGGATTCTCGAACAAGCCGACCTCGAGCAGCCGGCCGAAACCGACCGCAGGCTGAGAGTGATTCCCGCCGCCTGACGGTATCAGGCAAGCGGGCCGGCGAGCGCAGCAACGCCCGCCAGCCCCAACCACAATGCAACTGACAAGGAGTCGCATCATGGCTGAAGCAACTGTACCCCAAAGGCAGCCCGTCGAAATCGGTCTGGCCATCCCCAAGATCAACATGGCAGCCTGCAACCTGAAGGCGCTGCACGAGCTGGCCACCTTGTGCCCTGATGGCATCGACTCGCAGACGTTCTCGATCGCTGCGCAAGCGCTGGCCCGTGACACCTGCCGCGAGCTTGACGGCGCCCTGGTCAACCTGGGCGAGTTCCCGAATGGCTTTCTCGACGACTGACTGACCGCTTCCGTAATCATTCACTCCCCTACACGGTTGCCGGGATGGCGGGGATGGCGGGGAGCTGCAAGCCTTTGCGGGCAGCGGCGATGACGGTGCCGAGGTACTGCCAGGCGGATGCTCCGCGACGGCGACAGGTTTCGATCAGGCTGG
>JAEUOM010000241.1 GCA_016788495.1 Accumulibacter sp. | reverse complement strand
CGGCAGTTGGGTCGGGCGCTCGGCCTCGGGCAGGCTATCGATCGCCACTTTTCGGGCGGTCTCCTTGCGCTTGGCGAGAAGCTGCTTGAGCTCCTCCTGAACGGCTTGTAGCGATTCAACCGACTCGGCGTTTTTCTGGATCTCCCCAGCATCGTTCGGCGCCGTCCTGGCGAGTTCGGCCTGGAGCCTTCGTTCGCTCTGGCGGGTTTGCCTGACGGCCCTGTCGAGCTCCCGCCAGCGGTGATTGACGACCTGATGAGTGCCGGGAAGAGGTTCGGCTCCGTACTCGACAAGTCCATCAATATCATCAGACAACCTGATCTCACGGATTTTGCGAAGTACCGAGTTGTAGGAAAATTCTCGAGAAGCACTGGAACGGCGCCAAGCTGACCGATACCGAAGCGATGTTGGAGTGGGCGAAAAGCATGACTTGGAAAGGCATCCATCCCGTCGTCCAACTGAGCCGGACGGCCTATGAAAAAGGAGTCACCGTGGCCAAGGTTGCCATGCAGGCTGTTGAGTCCCGACTGGCAAGAAACCCGCTCCTGCCCAAGTGGGACATCCTGATCCGGCCAGCCTGCACAGCATGACCATTCGCGGCAATCACCTGAGATGCACGCGGCGTGCCGCGCGGGGCGTCGCCAGCACTGCTGCGGTTCCCCGAATCCAACAGGATCGTCGCGCAACCCAACGACCGGGTCGAGCGACAACTCGTCGTGCGGCTCGTCGCGCTCGCCCGGGAGGCCCGATCCGTTCCTCCGGAAACGCGGGCTGCCGAGATCCTGGTCGCCGCGCACCCGGCGCTATGTCACAACGCGAACGTCGGCGGCCTCGCGCTCGCGCTCGGGCTCCGCGAACTCGACTGCGAGTGAGTGAGGACCGAGGTGATCGAGCACCACGAGTTCCAATCCGGCAGTCGCTCGCTGTCGGCCTACAAGGCGGCAGGATGGCGTGTTGGCGTCGCGATCTGAGCCCCGCGGACGGCTCAAGGCTCTGTTGGTGTGCCTTGCTGCAATTTTCGGAGCTCAACTTCAGCCCAAAGGGCTTTGCCAAGCGCCTTCCAAGCTGGACCTCCGTGGCATTCGAATCCCACACCGGCAGATTCCTCCATCGTCTTGAGCATGATGCCGGCAAGACCGAACAGGTCAACTTTGGCCATGAGCTTGCGGTCGATCGGGCTGGAAGCGGCAAGTTTGATCTCGGCAGCGGACTGGTCAAGCGCTTCCTTTGCCAGAGCACGCACCTGGACTTCATCCGTCCAGTCGATACCGAGAATGATT
This sequence comes from Accumulibacter sp., assembly GCA_016788495.1. GTDB lineage: Bacteria > Pseudomonadota > Gammaproteobacteria > Burkholderiales > Rhodocyclaceae > Accumulibacter. Next base: position 9,466 of record JAEUOM010000241.1, on the reverse strand, counting down.
CCCTTCCGCTCAATTTCTAGCTCAATCGCCCTGGTCTCTTCACCGTAGTTCTCAAAACCGGCCATCGTGTTCTCCTTCGCTCGTTGTACTCGACACCAGCAGGATAGAGGATAGCCGCAACAAGGGGAGTCTGGTTGGAAGGACGGCATCGACGCCAACCTGAAGAATCTCGGGGCGGTGCTCGGGCTCTCCGTCAAGGACCGGGCTCTGGACAGGCCGCCGGTGATCCGGCACGATGGGAGTGCTACTTGAATCCGGCCGGACCGACCGGCATCTGGTCAGGACGGGGCGGCCAGATCGCCGTGCGCATCGGCGGCGCACGGGAGTTCCACGCACTGAGGGTCGGGTGGCTTTTCTGCGTCGCGGATGAGCGGTGCTCTCGGCTTGCAGAACCGCGGGACCGAGCCCCGGCATCGCGCTCCAACCGTTCGCGATTTCTGAACCGTGGAAACCGGCCATTCGGCGGGCTTCTGCTCTCTGGAATTTGTTCCAGGTGTGCATGGTTTTCGACAGGCCGCCGTAGGCGACTGCGTGCAGCCAATAGGCGAGGCGGGTTTCGCGGTAACGCCGGGTGACGCGCAGCGGCCGGCGGAGGAAGTGCCGATCCCACAGTACCCACAGGCGATCGAGGGGAATTTGGGGGGGTGCCACGAGCTGCGCAGCCACGGAAGGCGATGTCACCGCGGTACTCCCGGCACGATGGAGCAACCACCCCCAGCACCCGACCACCTGCTCCATGAGAATCCCCTCATTTTCACTGAACGGGAGCATTTCTCATGGCAGAGAGCCACGTCGTTGCGGCCTTGATCACCAAGCGCGCGGAGCTGGCGGCGCTAATCGAGCATCATCGGAAGGAAATGGGACGCCTGGCGGATGATCTGGCCCACCTTGACGCGACCCTCAAGCTGTTTTCCCCGGAAATCGACCTGCGGACGATCCGGATCCAGGCGCTTCGGGTGCGGAACTGCTTCTTCCGGCCGGGCGAACTCCAGCGCATGGTTCTCGACATCTTCCACGAGGCCCAGGGCGCGGCGCTGAGCAGCCGCGAGATCGGCGAAGAGCTGGCAGCCCGCACAGCGCCAGATCTTGCGGGTCGGGCGGAAGTCGTGCCGGTGCGCCAGGCCGCAACGCGGGGCAGACCACCTGGTCCCCTTCGCCCCAGCGCAACTGGCGCAACAGGGCCAGGGCTTCATCGTCACTCATGGCCAGAACCTGGACCACGGACAGGCTACGGGCGTCGGCTTTCAGCAGGAAATGTAAAATGTAAACTCATCGCACTGGCTCATGGGGTGGGTGATGAGAATCAGTGTAGGGCTCCGCAGGCTCACAGAGTACGCCCGGCAAAAAGAAAAGTCGTCGCCGGTGCCGCGCCCGGCAGAGGCGTGGGGTGTTTGTTCGATAATGCCGCAATCTTCCTCACACGCTTGGTGAAAAGATTTCGATTGTGACGGCGCTGCTGGCGGCTGAAAATGGCGTCGTCGGTGCTGCATGCAGCCGACATCGGGAAGAGGAAATCGGAGACTGACGATGACGCAAACGACGAACGGCGGGCAACACCAGTTGCTCGGCCTCTACGATTCGCCCTTCGTGCGCCGGGTGGCGGTGAGCATGAAGCATTACGGAATTTCCTTCGAGCATGTCTCTCTGTCGGTCTTTCGCCACATGGACGCGATGCGACCGCTGAACCCGCTGTTCAAGGTGCCGATGCTGACACTGCCCAATGGCGAGAGACTTTACGAAAGCGCCTACCTGCTCGACTACCTCGATGAACTTGCGGTCGAGCGCGGCATCTCCCCGCTGATACCCCGCAGCGGCGCCGACCGCCGACAGGTGCAGCAGCTGATGGCGCTGGCGATGGTCGGAACGGAAAGGGCGGTGGCCATCGAATACGAACGCAAGCGCCCGGCCGAGCTGCAGTGGGCCGACTGGACGATCCGCCTGCGGGCGCAGATGCGGCAGGCGTTCACGATGCTCGAGGAGCGCCTCGACGGTGACTTCCTGTTTGCCGGCCGCCTGACGCAGGCCGACATCTCGGCGGTCGCCGGTATCGGCTTCGTCCGCTACGTGCTGCCGCACGAATGGCCAGCCGCTTCGTACCCAGCGCTGGAGGGCCTCGTCGCGCGACTCGAGGCGAGCGAGGCCTTCAAGGCGGTGCCGATCGAGGAATAGCCACCGCGACGATCCGCTCGCCGGCATGCCGGCGAGCGCGCCTCGCCGCGCGGCCCGCTCACGACGCATTTCCTGACGACCGCTCAGGCGTCGACGGCGGCCCGTTCCGGCTCGGCGAGTGCGGCAACCCATTCAACGATCTGGCGGTAGACGCGGGCATCGGTCAGCAGTGCCATGTGTCCCAGCTTGCCCACGGCTGCCGTCCGCACGTCGCCGGCGACCGCCTGCGCCGTGGCGCTGCCCAGCGTCACCAGCCCGTCGCCGAGCAAGCGGCCGAAACGATGCTCGACGTCTTCGGCGAGGCTGCCGCCGAGAAAACGATAGGCAATGTGCCCGGCTGCCGGATGCGCCTGCACGGGACCTGGTCCCTGCCGCAGATCCTGGATTCCCTGACTGCGCGCCGTGGCGATCCTGGCAAGCGGCTGCGTCACCGTCGATACCTGCAGGGCCGAGGTGACGAGGTGACCCAGCCGCTCGAGGGGCGACCCGAGTTGCGGTGCGCCGAGGCAGATCAGCATGCGGGTCGCCAGCGGCCAGTTCATGCCGGCCGTTGCGGCCTGCTCGCAGGCGGCGATCGCGACCAGGCCGCCCATGCTGTGACCGATGATGATCAGCTCGCTGTCCGCTTGCGGCCACGCGGCCAACAGCCGTTCGAGCAAAGCAGCCAGCTCGCCGCCGTTGCGGCTGATCGGCAGGCCGCTGTTGTAGCGCAGGTAGAGCGGCGTGTACCCCATGTCGGCCTGCAGTCGCCGACCGAAATCGACTGCCGATGCACTGCCTGAGGCTGCCGGCCGCGGCTGCCAGGAAGACTCGTCGCAGGCCAGGCCGTGCACGAAGACGCACAGTCGCCGGCCAGAACCGGGCGGCGCGCTGCACGGTGAATCGCCTACCATGTTGAGCACGGCGCCCGCGTGCCGGAGCGTCATGGCGATCGCCAGGCGATTGTCGGTGGCGGCGAGATGATCGCCGAAGACGCCGTTCAGTGCGCTGTGCATTCGCGTGGCGAGGCGACCGGGCGCCTCGCCCGGTGCCTGCTGCAGTCGCCGCTGCTCGATCGTCGCTGCGGCGTCAAACAGGACGCCACTGGTGTGGTGGATCGCCTGGTAGACACCGGCGACGATGCCATCGTGGGCGGTCTGGACGAGTCTTGCCGGGCCGGCGAGCAAGGGCACTCGGCGCAGAACGGCAAACGACCTGGCGGCGATCGCCTGATGCATCTCGCGCACGCGTGCCGTCGTCTGCTGCACCGCGGTCTTCGCCGCGTGGCTGCTGCCGGCACGCGGCGGACGGCTGACGGCGTTGGTCTTGTCCCGTCGCATGGGGCTGTGTCCTCGACGTGAAGGTTCAAAGCGGCCCAGTATATGGCAGCGTCGCCGCTGGTGGGGGGCGAGTGCTGGCTGACCGGTCGCACCAATTGTGGTGGAACAAGTGAAGAATTCGCCGCCTCTCAGCGGCCGCGCTCGTCGCCCCAGAGGATCTTGTGCAGTTGCACCTGGAAGCGGACCGGCAAGCGGTCTTCGACGATCCACCCGGCGAGCGTGGCTGGGGGCAGTTCGGCAGCGACCGGCGAGAAGAGCAGCGGACAGATGTCTGCCAGCCCGCGCTCGACCACTTGACTGCGAGCCCACTCATAGTCGAGACGGTCGCGCAGGACGAACTTGAGCTCGTCCCGGGCAGTCAGCAAATCCAGGTTCTGCCATCGATTCCGCGCGCTTTCGCCCGAACCGGGAGCCTTGAGGTCGACGATGCGTGAGACGCGCCGGTCGACGCCAGCGATATCGAGCGCACCCGATGTCTCGAGCGAGACCGAATGCCCCGCGTCCCCGAGCGCGCGCAACAGGCTCAGACAACTGTGCTGCGCCAGCGGCTCACCGCCCGTGACACAGACGTGACGGACGCCGTGACTTGCGACCACGGCCAGCAGTTCCGGCAGCGCCATGCTCTTCCCGCCCTGGAAGGCGTACGCCGTGTCACACCAGGTGCAGCGCAACGGGCACCCGGTCAGGCGGACGAAAACGGTCGGCAGGCCGACGCGCGAGCTTTCACCCTGCAGGGAAACGAAGATCTCGCTGACCTTCAGCGCAGGCCCTCCGAGCGCGGCCGTCACCGGCCTACTTCTTCAGGCGCTGCTTGGCGGTGGCGGCGGCGGCGCTGTCCGGATACTTCGCCACGACCGCCTCGAGCGTCGCTTTCGCCCCCTTGACGTCCGCCAGCTCCTGCTGGCAGGTGGCGATGTTGAGCAAGGCTTCGGGCGCCCGGGAATTGGCGGGCCACTTGCTGGCGACGACGCGGTGGGCGTCGATCGCCTTCTTGCAGTCGCGCAGCGAATACTGGGCATTGCCCAGCCAGTAGTAGGCGTTGGGGGTCAGGCTGCTGTCGGGGTGCGCGCGCGCGAAGGTCTCGAAGGCCGCCGCCGCCTCCTTCAGCTTGTTGGCGCGAAAGAGGTTCAATGCCGCCTCGTACTCACGCGCTTCGGCTGCCGGGTCGCTGGACGCCTTTTTCGGCGGGTCGGCCGGCGCCCTGCCCTCGTCCGCCGCCGGTTTCGGGTCGCTGCCCGCCGCTGCTGTCAGCGGTTCGAGCTTGCGCAGGCGTCCATCGAGATCGACGTAGAAATCCTGCTGCCGCTTGCGGGCCGCATCGAGCTCGTAGGTCAGCGTTTCGACCTCGCCGCGCAGGCGGGAATTCTCGTCGCGCAGGGCCTGGATCTGATTGGCCAGCTCGATCTGGCCCTTGGCGACCGTATCAAGTCGTTCGTTGGTCTTGATCGTCAGATCCTTGATCTGCCGCCGCGCCTCGTCGTCGTCGAAGAGGCCCGCCCGCACTGGCTGGGCAGCGAGCACCGCGACGCACAAGCTGACGCGCGTCAGAAGACCGGCCATCCCCTCCCCGGCAGGCGAACGCCGCAGCTCTGCCGACACTCTAGAACTCGCCGCTGTACAGCATGTCACCACGGCGGTTCTCGGCCCAAGCGGCTTCTCCGTGGCCTTCATTCTTGGGCTTTTCCTCGCCGAGGCTGACCGCCTCAAGCTGGTCTTCACGGGCGCCGAGCAGCGCCATCATCTTCTTGATCGCGTCGGCACGCTTCTGGCCGAGGGCCAGGTTGTACTCGCGACTGCCGCGCTCGTCGGTGTTGCCCTGGATCAGCATCCTGAATTGACGGTTCTCGGTGAGAAACTTGGCATGCGCCGTCACCAGATCCTTGTACTCCGCCTTCACTTCGTAGCTGTCGTAATCAAAATAGACGCTGCGTTTGGAGAGAATGCTTTTCGGATCGGTGAGGACTGCCGGTAACCTGCCGCCATCGACGCCACCCGTGGTCACGGTGGCCACCGAGGGTCCGCCGGCGCGCGATTCGACGGGAGCGCCAGACTGATCACCGCCCTCCGGCGTCGAGCTGCAGGCGGCGATCAGAAGGGCCAGGGTGGCCGGGATGACGAGTCGTTTCATGAATTTCTCCTGCGCTATGGTCGACATCGGAATGCGTTGTCAGCGGTTGAAAGGGCCCCATGCCGGTTCGCGGACATCACCCGCGGAAATGGACAGGCGTTGCTTGATGCGACCATCAAGGGAAACCGCAGAGAGCACCCCGCGGCCACCCATCTCGGTGGCGATCAGGACCATCCGGCCATTCGGCGAGAAAGTCGGCGATTCATCCTTGTTCGAGTCGGTGAGCACCTGCACCTGGCGACTTGCCAGATCCATCACCGACAGCCGGAAGCCGCCATCGCGCCGACTGATGAAAGCCATAGACCTGCCATCGGGCGAAATGCGCGGGCTGACGTTGTAGGTGCCCTCGAAACTGACGCGCTGGACGTCTCCGCCGCCGATGTTCATGCGGTAGATTTGCGGGCTGCCGCCGCGATCGGAGGTGAAATAGAGATGCTGGCCGTCGGGCGAGAAGTTCGGCTCGGTATTGATTGCCGTGTCAGTCGTCAGGCGCTGCGCGCCGGAGCCGTCCGCATTGACGAGGAAGATCTGCGAGCCGCCGTCCTTGCTCAGAACCACCGCCAGACGGCGACCGTCGGGGGACCAGGCGGGCGCCGAATTCGAGCCCTTGAAGTTCGCGACGACGACCCGCTTGCCGGAAGCCAGCGAGTGAACGTAGACCACCGGCTTCTTGTTCTCGAATGAGACATAGGCCAGACGGCCGCCATCGGGCGACCACGAAGGCGAGATGATCGGTTCGCGTGAGATCAGCGCCACCTGCGCATTCTGGCCATCGGCATCAGCGATGTGCAGCTCATAGCGCGCCGCGCCGGCGCGGACGACGTAGGCGACGCGGGTAGAGAAGACGCCCGGCTCGCCGGTCAGCTTTTCATAGATGATATCGGCGATGCGATGTCCGGCTGCCCGCAACATCGTCTTCGAGGTCACGAAGGCCGAGCCGCCGAGCGCTGTCTGCTTGTTGACATCGTAGAGGCGAAAGCGTGCTTCCTGGCGGCCATTGTCGCTCGCCCCGATGCTGCCGGCGGCCAGCGCATCGGCGCCACGGCTCTTCCAGTCGCCGAAGACCGGGCTCGTCGCCTCGGTCATCACGACGCCGCTGGTGTCGACCATCCTGAACAGGCCACTTCGTTCCAGATCGGCGCGAATGACCGAAGTGACGATGCGCGACGAAGCCGCGTCGCCACCAAACTCGGCAATCGCCACCGGGATCCGGTTGGCGCCGGCGCCGGTGATCTCGACCGTGAGTTGGCCGCGCGCCGGCGTCAGCAGCACGGCGAAGGCAGCGAAAGCCAACAGGCGCAGAAAACGCAGCTTGATTGCAAATCGAGACATGGCACAGTCCATCACGGAAGGCGCGATTATATCGTCTATGGATGCTCCCGATTTGTAACGATACGTTATCCGGCAACCGGTCCGGCCCGCGGCGTCAGCGCCGGCGATCGCCGTGCTGGCGATGCCGGACCGCCCGCGAGCGCATGTAGGCGGCAAAGAAGCCGGCGTCGATGGCCTGCAGCCTGGCTCTTTCTTTGACCAGCGCCCGGCTGTAGCCGCCTGGCTCGATGGCGAGAATTCCCGTCAGCACAAGGAAGGCCAGCAAGCCCGGACTGCCGGCGGCGGCCTGCCTGAGCGGCGGCGAGATCTCGGCGGCGAGCGCGGCGGCCAGCTCGGGGTGAGCGAGCAGACACCAGGCAGGAAACCAGGCCGCGTCAGGCATCTCGATTTCCGCTTGAAAGCAGCGCCAGTCGCTTTCAAGCTGCGGCGCAGCGAGTTCCCGCAGCAACTCGGGGAAGCCGTCAGCGGCGAACCAAGCGAGCGAGAAGATCTGCCAGCGAGCCGTCTGCAGACCACCAGCGCGGTAGCGGGCCAGTGCACGCCAGCGCAGAATCACGGGATCACGCCAACCGTCGTCGATGCCGCTCGCGGTGGCCGCGGCTGCAGCTTCGGCTTCGACGTGGGCTTGCGCCCGCAGGTACAACGCGGCGGAGTGGGTCTGCGGTCGCGCGCGGTCGAACGGGTGGCGCGCAGCGGCGGCTGCCAGCTTTCTCCAGATCCGGTTGAGGAATCCCTTCGCCTCGCCGCCGAGAGCCCGGGACGCAGGAACCACATCGGTCTCAATCTCGCCGACCATCTGCTCGAGGCGGTCGCTGTGGAGGGTCGCGCAATCGGTGTCCCGATCCTTCTCGAGGAAGGCGAGCAGGACGGCGAAAGCCGCCAGGTCGGCTCGCGCCGGAGCCTCGGCGCGCAGGGCTGCGAGCGAGTGCTGCACGCGCGCGCAGTCGCCCGTGCGGAACGCAGCGACGACATTGTTGGCCAGCGTCACCTCGCGCGAATCGAGAAAGAGGTCAAGCTGATGACTGGCCACTTCGCCTCCTGGCTGCCTGGCGCACGACCGACACACCCCCCGCCTTCAGTCGTCGCGCGGTTTGTACGGGATTCTCAGAACACGCTCGAATAATTCGGGTTTGGCAGGCTTCGGCAGCGGTGACGATTTGTGGATCGCCCGCTCGACGGCGGCGTCCAGCGCCGGATTGCCGCTCGAGCGGCGCAACTTGACCTCGAGCACCTCACCGCTCGGCAGTTGCGTGACTTCGAACTCGGCCTGCGGGTTGCCCTGGATGCCGGGCGGCAGCGTGATGTTGCCGCGAATCTTGCCACGTATCTTCTCGATGTATTCGGCCTGCCCGCGCTTCGCTTCGGCGGCCGCCTGTTCAGTCTGCAACTGCCTGAGCTGCCGCGCCTCGGCGTCGGCTCGCGCCCGCTGCTCCTGCGCTGCCTTCTGCTGCTGCAGCTGCTTCTGTTCCCGCTTCAGTTCCTCATCGAAGCTCGGGCGGCGCTCGGGCTCCTTCGCTCTTGGCTCCTCCTTCGGTCTTGCCTCTTCCTTTCGTGGCGGCTCTTTCGCTTTCGCTTCCTCCTTACGCTCCGGCGCGCGGGTCTTCGCCTCTTCCTTTCGTGGCGCTTCCTTGACCGGCTCCCTGGGCGGCTTCCTCTCCTCCTTCTTCGTTGGGATGTCCGGCTTGACTGGCGGTTTTGGCTCGGCTTTCGGTTCGGGTTTGGCGATCGCCCGCGGCGCTGGCTCAGGCTTCAGCTGCGGCTTGGGTTCCGGTTTGGCTTCCGCTTTGGGTTCCGGCTTCGGTTCGGGTCGGGGCTCCGGTCTGGGTTCCACCTTCGGCGCCGCGGGCCTGGGTTCCGCTCTGTGCTCGGGCTGCGAGGCGACCGGCGGCGCCGGTGCGGCACGCCAGACTTCGACCTCGACCGCCGCTGGCGGCTTGCTCTTCCACTGCACGCCGAGAAACAGCGCGCCGAGGAGCAACAGGTGCACGGTCGCTGAAAGGGCGAGCGACGGCCACTTCGCCGGCTCATCCGGCGGCATTGGCGGCAAGGTCTGGACCGCTTCCACAGCTCAGCGACTCATTTGTCCGAGGGCTGTACGAGGAGGCCGATGCGCTTGACCTGCTGCCGCTGCAGATCATCCATCACGTCAAGGACCGCTTGGTACCTGACGTTCTTGTCGCCGGCGATGAGCACCGCCTGCTCCGGGTTTCGGCGCTGCGCACTGGCGATCTCCTGCACCAGTTCGCTGCGGCTCAGCGGCCGCTCGCTCCTGCCGGGCGCCAGCAATGCCAGCGTCCTGTCCGCCCGGACGATCACCTGCAGCGCTTCGGCCGGTGGCTGCGCAGCCTTGCCGACCGACGGCACGTCGATGCTGGCTGTGGTCATCATCGGTGCCGTCACCATGAAGATGACCAGCAGCACCAGCATGACGTCGATGTAGGGGACGACGTTGATCTCGTTCTTCAGGCGACGCGAACGCATGGCTCTACCTCATCTGCCGCTGCAGGATATTCGAGAA
>JAEUOM010000083.1 GCA_016788495.1 Accumulibacter sp. | reverse complement strand
GCCTTGCCGACGTAGAGAACCTGGCCATCGCCGTCGATCATCCGGTAAACGCCCGGCAGCTCGGTCAGCGTGGCAAGCAGGGCTTTGGCATCGAAGGCTTCGGTCATCGGCAGGGTGAGGCTGGCAGCGGCAGGCGCCGCGCGGACGTTCGCTGTCGATGGTATCACGCACGTTGCGGCGCCAGTCGCGCAGTTGCAGCGACTACGGGACCGCGCAACCGCAGGGTCGGGACGGGCCCGGGCACCGCCGAGCCAGCTACCGGCGCCGCCCATGCCGACCATCTCGCGCGGCGCCGGCAGCCAGCGTCCCCATAGCTCTCCGGACGTCTGATTGACCGTCCTGCGCGGGCCGGCATACACTTGGCCAATGAGCTGCATCGCCAACCCGTCCACCGCCTGCCAGTGAGCACCGGGCGCAACGAGCCCTGCCCCTGTGGCAGCGGCAGGAAATACAAGAACTGCTGCCTCGAGCGCGGCGGCGGCGGCATTCCGGACGGCGCTGCGACCGCCATCGACCCGGCACATCTGCTGGCGATGTATCGCGGCGGCCGCTTTGCCGAACTGGCCGCGTTGCTTCGCCACCTGCTCAGGACCGCGCCGCAGTCAGGCTTCCTCTGGAGGCTGCTCGGCGCCAGCCTGGAGGCGCAGGGCGAGGATGGTCTCGCCGCCTGGCAGCGGGCGGCGAAGCTGACGCCGCAGGATTTCGACGCCCAGAGCGGCCTCGGCAGGGCTTTCGTGGCCCATTCGCGACTGGCCGATGCGGCCACCTGCTTCCGGCGTGCGCTCGCCGTGCAGCCGGAAAATCCGCTTGCCCTCTTCCACCTCGGCGACACGCTGCGCATGCTCGGCAGCTTCGACGAAGCGGCGCAGCACCTCGGCCAGCTTCCGGTTCGCGCTCCCGATTTCGTAGACGGACTGGTTGCGCTCGCCCTGACGCTCGGCGAACTCGGCCGCTTCGACGAGGCCGAAGAGCTCTGCCGGCGCGTATTGCAGCGCGCGCCGGCGACAGCGACGGCGCACTTCTGCCTCGGCAATGTTCTCCTCCGCTCCGCCCGCCTGGCCGAAGCCAGGCAATGCTTCGTCGCCGCGCTGCAGACCGACCCGAACTGGCTGCCGGCACTCGAGGGCCTCGGCAACGTGCTGCAGGAACTCGGCCAGACCGCGCAGGCGAGCGAGTGCTATCGCAGGTGCCTCGAGATCAGCCCCGGCCTGCCGACGGCCAATGCCAACCTGGGGCGGCTGTTCGTCGAGCAGAACCGCTTTGCCGAAGCGGAGACCTGCTACCGGCAAGCCGTGCAGGCCGATGCGCAGAATCCCGCGCTGCTCGAGCGACTCGCCAGCGTCTTGCAGGAGCTCGGGCGTGCGGCGGAAGCGCGGAGCTGCTACCTGCGCGCGCTCGCCCTGCAGCCCGACCGGGCGAGCGCCCGGCTGGCGCTCGCCACGGCGGCGCTGCCGGTGCTCGCGCAGAACGCTGACGAAGCCGCAGGCATCGCGCCGGGTTTCGCCGCCTCGCTCGAAGAACTGGCCGCCTGGTTGCACGCCGAACGGCGCCCGCCGCTGTCCGCCGCCGACCTGGCGGCCACGCAACAGGCGTTCTTCCTGGCTTATCGGACGGGCAACCATGTCGGGCTGCTGTCGCGTTACGCCGACCTCGTCAGCGAATGCCTCGGCCCGCAGGGCCGTCCGCAGCCACCACCCCGCCCGCGCATTCGCCTGCTCATCGTCTCGCATCACCTGCGCTGGCACTCGGTCTGGAACGTCGTCCTGCGCGGCCTGCTGCTGCACATCGACCGGCAGCGCTTCGAAGTGCTGGTCTATCATCTTGGCAACAGCGAAGACGAGGAAACCGCCTTTGCCCGTGGCCTGGCGGACGGCTGGCGCGACCGCCAGACCATCGTCGACGCCGCCGGCTGGCTGGCTGCAGCCGCCGCGGACAGCCCCGATGTCGTCTTCTACCCCGAGATCGGCATGTCCTCGCTCTGCTATTTCCTCGCCGCGCACCGCCTGGCGCCGCTGCAGGTCGCGGGCTGGGGACACCCGATCACCACTGGCCTGGCGAGCATCGACCTGTTCCTCTCGGGAGAACTCCTCGAACCAGCGGACGCCGACGCCCACTACCGCGAGCGACTGATCCGCCTGCCCGGGACCGGCTGCTGCACCGCCCCCCTGCCACTGGTTGCCGAAGCGCTCCCGGACGATCTCGAAAGCCGCTTGCGGGACATGCCGGGAGCGCGCTTCGTGATCGCGCAGCGGGCGATCAAGTTCGATCCCGGCGATGACGGCCACTACGCCCGGATCGCCGCCGCCAGTGGCGCGTGCGTCTTCATCATCCTGCGCGATCCGGTCTGTCCCTGGGCAACCGATCTCGTCTTCGCCCGCCTCGAGGCGACGTTCCGCGGCCGCGGGCTCGATCCGGCGCGGCATCTCCTGAGCATCCCGTGGCTGTCGCCAGCGAGCTTTCTGACCCTGCTCGACCGCTGCGACGTCTATCTCGACTGCCCGGCCTTCTCCGGCTACACCACGGCCTGGCTGGCCCTGCACCGCGGCCTGCCGATCGTCACGCTCGAGGGCCCCTGCCTGCGTCAGCGGCTCGCCGCGGGGCTGTTGCGCCGGGCGGGATTGCCGGCGACCGTTGCTGCCTCGGCGGACGAGTACGTCGCCATCGCCGCCGGCCTCGCCCGGACGTGTCGCGACGAGGCTGGCCGTGCCGCCCTGCGCGCCGCCATCCGCGCTGCCGCGCCGACCGTCGACGACGACGTGCGCGTCGTCAGGGCCTTCGAGGAGTGCCTGGCGAGCGCGCACGCGACGCACAGCGCTGGCGCGACCCGAGAGCCGGGCAAGGCATGACCCTCTGGCGACGGCGTCGCTCGTGCCGGCAACGGCACGCCCGCGCGTGGTCACGCCCATGGCTCGTCCAAGCCGCTGGTCTCGCGCTCGTCGCCGGCGTCGTCACCGGCTGCGGCGGCCTGCCGGCCGGCCCGGCCGCGGGGGTCGTGCCGGTGCCGTCGCCGAACCACAACGCCCGCCGACCGAACTTCGTCATCCTTCACGACACCACGAACAGCAGCGTCGAGCCAGCGCTGAAGACGCTCACCGATCCGGCGCGTGCGGTCAGTGCGCATTACCTGATCGGCCGTGACGGCACCCTCTACCAGCTCGTCGATGAGGACCGGCGCGCCTGGCACGCGGGAGCTTCCCACTGGGGCGGCAACACCGACCTCAACTCGGCGTCGATCGGCATCGAACTCGACAACACGGGTGCCGAGCCCTACCCCGAAGCGCAGATCGTCCGCCTCCTGCAACTGCTGCAGGAGCTGCGCGAACGCTACCGGATTCCGGCGAGCAACGTCATCGGCCACGGCGACGTCGCTCCCGGCCGCAAGGTCGACCCAAGCCGTCATTTCCCCTGGCAGCGGCTGGCGGCGGCGGGCTTTGGTCTCTGGTGCCGCGAACAGCCCCCAGAACAGGATCCCGCTCCGGTCGACCCGCTGCTCGCGTTGCAGGCGATCGGTTACGACGTTGCCGACCCGGCGGCCACCGTGGCGGCGTTTCGCCGCCATTTCCTCGGTATCGACCTGGCCGGCGAAACGACCCTGGCCGAGCGCCAGTTGATGCTCTGCCTGGTGCTCGAGAAGCGGCGCAAGCCGGCGCCATGAGCCGCAGCCGACAGCCGCCGCGCAGCGGGCGCGACCGGCGGCGGCGGCAGCAGCGGCCGCTCCTCAGGCCTTCAGGCTGAAGGGCGTGAAGTTGGTCTGCACGTCATAGTAATCCTCGTTCTCCGCCCGCTTCAGCGTTCGCACCACGCGGTAGGTGACCGGCGTGAACACGACTTCGACCATCACCTTGACGACGAACTGTGACAGCATCACCTGCCACAGGATCTCGTTCGGGATCAGTCCCGAATCGTAGAAGGCCAGCGGGTAGAAGAGCGCCGAGTCGACTCCCTCGCCGACGATCGTCGAACCGATGGTCCGCGTCCACAACCAGCGACCGCGCGTAACGATCTTCATCTTGGCGAGAACGAAGGAATTGACGAACTCGCCGCAGAAGAAGGCGACCAGCGAAGCGAGCACGATGCGCCAGGTCGAGCCGAAGGCGACCTCGTAGGCGGCCTGGTTCTGCCACTCCGGCGCCGGCGGCAACTGCACGACGATCCAGGCCATCGCCGAGGCGAAGGCCATGGCCGCAAAGCCGGCCCAGATCACCCGCCGCGCCCGCGCATAGCCGTACACCTCGGTGAGGATGTCGCCAAAGATGTACGAGATCGGGAAGAACAGCACACCGGCACCGAAGGTCACCGGCCCCAGCAGCGGCAGCGTCACCTGTGCCGCCTTGGCCGGTCCGATCAGGTTGGAGCACAGGTAGACAGCGACGAAGGCGGCCATCACCAGGTCGTAATAACGGTAGGCGGTCGCCGGACGCGGTACCGCCAGAGAGGCTTCATCATGCATCGGCCGGTTTATACCACTGAAGTCGGCCGGCTGCAGCTTCGGCACGGCGGCGCGGCGAAGCATCGGCGAGCAGCGGCGCCCCGCGACCCCGCCGACCGTGCCAGGAGCCGCTGCGCAAGCCGGCAGGAAAGCAGGCAACGAGAACCGTCTCGCCCAGGCGAGCCGACGCAGCTGCCCGCAGCGCGGCCGGCGAACGAAGCGCCGCGGCCGCCGTGCGAAGCACTATAATCCCGACCTCGACTCCCGCGGATATCATCGTGCCTGACCGTCTTGCCGTCTTCGCCCAATACCTCATACCGAAGCAGGCGCTGACGACCCTCGCCGGCAAGCTCGCCGAGAGCGAGTCGGGCAGCCTGACGACGCGCGTCATCCGCTGGTTCGTTGGCCGCTACGGCGTCGACCTGAGCGAAGCGGTCGACGCCGACCCGGTCTGCTACCGCAGCTTCAACGAGTTCTTCACCCGGCCGCTGCGCCCCGGCGCCAGGCCGCTCGCCGACGCCGACTTCGTCTGTCCGGTCGACGGCGCGATCAGCCAGTTCGGCGCCATCGAGCGCGACCAGATTTTCCAGGCCAAGGGCCACCATTACACGACCACCGCCCTGCTCGGCGGCGACAGTGGACTCGCCGCACGCTTTGCCGACGGCGCCTTCGCCACGCTCTACCTCAGCCCGCGTGACTACCATCGCATCCACATGCCGGCAGACGGCCGCCTGACGCGAATGATCCATGTCCCGGGCGCACTGTTTTCGGTGAACCCGGTGACGGCACGCGGCGTGCCCGGGCTGTTCGCCCGCAACGAACGGGTCGTCTGCATCTTTGACGGCGAGTTCGGCAGCTTCGTCCTCGTTCTCGTCGGTGCGACGATCGTCGGCAGCATGGCGACGGTCTGGCACGGCACCGTCAACCCGCCACGCAGCGGCGTCGTGCGCGAATGGTCCTACGACACGCAGCCCCTCATCCTCCGCAAGGGCGAGGAGATGGGCCGTTTCCTGCTCGGCTCGACGGTGGTGATGCTCTTTCCCCCGGACGTCCTGCGCTTCAATCCCGACTGGTCGCCGGCGCGCCCGGTGCGCATGGGCGAGGCAATGGGCGAGCGCATCGGTCCCCGGGTGTGAGTGCCGCTGTCGGGCGCGGAACGTGCTGCCGCGACTCTTGGTGACTGCAGACGGTTGCCGAATCCCACTACTCATACCCTGGCCATGGCAATCATCCGCTGCAACAAATGCGCTCATCTGCAGGAACAGGCCGACAGCGAGATTGGCGTGACGCTCGCCTGTCCGCGCTGTGGCACTCCGACACAGGTCTATCCCACCATTTTCTTTGTCACGCGGCTGCTCGAGAAGTACTTCACCGCCCAGCGCGAGGTGATTCGCCTGACCACTGCAGCCACGGCCGGCGCGACCGGCGTGGCGCCATCGGCGAAGCCGGCCGATCCCGCCCGGCCGGCCGCAGGAGTCGATCTGTCGAACACCGACCGCATGACGAGCAACGAACAACATCAGCCGATTGTCGACTGGTTCAGCCGCAAGCAAGTCTCGGTCGAGATTGCGGCCGGTGCCGTCGACACGAGTGGCTTCTTCGACGAAGTCGCAACCCTGATCGGGCGCAATCTACCGCTGCTGAAGGAGGTCCTCGACCGCATCCGCTGGGCGCAGCAGAAGGGCTACGCGAGTACGGTGATCCCCTTTGACGGCAAGTCGCCCGCCGACGTGCAGAGCCTGACGAGCTTCTGCCGGCAGCTCTACGAGTACTCTTTCGTCGCCAAGACAGTCCCCAACAAGCAGAAGAACCATCTGCTGCTCGTCGTGCAGACTGCTCCAGCCATTCGCCATTTTTTCAATGGTGAATGGCTGGAATGGTTTGCCCTGATGAGCTGCATGGAGCAAGCCGCACAGCGTGGCAAGCAGTTCTCGTGTGCCCGCAAGCTGGGGCTGACGCTCGCTGACGGCGAGCAACTGGAGGTCGACGTGTTCCTGCTGCTCGACGGCGGGCTACCGATCCTCATCGAATGCAAGAGCGGTGAGTATCGCCAGGATATCGACAAATATGTCGGGCTGCGCAAGCGCCTCGGCCTGAGTGGCACGAACCTCATCCTCTGCGTCGCCGGTCTGGAAGACGAGATGGCGAAGGGCCTGACCGCCATGTACGACCTGAGCTTCGTCAGCGAACGCGGACTGTTGCAGCACCTCGGCCGCCTCGTCTGACTGCTGCCTGGCAGGGGCATCGACGACGGCTGGAGGCGCTCCGGCGGCCGCCGCCCCGCATCCGGGTCCTGGGTGGCGTCCGCTGGCGGCGTCACGCTCGCCGCGCCTCCAGGATCTCAAACGCCCGGCAACCGATAGTCCCTGAACTGCTCGCGCAGGCGCAGCTTGTGCAGCTTGCCGGTCGCCGTGTGCGGCAGTTCGTCGACGAAGGCGACATCGTCCGGCAGCCACCAGCTGGCGACCCGGTCCCGAAGAAAATCGAGCATTGCCTCCCGGCTGAATTCCTGGCCCGGTTTGCGGACGACGATCAGCAGCGGCCGCTCCTGCCACTTGTCGTGCACGGCGCCGATCACCGCCGCCTCGGCGACCGCCGGATGGGCAATGGCGGCGTTCTCGAGAGCGATCGACGAGATCCACTCGCC
>JAEUOM010000195.1 GCA_016788495.1 Accumulibacter sp. | reverse complement strand
GCGGCGATGATGCTGCGCGGCTTCCGCCTGCTGTCCGACGAATTCGGCGTCCTCTGCCCGCGCAGCGGGCAGTTGTGGCCGATGCTCAAGCCACTGGCGCTGAAGAACCGCTCGATCGACGTCATCCGCGACTATGCCGATGACGCCATCCTCGGCCCGGTCTACAAGGGCACCCGCAAGGGCGACGTGGCCCACCTCGCTCCGGGCGAGGCCAGTGTCGACGCCCGCCGGCTGCCGGCACGCCCGCAACTGGTGATCTTTCCCAGCTTTCGCGAAGGGGCGGCCCTGAACGCCCGCCGCCTGCCGGCGGAGGAGGCCTTCGCCCACCTCGCCTTCAACAGCTTCAACTACGAGTTGCTCGGCGCCACCTCATTCAACACCGTGGCCGATGTCATCGAGAACTGCCCGGCCTTCGCGCTCGAGTACAGCCGCCTGGATGAAGCGATCGACTCGGTCCGCACACTGCTTGCCGACGCGATCGGGGCGAGGAGCGGCACATGAGCGACCAGCGCCTCGCCGCCGACGCGTTCCAGCTGCTGCAGCTCCTGCGTGACCCCGGGCGGGTGCGCGACCTGCGACTGGGCGAGTGGGACAAGCTGGTTCGCCTGGCGCGCCGGGCGAGGTTGCTGGGCGTGCTCGCCCAGCGCATCCAGTCACGGGCCGAGGATCTGGCTGCCGTTCCGGACTGCGTGCGCGGCCATCTCGATTCGGCGATCGTCTATTCGGCACATCGTGTCCACCTGCTGCGCCTGGAGCTGGCGGCGCTGTCCCGCGTGCTGCCCGCCGACGTGCGCGTCGCCGTCCTCAAGGGCGGCGCCTACATCATCCAGGACCTCGCGACGGCACGCGGTCGTCTGCCGAACGACGTCGACCTGCTGGTCAGCCGCGACGATCTGCGCCGCAGCGAAGCGGCCCTGCTGGCCGCCGGCTGGGAGGCGCAGGCGGTGGACGATTACGCCGACCGCTACTACCGGGAATGGAGTCATGAACTGCCGCCGATGCGCTTTCCCGGGCACCCGATGGAAGTCGACCTCCATCACACGATCAGCCCGGTCACCGGTCGCCTGCAGCCGGACCGCGCGCTGCTCTTCGCTGACCTGCAGGAAGTTGCCGGGGAGCGCTTCCTGGTGCTGCATCCGCTCGACCAGATCCTGCACGCCGTCATCCATCTCTTCCAGGATTCCGAGCTGGTCGACAACCTGCGCGACCTGGTCGACATCGACAGCCTGCTGCGGACTTACCTGCGGTCGGCAGAAGACTGGCTGGCACTGACCAGGCGCGCCGGCCGGCACGGCGTCGAGCGTCCGTTGTGGTATGCCTTGCACTACTGCCGCAAGTGGCTGGCTACGCCGGTGCCCGACGGACTGGCCCTGCGCCCGCCGCCGATCGCCATGGTGCAGCTGATGGACTGGCTCTATCCGTGCTGCACCCTGCCCCGGCTTGCCGACCAGCCGCCGACGATCGCGCGCGGAATCGCCGAACGCCTCGGCCGGGCCCGTTACCAGTGGCTGCGGATGCCGCCCGGACTGCTGCTGCGCCATCTCGGCCACAAGAGCGTGCGGGCTCTGCGCTGGCGCCCGGCGGCGCAACACAGGGCCGAATGAGTCAGGCACGGGGATGACCCGCCGCGGCCGGAGCCGCGGCGGTGGTGAGAACCGGGGAGCGCGACGCGGGGCGCGCCCACCAGATCAGACACCTGTCGACGCACTCGCTTCGCTGCACGCCACCCCGACTGCCGGGACAGAGCACCCGGGAGACCCGCCGCAAGTGAGTTTCCTGGCCTTCGTCAAACGAGGCCAACCTCGCATTCGCGCCCGGAAGCCCGGCCAGATCGGCGAATCGCTCGGCCTGGCCGACGCCTGAAGCGCCCACGCCCCGCTCTCCGGGCCGGGTCGCACATCTTCCGGAATCTGGTCACCCGCCTGCGATCACAGGCGCGGTTCCGGCACTCGGCAATCGCCAGGCTGGCCACGATCCGGGTTGCGGCGACTGTCAGGCGCGCCGGAAAAACAGGCCCTCGCGTGCGGTAGTTCATAACGGCGAGCCGACCTGCAGGCGGATACTCCGCCCGCAGGTCGAGTCGCTCAAACGCCGTCGGCATTGCGCCAGACCGTGCAACCAGCTACTGCGCCCGCCTCGCACGCGGGCACTGAGACTGCACGCCGCCCCTGGCGGTGATCGCGTCACCGCGCAGACCGTCGTGGCCTGGATTGCACCACTTCACCACCAACCATGGAACTTGCAGACGAATGGATCATATCACAAGGAAAGCTCCCGGCAACGCGCAAACGATGACACGCGGCCGCGGCGGTGTGGGCAGGCGCTACCTGCGCGCCACGCTGATCGGCTTCGCCGGCATGGCCGCCGTGGCAACCGGCGCCGGAAACGCCAACGCCGGCGTTGTTCACAACAACTGGAACTACGCGATCGACTCCTTCAACGATGGCTCTGGCGGCAGCGGCTTCGAGGAGCGTGGCCTCGCCTTCCGTCAGATCGGCCAGACGGGCCATTTTGCCATCAGCGGCGACATGCTATTGACCGGCACGCCCTACCCCGCCCGCAACGGCAGCGTCGCGCTGGGCGACCTGTTCCTCAACTTCACGTCGGACGCGCTCGACGCACAGGGCAAGTTCACCGACCCCGCGGTTTTCGGGATTCGCTTCACCGCCAGCAACGATTCGTTCGGCAACATCGGTGGCAGCAATACCAGCCTCGGCCTGTTCCGGAACATCACCGTGGTCGACCTGGCAGCACCCCAGAATGGCGGCTACGACACGCTGCAGGCCTACTACAACGCCGGCTTCGGTCGCCCGACCGGGAGCATGGGTGATCGCGCCACGACGACCGACGTCATCAGCTACCTCGGCAACGGCGACATGTACGCGAACATGGCAAGCGGTACGCTCGTCGCCGGGATCACGTCGCTGAGCACCATTGAACTGGGCAACCTCGGGCTCGACTTCGCCCATTTCGGACCGGGTGCAGTGGGCACCGCGCCGCTCATCGGTTTCTCGGTCGACCTGTCGGCACTGCCACGCGGGCAGTTCACGGCCCATTTCTTTGAAGAATGCATCAACGACGGCATCGCCCTGCGCGGACAGGTTGTCCCCGAACCGAGTACCTTCGCGCTGCTCGGCATCGCTCTCGCCGGAGTCACCCGCTATCGCCGGCGCCAGGAGTGACCGGGGCACGCAGGCAGAACGAGCAAGCCGGCGGCGTGGCGGCGACCGTGGGCACGGCAACGCGCCACGCCGCGCGCTGCGTGGCCTCGCGCGCGGCGGCAGGCTGCTGCTGCTCGCCGGGATCCCGCCGTGCCCCGAC
>JAEUOM010000179.1 GCA_016788495.1 Accumulibacter sp. | reverse complement strand
GCCGCTGATCGTCGACAACACGGTTCCCTCGCCCTATCTCTGCCGCCCCTTCGAGCATGGCGCCGACATCGTCGTGCACTCGCTGACCAAGTACATCGGCGGTCACGGCAACTCGATCGGCGGCATGATCGTCGACAGCGGCCGTTTTCCCTGGGCCGAGCACAAGCTGAAGTTCAAGCGTCTCAACGAGCCGGACGTGTCCTACCACGGCGTGGTCTACACCGAGGCGCTGGGTCCGGCCGCCTTCATCGGTCGCGCGCGCGTCGTCCCGCTGCGCAACATGGGTGCAGCCATCTCGCCGATGAACAGCTTCCTCATCCTGCAGGGTCTCGAGACGCTGCCGCTGCGCATGGACCGCATCTGCAGCAACGCCGAGAAGGTTGCCGGCTACCTGCGCGGCCACGCCAAGGTGGCGTGGGTCAACTACGCCGGACTGGCCGACCATCCCGACCATCCACTGGTGCAGAAATACATGGCCGGCAAGGCTTCCGGGATTCTCACCTTCGGCGTCAAGGGCACCGACTGCAGTGGGTCGGAGGCCGGAGCCCGCTTCCAGGATGCGCTGCAACTGTTCACGCGGCTGGTCAATATCGGCGACGCCAAGTCGCTGGCCTGCCACCCGGCATCGACCACGCACCGCCAGCTCGGCCCGACCGAACTGGCCAAGGCCGGGGTGTCGGAAGAAATGATCCGTCTGTCGATCGGCATCGAACACATCGACGACCTGATCGCCGACCTGGAGCAGGCTCTGGGCGTGGCCTGACGTCTCTTGTCGGGCAGGGCGTGCGCTTCGCTGCGACGGAACCGCACGCCCTGCCGCTCGATCGGCGCCGGACGGCGTTTTTTTGAGCTAGCATAGGCGCATTGCCCTGCCTGCATGCCTGTATGCCCCGCCGATGTCCACCAGCCCGCACCGCCTGCCGCTCGTCGATCTGCGTGCCGATGACGCCGAGATCGGCCGCTACGCCGCACTGCTCGACAGCCTCGGAGTCGCGCTGCTCGCCTTCGCCGCCGATGGTACGCCAGTACTGCGCAACGCGGCCGCCGAGGAACTCCTTGGCGAGGGCACGCCGACCTGGATCGACGAGAACGGGCGGCCGCTGCGCGACGACGAACGCCCGCAGTTGCAGGTACAGGCGACGCAACAACCCGTCCACCAGCGCGCCGTCGGCCTGCGCACGCCAGCCGGCACGGCGGTCACCTGGTGCCGCGCCAGCGCCTTTCCGGTCTTTGCCGCCGACGGCAGCCTGCGCCGGGTGCTGCTGCTCCTCGCCGACCGGCAGCATCGCGGTCGCGTCGCCGGCGACCGGCAGCAGTTGCCGACGCATGACCCGCTGACCGAGGTCTTCAACCAACGCCACATCGACATCCTGCTCGACGACGAAAGCCGCCGCGCACGCCGTTACGGGACCCCGTTCGCAGTCGCCCTGATTGCCATCGACCACTTCGCAGCATGCTGCCTGGCGGAGGGCGAGGAGCGCGTGCTGGCGCGCACTGCCCGGCTGCTCTGCCACAGCCTGCGCGAGTTCGACATGATCGGTCGCCATGGTGCCGATTGCTTCCTGATCATCCTGCCCAACGTGCGGGTCAACGAGGCCATGGTCGGCCTCGAGCGACTGCGCGAGTCGATCGAAACAGGCAGCGCAGAGGGTGGCGACACCGGCCTGACGATCAGCGGCGGCGTCAGCGAGTATACGGGTGAGGATGCGCCGGCCCTGATCGAGCGTCTCGCGTCGCTGCTCGCGAGCGCCCGTGAGTCCGGCTGCAACCGGCTCTGCGTCAACATGGACCTGTTCTAGACCAACCACTTCCCGACCGATTCGCCGGCTGCACAGGGGTTGTCTGGAGGTCCGCCGCGCAGCCATTCCGCCGTCTTGCGCCGCCGCCACCTCTGCCCCTGGCGATCATCTGGCAGACCCCAGGCGTCGGCTCGCCCGCACCCTGTCTCATGGCCTGCTCGCGACCGCCTCTGCAGCGCCTCTCAGGGCAGTTCCTCGACCTGCAGCCAGATGCTGCGCCGCTCGCTCGCCTGGCCGCCAGCGCCATGCAGGTTGCCGCCGCGCCCGAAGTCGGCCTGCTGACTGCTGCCCCCGATTTCGATCCACTCGCCCAGGCGACCGGAGACCGTGGTCGACAGGCGTTGCGTAGTGCTGCTGCCGTACCCACGCTGCACCGGCAGATCGGCGTATGGACTGATCTCCAGCGTCACCCGGTCGCCGGCCAGCCGCGGCTGCGCGTAGAAGCCCTGCCCGAGATCGCGATAGACCACCGTCTCGTTGCGCACGGCAGCATGCGGCCCGAGCACGATCTGCCGCAGCGGTACGGGCAGCGATTGCCCGACGTGAATCAAGGCCTGCCCGCCCTCGATCACCTGCACCATCTGCGTGCTGCCGCTGTTGCTCGAGCTGTGTGACTCACCGGCCTGTCCGCTCAGCACCGACGCTCCGCGACGGATCTCGACGCGCGTGCCTCCTGCGCCGACGCCGACCGGCGGCTGCACGACCTGCCCGTAGCGGTCGACCACCACCCGCCCGGCGATGGCCGCTCCCTGCGCGCTGCTCTCTGCCTGCCGGCCCTGGCTGACGCGGATCAGCAGCTGTCGAGCCGGCGTGTCGATCGCCGCCAGCGCCTGTCTGATTTGGTCGCGGTTGCGGCGCGAGGCGCGCACGATCAATTGGTCGCCCATTCCGGAAAGCGTTCCGCCGGCCTCGACGAGCGGCTGCAGGGCAGGCAGGACCTGATCCAGGGTGCGATGCCGCAGGGTCATCATCTCCATCTCCTGCTGCGCCCCGGCCAAGGGCGGCACCAGGACCAGCAGCAGCCACAGCAGATGGCGGCGGCAATGAGGCAGCAGCCGGTGGCTGGCGTCCGCCAACTGCTGGTGACCCTGGTTCATGACAGGTGCGGCAGCCCGAGGTAGTCGCGCGAGCGCATCTCGGTCAGCCGGCTGGCGGTGCGAAAGAACTCGCTCGCCTGCGTCCCCTCGGTGTACAGCGAATCGGGACCACAATCGGCAGTCGCGATCAGCTTCACCTTGTGGTCATAGAAGATGTCGACCAGCCAGGTGAAACGGCGCGCCTCGGAGGCCATGCTCGCCGACATCTTCGGAATCGCTGACAGCAGCACCGTGTGATAGCCGCGCGCCAGCTCGAGGTAGTCGTTCTGCGAACGCGGCCCGCCGCAGAGTGACCGGAAATCGAACCAGATGACGCCGTTGCCGCGCCGCAGGGTCGGAATGTCGCGCCCGAGCACCTCGATGGTGCCGCCCTGCGCGCCGGCGTCGCCGGCAATGGCGCCAAAGTACTCCGCCATCTTCAGCTCGGCAGCGGCGTCCGCCGGGTGGTGAAAGATCTCCACCTGCTCGAGCGTGCGCAAGCGATAATCGATGCCGGCGTCGATCACCAGCACGTCGAGCCGTGACTTGATCAGCGCGATCGTCGGCAGGAAGTTCTCGCGCTGCAACCCGTTCGGATAGAGGCGGTCCGGCGGGTAGTTCGAAGTCATGACGAAGACGACGCCGTGGGCGAACAGCGCTTCCAGCAGGCGGCCCAGGATCATCGCGTCGGCGATGTCGGAGACGTGGAATTCGTCGAAGCAGAGCAGCCGCACCTCGGTCGCGATGCGTTCGGCCACCCTGAGCAAGGGGTCGCTCTCGCCCTTGAGTTCGTTCAACTGGCGATGCACGCCGTGCATGAAGGCATGGAAGTGGATGCGCCGCTTGCGCCGGTAAGGAACGGCATCGAAGAAGCAATCCATCAGGAAGCTCTTGCCGCGGCCGACGCCGCCCCAGAAGTAGACGCCGGTCGGCACGGGCGGCGGCGCGAAGAGCCGCCGCAGCGTACTGCGGCGCCCCACCTTGAACGATAGCAGCTCGTAGTAGAGCCGTTGCAGGCGCTCGGCAGCGGCCCGCTGCGCCGAATCCGCCTGGAATCCGCGCGCCGCGAGCAAACGCTCGTAGGCTTCGATCATTCCCCGCTCGGGGACCTTGAGAACTCTGTGAGGCATCGGCGTCCTTCCGCTGTTCGCAGGCAAACCCGCGCGGTGGGGTGGCGTGCCGGGCGACCGGGCAGCCGCAGCTGCCGCATCGGGCGCCGCATCACCGCATTGCAACCAGCATTCTAAACCATCGTCGCCGGAGCAACGGGATCGGCCGGCGCCAGCACATCCGGCAGGGGCAACAGGCGCATTCCCGCAGCCAGTAACGCGCTGCGGATGGCGGTTGCGGCAGCCACCGCCTGCGCTCCGTCGCCATGCACGCAGATGCTGTGCACCTGGGCCGGGATGACCCGGCCGCTGAGACTGACGATTCCACCGGCGTCGAGCATGCGCAGCACATGGGCCACGCACTCGCTCGCCGCATGCAACTGCGCACCGGGCTGACTGCGCGGCTGCAGGTTGCCGGCATCGGTGTACGTCCGGTCGGCGAAGATCTCGCTCGCCACCCGAAGACCGGCTGCCGCTCCGGCCAGCGCCAGTTGCGAGAGCGCCGGAGCGAGGAGGATCAGGGTCGGGTCGAAGCTGTGGATCGCGGTGACGACACTGCCGGCAAGCGCCGCCTCCTCGCAGGCCATGTTGCTCAGCGCGCCGTGTGGCTTGACGTGCGTCAGGCGACCGCCTTCAGCCTGGGCGATGCCGGCCAGCGCGCCGATCTGGTAGATCAGCAGCGCCTCGAGTTCGTTCGCGGGCAGTCGCATGACGCGCCGCCCGAAGCCCTGCAGGTCGGGATACGACGGGTGCGCGCCAAGGCTGACGCCGGCCGCCACTGCCTGCCGCACCGTCTGCCGCATCACCAGCGGGTCGCCTGCATGAAAGCCACAGGCAATGCTGGCCGTACCGACGATCGGCAGCAGTTCGGCGTCGCTGCCGATCTGCCAGACACCGAAGCTCTCGCCAAGGTCGGCGTTGAGATTGATCGCTTGCCCCATCATCGCTCTCCTGGCGAACGACCAACCGCTGCCGGCAAGCCGTCTGCCGCGCCGGCATCGACGACGCCGCTGATCAGGTTGGCCGTGTAGATCGCTTGCGGGTCGCCGTTGCCCGCCTCGGCCAGCGGTCCGATGCCCGCGATCAGCGCCTGCAGTTCCGCTTCCCGCGCGCGCGCCGCCTGCTCGGCCGCCGCCACCGACACGGCGGCAAAGCGCAGCGTCTGTCCCGGCGCCATGACCGCCAGGCGCGGCAGATCGGCAGTGATGACGGTGGCGATCTTCGGGTAGCCGCCTGCCGTCTGGCCGTCGGCGAGCAGCACGATCGGCTGCCCGCTGCCCGGCACCTGGATCGATCCCGGCACGGTCGCATCGGAAACGATCTCCGCCCCCTTGTCCGGACGATGCCTGAGCGGCGGGCCGTCAAGACGAATTCCCATGCGATCGGCGGCAGCCGAAACGCGGTAGGCCTGGGTGAAGAAGATGGCCATCGCCGGCGCGTCGAAATGATCGTCTTGTGGTCCCGGGACGACCCGGATCGGCGCCTCGTCGACGGCCGGCGGACGCTGCAGCAGCCGCTCGCCACTGCAGCCGGCAGCCACCGACAGCCGCACACCGGGCGCCAGCAGGCGACCGTCGATGCCGCCAAGGCCGGCGCGGGCGTAGGTCGATGCACTGCCGAAATGCCGCACCACCGCGAGGCCGGCGAGCGCCAGGTAGCCGACGCGGCCGACCGCAAGGTTGCCGCAGCGCAGCGTCTCGCCCTGCTTGAGGCACACGCTGCGCCAGGAGGCCAGGCGACGACGGCCACCGGCATGCACCAGTTCGGCCGTGCAATGACCAGCGAGGGCGACTTGCAGCGGCAGTTCCAGCGCCCGCACCGCCAGCCCCCCGGCGAGGAATTCGATCGCCGGCGCATCCTCCGGGTTGCCGAGCAGGGCGTTGCCCAGGCGCAGCCAGCCCGGTTCGAGCGCTCCGGAGCCCGGCACCCCGATGCGCCGCCAGCCGCTGCGGCCGAGATCCTGTATCGACGCCATCGCCCCCGGGCTGAGCACCTCGAGCACGGCGCGCATCGTCACTCCGCGGCCGCAGCGAGGAAGGCCAGCGGCGGCTGCGCCGCGACGCGCATCGCCGGCGCCGCCGCCTGCAGCGCGGCGAACTCGCCGGCGTCGATGGCGCGCAGCCGCACCCGGTCGCCGGGCTGCAGCAGCGCCGCCTGCGGCCAGGACGGCGAGAACAGCGGCAGCGGGCAAACGCCGATCAGATGCCAACCGCCGGGACTCTCCCAAGGGTAGATCGCGGTCAGCGAGCCGGCCGTCGCCACGCTGCCGGCGGGGACGCGCGTCCGCGGCTCGCTGCGCCGCGCGCGCGCCAGAACCGGCGGCAGATCGCCCATGAAGGCGAACCCCGGCAGGAAACCCAGCATGTAGACCTCGTAGCAGCCGCCGGCGTGCAGCCGCACCACCTCCGCGGCGCCCAGCCCACAGGCCGCCGCCAGTTGGTCGAGATCCGGCCCGCAACTGGCGAGCTGATCGCCATAGCAGACGGGCAACTGCCAGACCCGCCCGCGCCGCGCCACGATCGCGGCCGTCTGCCGCAAGACGGCGTGAATGGCCGCTTCAACTTCGCTGCGCGTGCTGCGCAGCGGATCATGGATCACCGTCAGCGAGCGGAAGGTCGGTACCGTCTCGACGACCCCGGGCAACTGCCCGGCGGCAACGGCCTGCAGCAGCGCCTGATCGGCCGCCGCCACTGCGGCCAGCAGGCGGCGATCGATGACCGCACCGAACTCGATCGTCAGCACCGCGTCGCCGAGGGAAAGGATGCGGTAGTTCATCACGGCTCCCGGCTGCCGCAGCGGCATTCGCGCCGGCTCCCGCGCGGCAGCCACCGGCGCCGTCGGCTACGTGCGAACGGCCTCGGCCCAGCAGTTGGGCGTTTCATAGAGGCGCAGACGTTCGAGTCGCAAGCGGTTGCCGTAGGTGTCGCGATAGACCGCGTCGAGAATCGCGAACGCCGTGCGGACCAGATTCTCGGCCGTCGGCACGCAATCGAGGACGACCGTCTTGTGCTCCGGCAGTGAAGCCAGAAAATCCACCACCTGTAGATCGCCGCAATAAACGAGGAAGGCGTGATCCCAGGCATCGACGAGGTGCTGCATGGCCAGCGCCTTGACCTGCGAGAAGTCCATCACCATGCCGTCGGCCGGGTCGCCAGCCCGGCTGATGATCTCGCCCGCAAGGGTGATCTCGAGCGCGTAGCGATGTCCGTGCAGGTGACGGCACTGGCTCCTGTGATCGGGAATGCGGTGGCCCGCGTCGAACTCGAGGCGGCGGGTGATGAGCATCGGCTGGGCCCGGAAAACGGAGGCGCGATTATAGCACCGCCGGCCCGCCGGCCCGCCGGCCCGGTGGCGGGGCAATCACCGGCGAATTCCCGCCGCCGGCCGTGCCGGAACCGCCGGCGACTGTCGGCCAGCCTTACACCGCCACCCCTGCGCAGCGCGGTAGGAGAACCCATGGTGCTGATTTATCGCTCGTTACTGTTCCAGGCACGGCGTTTGCTTGAGATGCCTGCAGTCCGCTGTAACGCAGACCCGAGAAATGCCACCGACCGATCCCTTTGCTGCCCGCATGCTGGCGCAGATCACGCTCATCGAACGCTACCGCGCCGACGTACTTCGCCGCGAAGGGCGCCGGCTCGACAGCGACAGCGCGGCACTCGAGTGGATCGCCCGCTACGCCGAGCATTTCCCCTCGCCAGAGCAGTTCCACTGCCGGCGGCCATCGGCGCCCGGTCGAGGCCGCCCGCAATCCGCCAGTGTCGGCCTGCAGCCGCGAACGGTGGCCGCCGCCGAAGGCGAAGCCTCGCGCCACGGTTGAGGCAGCCGGCTAGTCGGCCAGCCGCGTGATCTTGTTGCCCTGCAGACCGATGCCCGCCATCAGTCCCTTCTGGCCGAAGACGAAGGCGTAAACGTCTTCCTTGGCAGTCATCGTCGTCAGCGACTTGCCCATCCCCTCGTCGACCATCACCACCGATGGACCGACGCCGACCTCGAAACCGTCGCTGTCGGTCAGCGCTGCCAGCGATTTCTGGTTCATGAAGAACATCGCGTAGCCGTACTGCTGGGCACCGGCCTGCATGCCGAAGGAGGCGCCGGCGTTGTTGTAGTAGCCGACGACGGCGTCGCCGCGGAACAGCACGCCATCGCCATACTGCCCACCAACGA
Organism: Accumulibacter sp.; assembly: GCA_016788495.1. Taxonomy (GTDB): domain Bacteria; phylum Pseudomonadota; class Gammaproteobacteria; order Burkholderiales; family Rhodocyclaceae; genus Accumulibacter. Next base: position 2,311 of record JAEUOM010000179.1, on the reverse strand, counting down.
CCAGGCCAGCCTTGGTGATCTTGGGAAAGACGATCACCGCCACTGCGTCACGCCCCAGCGACTTCGCTGCCGGCACCTTGGCCGTCAGCTTCTGATACGCCTGTCGCGCTTCCCGTTCAAGCGCGGTCCGGTCGGCGGCAACTGCTGCAAAGGAGGTGACCAGCCCGGCGATCAGGGCGGCGAGGAAGAAGTGTGCTGCGCGGCCAAACCGCGAGAATGCGTTCAGGTTCATGGTGGCACCTTAAGAGAAAAGTGGTCTGCGACACGCGTGCCGAAGCGCGCCGGCACAGCATGATGATACTCCTGCAAAGCCTGGCTGGCTGCCGGCGCGGCAGCCAGCGGGCCAAACCGGCTAGACCCGGAAGCGCAGCCGGGATCGCCGGGTCAGTCCGCCGCTCAGTTGCCGAACAGTCCCTTGAGCGACTTCATGATCGTCGCTCCGCCCGGCACCAACGAGTCGGCGGCGGCGTCGCCCGCCGCCTCGCGCGCCATGTCGCCCATGCCGAGCAGCGCCGAGTCGAAACTGTTGACCCGCACGCGGGCAGTCCAGATCGGCGGTCTCTTCTCGCCTGCCTTCTGCGGCGGATGGGCGAAGCTGCGCGTCGGCCCGAGCGCCTCGCCCATCAGCATGGCGCCCTGCGTCCTGGCGAAGATCCCCGCCGGAATCGTGCAGGCGTTCTGGCTCGCGGGCAGCATCGGCGGCTGGTTCCGCGACGCCATCCAGATGATGACCTCGCGCTCGTTGGCAGCGCCGACGGCGTTCAGGTTGTAGCCGCGGGCACGCGCGAGAGCCGCCCATTGCAGCGGAATCGCGGCGCTCAGGCTGCCGCTGCCGGCGCGCAGGTTCATCGGCTCGAGGAAATCCATCTGCTGGTCGAGCGCATAGCGAATCTCGTGCGACATGAAGCTCGCCCGCACCAGATGCTCGCCGACCGCCGACGCATCGGCCGGCACGGTGCCGCCGGCAGGATCGCCCTGCGGCCACCACAGTGTGCGCGGCGGCAGGCTCTCGCCGCCGTCGGCGCCGCCCTTGCCCTGCCGGCTGTGCCGCGCCATTGCCGCCACCTCCGGCGAGACGCGGCCCTCGATCGCCCGCAGGTCGATCACTTCCGGCTGCCCCGCCGGCACGCTGGCGCTGCAACCCCAGTAGAGGAGCAGCTTGCCACCCTGGTCGTCGGCCGAGCCGCCTTCACCCTTGCCACGCCGCTCGCCACGCAGCGGCAGCAGCGGCCCGATGCGCATCGCCTCGGGGACGATGTGCTCGGCAGTCGCCCCGCCGGCGAGATCGACCGGGCTCGTCAGGCGCAGGTCCATCATCCGGCTGACGCTGCTGCCGCGACCGCTCATCATGCCAAGCATAGCGCCGCCACCGGCAAGACCGGAATGCGTGCTCAGCGTCATCTCGTAGCTCAGCGGCGCTGCCAGGGCCACCGGCACGGCGCCGGCAGTCGCCAGGGCTGCCGCCAGCGGCAGAAGACCCCTCGTCGTCGTTCTCATCATGACCTCCTCGTTCGCGCTGGTTGGAAGCCCACTGTATAGCACGCAGGTGACGGCAGCGAAAGCCTGCCGGCGCTACCGTCTTCAAGCCGACAGGGACGCGTCGACCTGCGCCACCGCCTCCTGCAGCAGGCGGACATCGGCAGCCGTCGTCCGCCAGTTGTCGAAGGCGGCCCGGATGGCGGCACGGCCCTGCCAGACGGTACCGGTGACGAAGGCACGGCCATCGGACTGGATGGCGCGTACCGCCGCCCGGTTCAGTTCGTCGCTGGCGAGGTCGTCGAGCCCGGTGCGGACGAGCCTGAAGCAGACGATGTTCAGCGGTGCCGGATTCACCAGATCAACGCCCGGCGTCGCCTCGACCCAGCGCGCAAAGGCCGCCGCGTTGTCGACACAGCGCTCGACCAGCGCGCGATAGCCGGCGCGACCGTAGGCCTTCAACGCACACCACGCGGCAAGGCCACGGAAGCGACGCGACATTTCGGGAACATGGGTGAAGGGATCCCAGCCCGCGCCGCCGGCGACGTAAGCGCCATCGACCGCGAAAGCCGCGCGCAGCAGGGCGCCGTCGCGGACGAAGGCAAAACCGCAGTCGTAGGGAACGTTCAGCCATTTGTGCCCGTCCGCCGCCACCGAGTCGGCACGCTCGATGCCGCGGACGAGGTGCGCCAGTCGCGGCGAAACGGCGGCGAAGAGCCCGAATGCCGCGTCCACGTGCAGCCAGGCGCCGCCGGGGTGCCCGTCGCGCAGATCGGCAAGCGCCGCGAGATCGTCGAAATGGCCGCTATTGACCTCACCCGCATTGCCGATCAGG
>JAEUOM010000069.1 GCA_016788495.1 Accumulibacter sp. | reverse complement strand
CGAGCGCCTGCGTGAGCAGGTCATCTCGCCTGAACCTTCGAGTCCCTGTCGCGCCGGCCGTGCTTCATCACGCAACGCTTCGGGCTTGGCTTCACCTCGCCCTCCCGCCTTGCGCCCCGGTTGCCCGAGCTTCTGATGCATTGCACTTCCAAGCAACATGGCCGTCGGCCCTCCTACTCGTTCGACCCTTCGCCCGCTACCGGCTGCTACCATGGCCTCTGCTGACTTCTCGCTCCGGCTTGTCTCCGTCGGCCTTTCAGCCATAAGGCGAGAGCTCCCCGGGTAAGAACGCACTCCTTCCCTGCACAGCCGCCGAATCTACGCCACCTCGCCTTGATCACCAGAGCTCCGCGGTCTCTGGCCCGCTCGCCCTGCTCGGCAGCGCCTTCCATCCGGTTCTTGTTCATCGGCTCGCAGTTTCGCTCCACGCTTCCTTCCCACCATCGGTCGCCCTCAGGCAGTTGCGCTTCGCTTCGTTCGCTGTGATCAACTTACGGCGGGACTTGCGCCCGCAAGAGTGCGCCCATGCTGGGCGCACGAAAGGAAAAGGCGGGGCCGCGAGGCGGGCCCCGCCCTTCCCTGTCGGAATCTCGGCGATCGACACCGAAGCGCAAGCTGGAATCTCTCCGGCCCAGCCCTGCAGCGAACTAGTCCATGGCTTCGTAGAGCGGCAGCGTCAGAAACTCCGGGTAGTCGGGTGTCAGCGACATGCTGTCGAAGATGACGGCCGCCTGATCGTAGGTAGCCGTGTCCTCTCCCTGGGCGCTGACGGTGGCCTTCACCTTCACCAGTTCCTCGGCGATCATTCCGCGCACCATCTCGGCGGTTACCTTGCGCCCGTCGTCGAGGACCCCTTTCGGGGAAACCACCCACTGCCACACCTGCGAACGCGAGATCTCCGCCGTGGCTGCGTCTTCCATAAGGTTGTGGATCGGCACGCAGCCATTGCCGGCCAGCCAGCTGCCGAGATAGTGGATGCCAACGTTGATGTTGTTGCGCAGACCGACCTCGGTGATCGGCTGCGACGGCTGGAAGTTGAGGAAATCGGCGGCAGTGAAGTTCTCGTCGCGCTGCTTTTCCCACTGGTTCGGACGGTCTCCGAGCACCTTGCGAAACTCCTCGGCGGCGATGGAGACCAGTCCCGGGTGCGCAACCCAGCCGCCGTCGAAACCGTCGTTGGCGTCGCGCGTCTTGTCGTGACGGATGCCTGCGAGCGCTTTCTCGTTGGCCACCGGATCATTCTTGATCGGAATCAGCGCACTCATTCCGCCCATCGCCGGCGCCCCGCGTTTGTGGCAGATCTTCACCAACTGCAGCGCGTAGCTGCGCATGAAGGGGACCTCCATGGTGATCGCGCTGCGGTTGGCGAGACAGAAGTCCGGGTTCTTCTTGAACTTCTTGATGCACGAGAAGATGTAGTCCCAACGGCCGGCGTTGAGGCCCGCCGAGTGCTCGCGCAGTTCGTAGAGGATTTCCTCCATTTCGAAGGTGGCAAGAACCGTCTCGACGAGAACCGTTGCCTTGATCGTTCCCCTGGGCAGACCGATGTGCTCCTGGGCCATGATGAAGATGTCGTTCCACAGACGTGCTTCGAGGTGGGACTCCATCTTCGGCAGGTAGTAGAACGGGCCGGCGCCACGCGCAATCTGCTCGCGGGCGTTATGGAAGAAAACCAGCCCAAAGTCGAAGATGCCACCAGAGACCCGCTGTCCATCGACGGTGATGTGCTTCTCGTCAAGATGCCAGCCACGCGGCCTGATCTGCAGGGTGGCGATCTTCTCGTTGAGCGCATACTCCTTGCCGGCCTCGTTGGTGAAGGACAGTTGGCGGCGGATCGCCTTGAAGAGGTTGAGTTGTCCCTGTACCTGATTGTCCCAGTTCGGGCTGTTGGAGTCCTCGAAGTCGGTCATGTACGAATCGGCGCCCGAATTGTAGGCGTTGATGATCATCTTGGCTTCCACCGGTCCGGTAATCTCGGTCCGGCGACACGCCAGTGCCGCCGGCAGCGGCGCGATCCGCCAGTCGCCCTCGCGAATGTGCCGCGTTTCCGGGAGAAAGTCCGGCATCTCGCCCGCATCGATCCTCGCCTGGCGATCGCGCCGCGCCTGCAGCAGCTCCTGCCGGCGGCCTTCGAAGGCCCGGTGCAGCTTGGCCACCAGCGTCAGCGCATCGCGCGTGAGGATGCTGTCGTATCCGGGTCTGATCGGGGCGTTTATTTGCATTCCGGCGGGCAGATCAAGGCTCATTTGGCGGCTCCTGTCGATGGGTTATGATGCAGCGCAAGAATTCTATTCGACGCGAGGAAGAAAGATAAGATCGAATGGAAGCAAAGTATTTTTTACTTCCGGTATTGAATCGAACGATGGATCACATCAAGCAGATCAAGGCTTTTGTCAACGCGACGACACGCGGTAGCTTGTCGGCCGCCGCCCAGGTGGAAGCGGTAACGCCGGCGGTGATCGGGCGGCGCCTCGACGCCCTGGAGGCCCGCCTTGGCGTCAAGCTGTTGCTGCGCACGACGCGCAAGCTGTCGCTGACCTTCGAAGGGCAGGCTTTCCTCGAAGACTGCCAGCGAATCCTCAACGATCTGGCAAATGCCGAGGCGGCGGTGTCGCTCGGTGGCCTTCAGGCCAGTGGGCACCTGCGGGTGTCGGCACCCGCAGGCTTCGGGCGACGGCACGTCGCACCGCAGGTGGCGGCGTTCATGCAGGCAAATCCGGGGGTCAGCGTTCGCCTCGACCTGACCGATCGGCTCGTCGACCTGCTGAACGAGGGCGTCGACTGTGCCGTGCGCATCGGTGAGATGGCTGATTCGAGCCTGGCGGTGAGCAAGCTTGGCGAGATGAGGCGGTTGGTGGTCGCCAGTCCGTCGTATCTGGCGAGCCACGGGATTCCCGGGACGCCCGCCGATCTTGCGCGGCACAACTGCCTTTCGCTGGGACAGCAGCGCGGCTGGGCCTTGCGGCAAACGCCCACTGGCGAGGTGACCAACCACAAGGTTGCCGGCAGCTTCGAGTGCAACGATGGCGCCGTCCTGCACGAATGGGCCCTGGCCGGCAAGGGCCTGGCGTGGCGCTCGATGTGGGAAGTGGGCGATGATCTGCGACGGGGAAACCTGGTTTCCGTACTGGACGACTATGCGGCGCCAGCGGTGGGCATCTACGCCGTTTTCCCGCAGTGGCGACATCTACCGTTGCGTGTCCGCCTGTTCATCGACCACGTCAAGAGAACTTTCGGCGACCCGCAGTACTGGGCGCGGTGACGGCGCCAGCAGCAGCAAGACGCGCACCGGTCGGGTAGCGGCAGCCGGGAGTCCGGCGGGCCGCCGCTGGGACGATCACTGGCTGCGCTCAGCGGCTTTCTTGGCCGCCCGCAGGAGGGCTTTCCTGGCTTTCTCGGCACGAATGTGCGCCAGGGCTTGCGCCTTGTTGCACTCCTTGCAATAGGAATGCAATCCGTCCGAACTGCGTGCATTCCTGTGAAAGTCAGCCACGGACTTTTCCTGCTTGCACTTGACGCAGACCTTGGTTTTCATCGGGCCAGTCGAGGGTTCCATCACGAGATCAGAAATAAATTCCATAATACAGATCACTAATGAGATTCGCGCTGCACCCACCTTCGTCCCTGCTCTTGACGAAGCTGTTTCAGACACGTTACGGGGACCACGTTGAACAACCTGCCTGCTGCCGCTGCCGACTCCCGTCAGCAGGCTCCAGCAGCCGCCAGCGATAGGCGTCAGACTTCTCGGGCGCGCCCCTGGCGGGGGGGCCGCGCTTGCTGACCACAGAAGCTCAGGCCTGGCGCTCGATCGCTCATCTTCACCCGCCGCTGCGGACCACCGTCTGGCGACGGTGCGCAGGCGTTCGGGCGGAAATATATAAGCAACCTTTATGCCATAAAATCAAAACTCCTTATTCATCAGAGCTTTGGGTCAAAGGGTTCTTGCCGCGGCTTGATGGCCGGGGGGCGGCTGTAAAGAATCCTGACAGTTGCTGGCGATGCCCGAGCAAAGGCAGGCGGCAGCCGGGCAGGACACCGGTCCGCCGGGGGGCGAGGGCGGCCAGCCGTCGGGTACCGGCCAGACCAGCAAGAACTGCAGACTTCCGGATCTCGGCCGGCTATGGAGGTAGAATTCAGGAATTAGCGGTAGCACTTTATTTCCCTGACCGAGAGGTTGCTCTGGGCGTGGTCGGGCAGCGTACGTTGCCAAGGAGTGCGAAGGTGTTGAGACAGTC
>JAEUOM010000156.1 GCA_016788495.1 Accumulibacter sp. | reverse complement strand
TTGAACACGACTTCGCCGCTGGTGCTGCCAGCAGCACCGATCGCCAGACCCCTGAAGATCGTGCCGTCAGCCAGGGCGAGAATCGCCGGCGGCAGAGTGGGTAACAAGGACACGCAAGACTCCTGTTGAAGCTGTTGAATTAGCCGCCAGTCCGGGCCGTAGATACGCAAAAGCGGGACAGGCCTTCAGCCCTCCCGCCCGGATCCTTGCCAGCCCTGCCATTATACGGAAGACAGCCGTTCTTGGGGCGGCGAGACGACCCGACACAGGGCCTCTGCCAGCGCCGAACCACCTGCGGCCAGCCGGCAGCGACGGCGCCCCGACGACCGTGGCAGCCCCCCTCAGCGCAAACCGAGCACGTCCTGCATGTCGAACAGCCCGTTGTCGCGCTGCGCCAGAAAACGTGCAGCCCGCAGGCTCCCCAATGCATAAGGCATGCGGCTGCTCGCCTTGTGGCCAATCTCGACGCGTTCTCCGAGACCACAGAACATGACCTGATGGTCACCCACGATGTCGCCGCCGCGCACCGTGGCAAAGCCGATGGTCGCCGGCGCGCGCTCGCCGGTGACGCCCTGGCGTCCATAGACAGCGCACTCGGCGAGGTCGCGCCCCAGGGCCCCTGCCAGCACTTCGCCCATGCGCAACGCCGTCCCCGACGGCGCGTCGACCTTGTGCCGATGGTGTGCCTCGACGATCTCGATATCGTAGCCATCGGCGAGAATCCGCGCGGCCACGTCGAGCAAGCGGAAGACGAGGTTGACCCCGACGCTCATGTTCGGCGCAAAGACGATCGGAATCTCCTCGGCGGCAGCCCTGATCGCCCGCTTGCCGGCGACGTCGAAACCGGTCGTGCCAATGACCATCGCCACGCCGTGGCGGCGACACATTTCCAGGTGCCCGAGACTCGCTTCAGGACGCGTGAAATCAATCAGGCAACTGGCCCGCGCAATACCCGCTTCGTGATCGCTGCTGACGGGCACGCCGCACGGCATGCCGATCAGTTCGCCGGCGTCCTTCCCCTGCACGCCAGCGCCAGGCTGGTCAAGCGCCGAAACCAGTCTCGCCGCGCCGTCGCGCAGCGTCGCTTCCAGCAGGGTGCGTCCCATTCGGCCACCCGCACCGGCAACCGCGATCCTCAGTTCGGTCATATCAGAATCCCACCGTTTCCATCATGCGACCAAAGAAACTCTTCTCGTCGGGTGGCGGCATGACCGCGCTGCCGTCTTCCGGCAGGGAACCGAGATCGATCTCGCGGTTGCGCGGCTCGGATGCGGGTTCCGCCACCCCGGGCTCCGCCGCCGCCACGTCGCCGCTGACGCTGGCCAGCTTGCCGTCCGCGTCGAAGAAGACCGACAGCCGCCGCGTTTCGATCTCACCCGAACGGCCCTTCTGCAGCGAATAAAAGTAGTCCCAGCGACTGGCGTGGAACATGTCCGTCAACAAAGGCGTGCCGAGAATGAAGCGTACCTGATCGCGCGAAAGCCCAGGACGCAACTGCGCCACCATCTCCTGCGTCAGCACGTTGCCCTGTTGCACATCGATCCGGTATTCCTTGACGATGCGCGGTACCGACGAGCAGGCAAGCAGCGTACTGAGGGCAACGGCCGTAACGGCGACTCGCGGCAGGATCATGTTGTGGTCGAATCGTGATGGATGGAGGAGATAGGGCAGGCCGGATCGCGGCACAGGCGGTCGCCACAGCGGTTGTGGACCGGCGGCGCGCCCGCGACTGTGCGGCACGGCTGCCGACGTCGGTATATCATACTCGAAAAGATCGTCTCCCTTTGCTGCAACCGACCAAGGTACGCTGATGAGCAACCCCGAAGACCTCAAGAGCATGGGGCTGAAAGCCACCACCCCCCGCCTCAGGATCCTCGCCTTGTTCGAGAGGACCGAGGTTCGCCATCTCACCGCCGAGGATGTCTACCGCCTGCTGCTCGCCGACAATTTGGATATCGGTCTGGCCACCGTCTACCGCGTGCTGACGCAGTTCGAGCAGGCAGGGCTGCTCGACCGCCATTTCTTCGAGTCGGGCAAGGCAGTGTTCGAACTCAGTCATGGACAGCACCATGACCACCTCGTCTGCGTCGATTGCGGTCGCGTCGAGGAGTTTTACGATGCCGAGATCGAGCGCCGACAGACGCGCGTGGCGAAGGAGCGCGGCTTCAGCATTCGCGAGCACGCCCTCCACCTCTACGCCCAGTGCACCAAGCCCGACTGCCCGCACCGGAGCGGCGCCAGCCGCACTGCCGACGAACGCAACAAGCTGTCCTCCTGAAGCCGGGTGCGAGTGAGGCGCGATCGACTCGGCGCAACCTGACCGCGCCGGCGCGCCTGCGGCAAAACGCGGGCGACGCCGGATTCGTTGCACCCCAGGCTGCTCACAGATGCTCGTACTCGGCGATGTCCGCGGCGGCACTGGCCGCCGAGGCGGCGAACGAGATGACGCCGCTGCCGCGCAGGACGAACTGCTCGTGCCGGATGAACAACTCCTGCTCACCGCTGACGGTCACGAAGGTGCCATTCGTGCTCAGGTCGATGAGGACGAAATGGCCACCGCGGCGTTCGATGCGGGCGTGCTGGCGTGACGCGCGCCGATTGTGCACCGTGATCTCGCAGCCGGCGTCGCGACCCATGGCCACACTCGGCCGGTGCCGGTCGAGCAGTTTGACGTAGTGGCCATAGCGTATGCACAACCGCAGTTCCCGCTCCCTCGGCGACTGCGACTTTTCGACCACCGGATGGCGAGGCTCGGCCCTGGGTTCCGCCCAGATCACCTCGAAAGCCGTCCCGTCGCCCGGCAATTCGGTGTCCGGCCGACCTTCCAGCCGGCGGGTCAGCGATTGCAGCTGCGGTGTCAGCAAGGCCTGCGTTTCGCCGCTGGTCACAAGTTGCCCCGCGCCGGCCAGACCGGCAAGTGACTCGGCGACACGCACGGCATCACCAAAGACCTCGCCTTCGTGCTCGACCACGGCGCCGTGGTGCACACCGACGCGGATCGCCAACTGGACTCCCGAAACCGGGGGCAGATCGGCGACGCGGCGTTGCATGGCGATCGCGGCCTGGCAGGCATCGTTGGCGTTGTCGAAAAGCGCGCTCAGTTCATCGCGGGCACTCCGCACGAGTCGACCATGAAAGCCGTCGATACCGCGAACCATCCGCTTCATGCAGCGTTCGACGGCATGCGTGGCCTCGGTGGTACCCAAGCGTGCGAACAGGCGCGAACTGCCCGCAACTGCGGCGTGGATCAGCGAAGCATTCGTTTCACCATTGCTCATCGATCGAATTCCGCTCCCGCCGCAGCGCATCCGCCGTCGCTCCCGAGCGCTCGCACCACCGCGTGCGCAGCCGACCTGCCGCGACCGCTCACGACCGCAACACCCGGATCGGCTGGGCATCGGGCCCCGACCACCAATCCGCCTGCCGTGGTAGATCGAACACGGAGTCGCCGCCGGCCACTGCCGCCAACTCGACACCGGGGCGCAAGCCCTTGAAATCGAAAAGAGAATAGTCCGCCAGATGGGAAGGAACCACCTTCTGCAAGGCCGAAAACACCGCCTCGGTGCGCCCCGGGAAGCGCCGATCCCAGTCAGCCATCATCGCCCGGACCTTTTCCCGCTGCAGGTTCTCCTGCGCGCCGCAGAGATTGCAGGGAATGATCGGGTAAGCCATGCCGCGGGCAAAACGGGCGATGTCCGCTTCCGCGCAATAGGAGAGGGGTCGAATGACGACATGCGCACCGTCGTCGGTGACCAGCTTCGGCGGCATCGCCTTGAGCTGGCCGCCAAACAGCAGGTTGAGGAAGAGCGTGTGTACGATGTCGTCGCGGTGGTGACCCAGCGCAATCTTGTTCGCACCCAGTTCCTTGGCCATCCGGTAGATGACGCCACGGCGCAGGCGCGAACACAGCGAACAGGTCGTCTTGCCCGCCGGCAGCTTCGTCCGCACCACCGAGTAGGTGTCCTGCTCGACGATCCGGTAGTCGATTCCGATCTGCGCCAGATACGCCGGGAGGACCTCGGCCGGAAAGCCGGGCTGCTTCTGGTCGAGGTTCATGGCGATCAGACGGAAGGCAATCGGCGCCCGCTCGCGCAGGGCCATGAGGAGCGAAAGCAGCGTGTACGAATCCTTGCCACCCGAGATGCAGACCAGGACCGTGTCACCATCCTCGATCATGTTGTAATCGGCTATCGCCTTGCCAGCCTTGCTCTCCAGGCGCTTTCTCAGGCGCAGCAGGGTATTCGACAGTTTCACGAGCGGCTTTCTCCGGCAGATCAGCGGTTCAAAGGTGCGCGGTGCGCCCGCCATCGACGTTGATCACCTGGCCGGTGACGTAGTCCGCAGCAGCGAGCAGGTAGTGTACCGCCCGCGCCACGTCCTGCGGACAGCCGACGCGATTGAGCAACGTGTTGGCGACGATCTCTGCCCGCGCCGTGCTGTCGAAGACCTCGCTCTCGGGCCAGAGGATCGGCCCCGGCGCCACCGCGTTCACCCTGACCCGCGGTGCCAGTTCGATCGCCAGCGCCCGCGTCAACCCGAGGAGGCCAGCCTTGGCGGCACAATACAGCGGATAGCCGGCAAGCGGACGTTCGGCGTGGATGTCGGTGATATTCACCACGCTGCCGGCTGCGTCGATCAGATGCGGTGCCGCCGCCTGGGTCAGGAACAGGGGCGCCTGCAGGTTGCTGCCGACGAGTTCATCCCACGCCGTCAGGTTGATCTCGGCCAGGGGGGTCGGGAAGAAGCTCGACGCGTTGTTGACCAGCGCGTCGAGGCGACCAAAACGATCGACGGTCGCGGCAACCAGCTCCGGCAGGCGGTCGATTTGCCGCAGGTCGGCCTGCCAACAGGCCGCCGAAGACGGCCGTCGCCCATTCAGCTCGGCAACGAGCGCCGCTGCATCCTCCCCGGCCCGATGGTAGTGCACCATGATGTTGGCTCCCGTTCCGTGCATCTCGACCGCGATCGATCTGCCCAGACGCCGCGCAGCACCGGTGATCAGTATCGTTCTTCCTTCCATCTCCCGTTTCCGGCAGGCGACAACAAGGAGCTGATTTTAACGGATTCCTGAGCTCTGGACGGGGAAAAAGGGGGCGCTCGGGCCGCCGCCGCGGTACACTCTCGGCATCGTCAACCGGAGACCGAGTCATGAGCAGACCCGATACCCCGCTCGCCAGCGATGACCTGACGCTCTTTGCCGAACGCATCGCGCGGCTGCCGACAGCCGATGCGGAGTGGGTAGGCGCCCTGCTGGCCGAGGCGCTGCGCGCGCGCCGCCACGAGAACGACCTGTTGGCAATGCAGGTGGCGAGCGAACACGCGGCGAACGAGCATGGCGAGCACCTCAACGACCAGCTTGCCCAAGTCGCCCTGGACACCGCCGAGTGGTTGCGTACGCTGTGGGACGTCGGCTACATGGGAGCCGGCAGCTTCCGCTCCGCGCCACGCTCGGCGTTTCCGTCGATCGACCTCGACGATGTCAGGAAATCGTCACTCTTTGCCCGCATCCGGCAGGGCAAGCACCCGCTGCCCTTCCCACCACCGACGCGCAACGGCCGACCATGGCACGACGTGCTCGACGATGCCGGGACGGCACACGAGGTGGCGGCGGAGATCATCCGTGACGAAGAGGGACGAGCCCTGGTGGCGATCATCGAGGGCTGTGCCGAGTGGCAGGTCGTCGAGGAGACCCTGGAGGGCCGGCAGTTCGTCGTCCAGCACGAGGGCAAGGGGCCACGCTACCGCCTGCATCTGCCAGGCGCCGGCGGCGCCGAGCTGCACCGCGAACCACCCGCACTCACCTGCCCGCTGCGGCAGCAGGAACGCGGCGGTTTTCACAGTCATTCGCTGCACTGGCAGCGGGACGACGGCAGCACGCAGGTGGTCGCCCTGCGCGCTGCGACCTGGGAACGCGCCGTGGCCGAGGCGGAACACTGGCTGGCCAGCCAGCATCCCGAGGTCTACGGCCAGATTCGTTTCGTTCGCCAGTAAGTGTGCCGACGCGTCCGCCCGCCTTGACAGCGACGCTGCCACCACCGTCCGCCGACGCCCGCGCAGCCAGCGAAACGCTCGCCGGCGACATTGCCGCCTGCATCGCCGCCGCCGGCGGCTGGATCGGCTTTGACCGCTTCATGGAACTCGCGCTGTACACTCCAGGCTTGGGCTACTATGGCGGTGGCGCCTGCAAATTTGGCGCAGCCGGCGATTTCGTCACCGCCCCAGAGCTCTCACCGGCGTTCGCCCAGACGCTGGCCTCCCAGTTGCAGCAATTGCAGGCGTGTTGTCCGGCGCAACTGATCGAGGTCGGCGGCGGCAGCGGCAAGCTGGCCAGCGACCTCCTGCTCGAACTGGAACGGCAGCGCGGGCTGCCCGAAAGTTACGCGATTCTCGAGCTGTCGGGCGAGCTGGGTCGCCGTCAACGCGACACCATTGGCCGCCGGGCGCCACACCTGCTGTCCCGCGTGCACTGGCTCGAAGAGCTGCCGGCGCGCTTCAGTGGTGTTGTCCTGGCAAACGAGGTCCTCGACGCGATGCCGGCGCAGCTCGTGCGCTGGCACGCAGACGGCATCAGCGAGCGCGGGGTCACCGTCGCCGGCGGCCGCTTCGCCTGGGCCGACCGACCAGCCGGCGGCCACCTGCTCGACCGCGCCCGGGCGCTGGCCGTCGAGTGCGGCATCAACCGGCCCTACCTGAGCGAGATCTCGCTCGCTGCGCAGGCCTGGGTGAGGCAATGGGCCAGGATCCTCGATCAGGGCGTCCTGCTGCTGATCGACTACGGCTTCCCGCGCCGCGAGTACTACCATCCACAACGGGATGCCGGCACTCTGATGTGCCACTATCGCCACCACGCCCACGATGATCCCTTCCATCTGCCCGGGTTGCAGGACATCACCGTCCATGTCGACTTCACGGCGGTCGTCGAGAGCGGCTGCGGCGAGGGCCTCGACCTGCTCGGGTACACCACGCAGTCGGCTTTCCTGTTCAACTGCGGCCTCGCAGACATCCTCGCCAGGACGCCCGTCGACGACACGCTGCGCTATCTGCCGCTGGCCAACGCCGTGCAGAAGCTGGTTTCACCGGCCGAGATGGGCGAACTGTTCAAGGTGATGGCGCTCGGCAAGCGAATCGCCGCGCCGCTGC
>JAEUOM010000147.1 GCA_016788495.1 Accumulibacter sp. | reverse complement strand
TGCAGACTTCCGGATCTCGGCCGGGTATGGAGGTAGAATTCAGGAATTCGCAGTAGCACTTTATTTCGCCCTCTGAGCGGTTGGACAGGGCCGGATCGGGCAGCTGATGTTGCCAAGGAGTGGGAAGGTGTTGAGACAGTCGTGGCTTCCAGGTTTTCCTGATGGTGCGCAGAAGGTGGGGGAAGGGTTGGCGATTCTGGAGAAGGATGGCCAAGTGACCTACTTCGTTGGGGGAGACAACTATTTCTCGCACGCGGTCGGAGACCAGGCCAGCCGAAGATTCGCGCTGACCAGCCTGATGGAGAACGGGCACGTCAAGGCAGTGGAACTGGAAAGGGCCCCGCTGAGCATCCCGCACCGCACTTTGATGAACTGGGTGGGACAAAGCCGCAAGGCGGGGCCGTCGTCTTTCTTTCGGCCGGCGGAGCCGAGCAAGCCGCGGATCATGACGCCGGAGAAGAGTGCCGATTGCGCGCGGTTGTTGAGCGAGGGCAAGCGACCGGCTGAAGTGGCGCGGCAGGTGGGTGTGAAGGAGTCGACGCTGCGCAAGGCGATCCGTCGCCAAGGCGTGCCGCAGTTGACGCCACGGCCGCCAGAGCGGGTGGAGTCGGAAGCGGCGAGTACCAAGAGTGAGCGCAGCCGGGCGGATGCGGAAGCGGCCGCGGGGATGGGAACCGCCTGCACGCGCGCGGACGAGCGGATCCAGGCGGCGCTGGGGGTGGCGACCGGTGCGACGACGCGCTTCGAAGCGAGCCATGATGTCGCGATGGGCGGGCTGTTGGCCGGCCTGCCGGCGCTGTGCGCCAACGGGCTGCTGACCGGCCTGGGTCGCCATCTCAGGCTGCCACGGGGATTCTACAGCGCCTTGCACATCCTTCTCGTCCTCGGCTTCATGGCGCTGGGGCGAATCAAGCGGCCGGAACATCTGCGACAGACGCCGCCCGGAGAGCTGGGCAAGGTCATCGGCCTGGACCGGGTGCCGGAGGTCCGGACCCTGCGGGAAAAGATCAGTGTTCTGGCCAAGACAGGCGACCCTGCGGCCTGGATGCGGGAGTTGGCGAAGAACTGGATGGAAAGCGAGCCAGAAGAAGCCGGTTACCTGTATGTCGATGGCCATGTTCGCGTGTATCACGGCGAGCAAGCCAATCTCTCACGACGCTACGTCTCGCGCGAACGCCTGTGCCTGCGGGGCACCACCGACTACTGGGTCAACGATGCCCTGGGTCGCCCCTTCTTCGTCGTGTCGCAGCCGCTCAATGACGGACTCGCCGAGACCCTGCTCAAGGACATCGTCCCGCAACTGCTGGACATGGTCCCGGGACAGCCGACGCCGGCCGAGCTGGACGCCGACCCGACGCTGCACCGGTTCGTGATGGTCTTCGATCGCGAAGGGGCCACCCAGAGTCTCCTCGGCAGACTCTGGAAACAGCGCATCGGCGCGCTGACCTACCGCAAGAACGTCAAGGATCTCTGGCCCGAAGACGAGTTTCAAGACCACGAGGTCCGCCTGCCGGCCGGCGGCAGCAGCCGGATGAAACTGGCGATGCGCGAAACCCGACTCGGCGCGGACGCCAACAGCCTACCCGTCACCGAAGTCCGTCGGCTGACCCAGACCAGACATCAAACGGCCGTGATCACGACCGCCAGGCAACTCGGAAACACCACCATCGCGGGCCGGATGTTCGCCCGTTGGTGCCAGGAAAACTACTTCGCGTACATGATGGAACACTATGATATTGATGGACTTGTCGAGTACGGAGCCGAATCTCTTCCCGGCACTCACCAAGTCATCAATCCCCGCTGGCGGGAACTCGACAAGGCCGTCAGGCAAACCCGCCAGAGCGAACGAAAGCTCCAGGCCGAACTCGCCAGGACGGCGCCGAACGATGGCGGGGAAATCCAGAAGAACGCCGAGTCGGTTGAAGCGCTACAAGCCGTTCAGGAGGAGCTCAGGCAACTTCTCTCAAAGCGCAAGGAAACCTCCCGAAAAGTGACGATCGACAGCCTGCCCGAGGCCGAGCGCCCGACCCAACTGCCGCCGCTGAACAAGATACTCTGCGATACCATCAAAATGGTTGCCTACCGCGCCGAGACCGCGATGGTGGCGCTGCTACGCCGCCACTTGAAGAACGAGGACGATGCGCGCGCGCTCATTCGCGAGTTGTTCGTTTCCGCTGCTGATATCCAGCCCAACGCCGCCTCCAACACGCTGACCGTCAAGATTCACCGCATGGCCAGTCCAGTCCATGATCGTGCCATCGCCGCTCTCCTGGACGAACTCACCCAGCAGGAATTCCCGCATCCGGAAACCGGAGCAAAAATGACCTTTGCTCTCGTCTAGAGTGCCATCCGGATTTCCTGCGAGATCAGGAAACCTGAGATTGTATCCATACGCCCCCTTCCTGTGAAAGCCGGCCCGCAAGGTCCGCTTCATGTAAAAAGTTCGCGGATTATGCACGAAAACCGGAGATTGTCCACGTTTCTTCGCCATTGGTCACGATTCCGACCCGTGCTGAGGGACAAATCATGCGTTCTTCTGCAGCCGCCGCAGCCACCGTCGATCTGATAGCATTCGGCTTTCGAGGTGTTCCTGGCAGGCTGCTTTTGCCTGCGCCGTTCCCGCACGTTCGCCGGGGCGAGGTGGCAAGGACATTGATTTCATGGAACATTGATACTGCTTTGCGAAAGGGTTCCGACATGCGGCTTGACGACCAGAGTGCCAGTCAGAACGTCGAGGACCGACGCGGCGGCGGGGCGGGAATCGGGCGGGGCACCGTCGGTGTCGGCACGCTGGTGATCGCACTGGTCGCCGGCTACTTTCTCGGTGTCGATCCGGCAGTGATCCTCGGCCTGGCGTCGAGCGGCGCGCCCGCGCCGTCGGCCGCCCGCGCGCCGCAGCCGCCGCCGGCCGGCGACGGGATGGCGACTTTTGTCGCCAAGGTTCTCGGCAGCACCGAGACCACCTGGCATGAGGTTTTCGCCGCCGCTGGCCGCCGCTACCAGGAGCCGAAGCTGGTCCTGTTCACCGGTGCGACGCCGACGGCCTGCGGTACCGGGAAATCGGCCATGGGTCCCTTCTACTGCCCGGCCGATCAGAAGGTGTACATCGACCTCGCCTTCTATCGTGACCTGCGCGAGCGCTTCCGGGCGCCGGGCGAGTTTGCCCAGGCCTACGTCATCGCGCATGAGGTTGGCCATCATGTGCAGAACCTGCTCGGCATTTCGGACAAGGTGCATGCCGCGCAGCAGCGCAGCGGCGACCGGGCCGCCGCCAATGCCCTGTCGGTACGGCTGGAACTGCAGGCCGACTGCTTCGCCGGCGTCTGGGGGCATCGTGCCGACAGCAGGAGCCGGATTCTCGAACCGGGCGACGTCGAGCAGGCCCTGAACGCCGCATCGGCGATCGGCGACGACCGCCTGCAGCGGCAGACACAGGGTCAGATCGTTCCCGAGTCATTCACCCATGGCAGCTCGGAACAGCGGGTACGCTGGTTCAGGCGCGGGATGGAGAGCGGCGACATCCGGCAGTGCGACACCTTCAGCGCGGCGACGCTGTGAGCCAGCGGCTGGCGCGGCCGCGCCGCTACCACGGTGCCGTGGGTGGCGTCATTCTCGCGCTGGCGCTGCTGCTTCCCTGGCCGGCAGGCGCCGCGCTGCCGCGAGCAGCCAGCGTTCCCGGAGGGGTGGCGCTGGTTCCGCTCGGCTCGTCAGCGGGTACAGCTGCGCCACCACGGGCGTGGTTCGGCGCGCAGCCGGTGCTGGTCGCGCGGCGTGACGGTGAGTGGATTGCGGTCGTCGGCCTCGCGCTCGATACGCCACCCGGGCGATACGAGCTGCTGGTGCAGCCGCTCGCAACGGCCGCGGCATCGCCGGCAGCGGACGGCGCGGCGGCCGCGAGCGGCAGGGCTGCATTCACTGTCGGCGCCAAGGAGTACCCGGCTCAGCGCATCACGCTCAAGGACAGCAGCAAGGTCGATCTGTCGGCGGCAGACTTGGCGCGGGTCGAGAGCGAGATCGCCGAGATCCGGCGGTTGCAGCGCCACTGGCGCGCCGCCGACGACACCGACCTGGAGTTCATCCTGCCGGCGGAGGGCAGGATGACCGGACGCTTCGGCCTGCGGCGATACTTCAACGGTGAAGCGCGGTCGCCGCACGCCGGCTTCGACATCGCGGCGGCGCGTGGTTCGCCCGTCCGCGCCAATGCCCACGGGATCGTCCTCGCCAGCGGCGACTACTTCTTCAACGGCAGGACCGTCTTCGTCGATCACGGAAACGGGCTGTTGAGCGTCTACTGTCACCTCGAGCGCATCGACGTGCAGGCCGGAGACGCGGTGGTCAAGGGTCAGCGTCTGGGGCTGGTCGGAATGAGCGGCCGGGCGACCGGTCCGCATCTGCATTGGGGCGTCGTGCTCAACGGCGCCCTCGTTGACCCGCAGCTCTTCCTTGCCGCTCGCGGCGCCGGGCGCTGACGCGGCGGCCTTGCGCGTCTTGCCGATAACTTTCTGGAGGAACACATGCGACTGGTGATCTGGGTTCTCTGGCCGGCCTTCATTGCGGCGGGAATCGCCGAGACCATCTTCTTCACGCTGATCGATCCGGCGCATCTTTACCTGTTCGGACAGCGTGTCGAGTGGTCAGCGATGGCGACCTATTCAATGGGTTTCTTCCTGTTCTGGGTGGTGTGCGTCGGATCCAGCCTGATGACCTACTGGATGATGCCTGATGTCGCCAAGGAGGCGTTGCGCAAGGCTGCCGGCGAGCGCGTCGACCTGGCGCGGCGACAGCGTCGGTAGGACGGTGCGACGCGAGGCCGCGGCTAGATCAGCGTCAAGCCCCGGTCGAGGTCGTGCTGCAGGTCGCTGACTGCCTCGAGGCCGACCGCGATGCGCAGCAGGTCCTCGCCGATTCCCGCCGCCGCCCGCTGTTCCGGGGTGATCCGCCCGTGCGTCGTCGATGCCGGGTGCGTCAGTGTCGTCTTGGTATCGCCCAGATTGGCAGTGATCGACAGCAGCCGGCAGTTGTCGATGACTTTCCAGGCTTCGGCGCGCGCTCCCCGGACGGCGAAGGAGACGACCGCGCCGCCACTTTTCTGCTGCTGCCGGGCCAGGGCATGTTGCGGGTGCGACGGCAGGCCGGGATAATGGACTCGCGTCACCTTCGGATGATCCTCGAGCCAGCGTGCCATTTCGAGCGCCTTGGCTGACTGTGCCGTCAGCCGCAGCTGCAGCGTTTCCATTCCCTTCAGCAGAACCCAGGCGTTGAACGCCGAGAGCGTGGGGCCGGCCGTGCGCAGGAAGCGGAAGACCTCTTCGGTGAGCGCCCGCGGCCCGGCGACCGCGCCGCCGAGGACCCGCCCCTGTCCATCGAGAAACTTGGTCGCCGAATGGACGACGAGATCGGCTCCGAGATCGATCGGCCGTTGCAGGACCGGCGTACAGAAGCAGTTGTCGACCACCAGCAGGACGCCGCGCGCATGGGCGACGGCTGCCAGTGCGGCAATGTCGGCGATCTCGGTGAGCGGATTCGATGGTGTTTCGAGAAATAGGAGCTTCGTTTCCGGTCGCATCGCGGCCTGCCACGCCGCCGCGTCGGTCTGCGGGACGAAGCTGGTCTGGATGCCGAAGCGGGGCATGATCGTACCAAGCAACTGCTGGGTCGCGCCGAACAGCCCGTTCGACGCGACGATGTGATCGCCGCTGCTGCACAGTGCCATGACCAGCGACAG
Organism: Accumulibacter sp.; assembly: GCA_016788495.1. Lineage (GTDB taxonomy): Bacteria > Pseudomonadota > Gammaproteobacteria > Burkholderiales > Rhodocyclaceae > Accumulibacter. Next base: position 141 of record JAEUOM010000147.1, on the reverse strand, counting down.
GATTGCCGACATGCCGGAGGCGGTGGCGATGCAGGCCTCGGCTCCTTCGAGCGCGGCCAGGCGATCCTGGAAGGCGCTGACCGTCGGATTGGTGAAGCGCGAGTACACGTTGCCCGCTTCCTCACCCGAAAAGCGTGCTGC
>JAEUOM010000113.1 GCA_016788495.1 Accumulibacter sp. | reverse complement strand
CCCCTTGCCGAACTTCGATCCGCGGCGCAGCTCGCCGGTCTGTTCGAGGGCGCGCTCCTGCATCATGTTGTTCATCGCCCGGCCGCGGTCGACGACGACGAAGCAGTTCGACTGCTGGATCAGCAGCTTGAGTACCGGGCTGGTCGATCCGAGCTTCATCTGCCCGGTGAGGATGCCGTACCAGGGAGCGTTCGTATCTTCGTAGACGGCAACCGTGCCGAGCGAGCTCGCGCACTTCTCGAGCTGGCTGCTGGCGTTGTCGGTGGTCGAGCCGGCGGCGGATCCGGTGGCCGTGGTCTTCGCGTCGGGCGAGCCCATCTGCATCTGGGCGCAGCCGGCGAGCAGCAGGCTGGCGGTGGTGGCGAGAGCAACCCGTGCAGCACGCTGCGGACTGGGCAAGGACATCGGTGCTTCTCCTTTCGATTCGCTGATGGTGGCTTCAAGGGCTGCTGACGGCTGCCAACTTCCCCCCTGGGACCGCATTATGCCGAAACACCCGCTTTCGTGCATGCGCAAGGGAAGGGCGCGACCTCCTGCGGCCGCGCGTGCTCGCCTGCTTGGTGTCGTCGCGGGCGCCGGGCGAGCGACACGAGGGCGGGTTGCTGCGGACCGAAGGCGGTCGCACTGGACAAGGCTGGGGGTTGACAGTCCCGGTTTGCCTGCGGATAATCCGTGCCGCTCCTGCTCGGCGGCGGAAATCGTGTCGATGCGGCGATTCGTCGGGCGGGCAGGCAGCCAGGCTCAGCATGCGGGAATAGCTCAGTTGGTAGAGCGATACCTTGCCAAGGTATAGGTCGAGAGTTCGAGACTCTTTTCCCGCTCCAGATCGCGAAGGGAAAGTGCCGCAGGCGCTTTCCCTTCTTCCATTTCCGGGCGGGTATAATGGCCGGCGTCGCCCGGATGGTGGAATTGGTAGACACAAGGGACTTAAAATCCCTCGGCCTTGCGGCCGTGCCGGTTCGACCCCGGCTCCGGGTACCATCTCCACGTCTCTTGTTGCGAGCTTCGTGCTCCGGGCCCCGATGATCATCTTTGACCTTGCATGCCAGCACGACCATCAGTTCGAAGGCTGGTTTCAGTCACGCGAGGATTTCGACAGCCAGCTCGCTTCCGGTCTCGTCAGTTGCCCGCATTGTGGCTCGCTCGAGGTCCGGCGCGTGCCGTCAACGGTGCACCTTGGTCGCTCCGACACGCAGGTGGATTCGCCTCGCCGTGAGTCGCCGGCAGCCGCGCCGACAGTCGACCAGCGCGCCGGTGCGCTGCAGGCCTTCCGCCATCTGACCGAGATGCTGCTCGCCAATTGCGAGGATGTCGGTGCCGATTTCGCCGCGGAGGCGCGGCGGATCCATTATGTCGAGGCGCCCGAACGTTCGATTCGCGGCGTTGCCACCGCCGAAGAGTACGCGGAACTGCTCGAAGAGGGGATCGAGGTGTTCCGCGTGCAGCGGGTGAAGCCCGGTGACCTGCACTGACGGTCGCGCCGTGGCTGCTTCCAGCGGCAGGCGGCAGGGCAGGCGGCAGGGCCGGTGGGTTCACCGCTGCAATGCACACCGATTGCCGTCTGGCGACGGCGCAAACTGGCGGGAGGGTCGCTGATGATCAAGTCGCGCGCTGCGGTTGCCTGGGCTGCCGGGCAGCCGCTGGAGATCACCGAGGTGGATGTCGCCGAGCCACGACAGGGGGAGGTGCTGGTGCGCATCGTCGCCTCCGGAGTCTGCCACACCGATGCCTTCACGCTCTCCGGTGCTGATCCGGAGGGCATCTTCCCGAGCATCCTCGGTCATGAGGGCGGCGGCATCGTCGAGGCGGTCGGGCCGGGCGTCGGCTCGGTTGCCGTCGGTGACCACGTCATTCCCTTGTACACCCCGGAGTGCGGACAGTGCAAGTACTGCCGCTCGGGCAAGACGAACCTCTGTCAGGCGATTCGCGCGACGCAGGGCAGGGGGCTGATGCCGGATGGCAGCAGCCGCTTTTCGCGGCACGGCGCGCCGATCTTTCACTACATGGGGACCTCGACCTTCTCCGAGTACACCGTCCTGCCCGAGATCTCACTGGCGAAGATTGCCCGTGACGCGCCGCTGGAGAAGGTCTGTCTGCTCGGTTGCGGCGTCACCACCGGCATTGGTGCGGTACGCAACACCGCCAAGGTCGAGCCGGGGGCGACGGTCGCCGTGTTCGGGCTCGGCGGCATCGGCCTCGCGGTGGTCATCGGCGCGGTGATGGCCGGGGCGGCGCGCATCATCGCCATCGACACCAATCCGGCCAAGTTCGCCATCGCCAGGCAACTGGGCGCCACCGACTGCGTCAATCCGGCCGATCACGCGCGGCCGATCCAGGAAGTGATCGTCGACCTGAGCGATGGCGGTGTCGATTACTCGTTCGAATGCATCGGCAACGTCTCGGTGATGCGCGCCGCCCTCGAATGCTGCCACAAGGGCTGGGGCGAGTCGGTGATCATCGGTGTTGCGGGTGCCGGCGAGGAGATCGCGACACGGCCCTTCCAGCTCGTCACCGGACGCGTCTGGCGCGGCTCGGCTTTCGGTGGTGTGCGCGGCCGTTCCGAGCTGCCCGGCTACGTCGAGCGCGCGCAGCGCGGCGAGATTCCTCTCGATACCTTCATCACCCATACCATGGGGCTGGAGGACATCAACCGCGCTTTCGAGCTGATGGACCTCGGCCAGAGCATCCGCTCGGTGATCCGCTTCTGAGCGGCATGGCCGTTGCCACGCCGCTGCTCGAGGAGCTTGCCGCCAATCGCTGCTGGGGCGGCTGGCACCGGCGCTACCGGCATCATTCGTCCACCCTCGGCTGCACCATGGTGTTCGCCGTCTACCTGCCGCCGCAGGCCGAATCCCACCCGGTGCCGGCGCTCTACTGGCTGTCCGGGCTGTCCTGCAACGACGAGAACTTCATGCAGAAGGCGGGGGCGATGCGCCTCGCCGCCGAACTCGGCCTCGCCCTCGTCGCCCCCGACACCAGTCCGCGCGGCGACGATGTGCCGGGCGACCCGCAAGGCTGCTGGGATTTCGGTCTCGCTGCCGGTTTCTACCTGAACGCGACCCAGTCGCCGTGGCGGCGACACTACCGCATGCATGACTACGTCGTGCATGAGCTGCCGCAACTGGTCGAGGCGAGCCTTCCGATCGACAACCGGCGCGGCATCAGTGGCCACTCGATGGGTGGCCATGGTGCGCTGGTCTGTGCGCTGCGCAACCCCGGCCGCTATCGCTCGCTCTCGGCACTGGCGCCGATCTGTCATCCGCTGGCCAGCCCGTGGGGCGAGAAGGCCTTCGGCAACTATCTCGGCGCCGACCGCGAGAGCTGGAGGGAGTGGGACGCGTGCGAGTTGATCGCGGTCGCCGGCGAACGCCTGCCGCTGCTCGTCGACCAGGGTCTGGCAGACCCCTTCCTCGCCACGCAACTGCTGCCCGATCTTCTGCAGCAGACCTGCGCCGCTGCCGGCCATCCGCTGACGCTGCGCCTGCAGCCGGGCTACGATCACAGCTACTACTTCATCGCCAGCTTCATCGACGATCATCTGCGGCATCACGCGGCGGCGCTGCGGCACTGAACGGGCGATCATGATGCCTGTCGCGCTCGCCGTCGGCGAGCGCTGCGGCAGCGCCGCCTCGGCCCGCTTCAGGCGGCGACGACGACGCGGTTGCGACCGCTGCGCTTGGCTTCGTAGAGCGCGGCATCGGCCGCCTCGATCAGTTCCTGGCTGTCCTTGACGCTGCTCGAGAGGTTGGCGACGCCGATGCTCAGGGTGACGGGGATCGACTGCTGCTCCCAGAGGAAGGTGTATTTCTCGACCAGGGCGCGGATTCGCTCGGCGATCTGCGCCGCAGAGCGGCCGCTGGCATTCGGCAGAACGGCAGCGAACTCTTCGCCGCCGTAGCGGAAGACCAGGTCTTCGACGCGCGAGGCCCGCTTCAGCAGGTCGGCAAGCTGGCGCAGGACGGCATCACCGGCGGCATGGCCGCAGGTATCGTTGATGCGTTTGAAGTGATCGATATCGAGCAGCAGACAGGCCATCGGCAGCCCGTTGGATTGCGCGAACGCCCACTCGGAGGCGAGATAGTCGAGGCCATGGCGCCGGTTCGGCAGTTGCGTCAGCGAGTCGGTCAGCGCCTGCTGCAGCAAACGGCGGTGGGTGACGGCGAATTCGTCGGTCGAGCGCATGATGCCGCGCCGTTCCCGCTGAATCTCTTCGCGCAGCAGCAGCATCCGCGTCGCCGTGTTGAGGCGCACGCGCAAGGTCTGGATGCCCACCGGCTTGACGAGGACGTCGTCGGCGCCGGCGTCGATGGCTTCGAGAATGTGCGCTTCACTGCCCGGCGAGGCCAGCAGCAACGCGTAGCTTTCCTTGCCCGCTGGGGTCTGGCGCAGGATGCGGCAGAAGACAGCCGGTTTGAGCCCGGGCATGGCCATGTCGGCAATGACGATCTGGGCGGGCTCGCGGAGCACCTGCTTGAGGTCGTCGATGTTGCTGTCAACCAGCACCGGCAGGTGGCCGAGGCTTTCGATCTGCTGCATCAGCGTCGGCAGTTCCGCCGCCGGAATGCCGACAAGCTGCACCTGCAGGCGTGGCGAGCTCAGTGTGCCGTCCGGTTCCTGGGTGGCCGGGCTGACCCGCCGCGTGGGCGGGCTGGCAGCGAGAATCTCGGCGAAGGGCGGCATCTCCTGCGTGCGCACCTGCAGCATGGCGCCCCACTCGCGCCAGCGGCGGACCGTCCGGTCAGCCATGTCGTTCAGCGTCTCGCCACTGATGCCGAGGCGGGCGGCACGCGTCAGGAGGCCGGGCAGCAGGCTCCAGCGCGCCTCTTCGCTGGCCATGCAGACTTCGGCCAGCGCGCGCGCGAAGTGCAGCGAGTGGGTCAGCGTCTGCACCCGTGAGCCGTCGCGAAAGCCGGCGAGGTCCGGTTGCTCGTGATGGTAGGCAGCCTGGATCAGCAGCTCCGGCAGACCCCATTCGGCGAGCATCGTCGCGCCAAGCTGCTGGTGGTCCATCTCCAGGCAGTCGCGTTCGAGGGTTGCCAGGCTGGCGCCGCCCTCTTTCGCCTTGAGCAGAATGACGGCGTATTCCTCAGGGTAGAGCGACGCCATCGCCAGCTCACCGACGCGCGCCAGCAAGCCGATGGTGAACAGTTCCTCGCTTGAGGTCTGGGCAAAATGGGCGAGCTCCTGACAGGCGATGCCGGTTGCCAGCGAGTGTCCCCAGAAGGCGCCGTAGTCGAAGGCCGAGCACTGGCCGCTGGAGTGCGTGTGCATCACCGACAGGCCAATCACCAGTTCACGCACGCGGAACGCACCCAGGGCGACGATCGCCCGCTGCAGCGAGACGATCGGTCGCGTGCGGCCGAAGGCGGCAGCGTTGGCGAACTTGAGCAGGCGGCCGGCGATCGCCGGGTCGGACTGTACCAGCTGCACGAGATCGGAGACGCGGAAGTCGTCACGCTGCAGCAGCTTGATGATCGAGAAGGCGACACCCTTTGGTGAAGGCAACTTGCCCGTTGCCTTCATCGAGTCATAGCGCTGTGGGGGGACGAACTGGATCAAGCAGGCCTCGGGTCCGGAGTCTGCGCGCGATTATGCTACAAAACCAGTCGCTCCGCCGGAACGCGGCCTGCCGCGCGGGGCGGCCGCTGTCGCCAGCGCGGTTGCCGCCAGGCTTGGCGAGCGGCTCACTGCGGGTCGTCACCGTCGCTGCCGCGGCAATCGGCGATGCGGTCGGGCCGTTCAGCGCTCGCCCTGCCGACGCGCCGGGTCACCGGCCATGCCCGCAGCTCGGCGGCCGGGTAGGGCCGGAGCAGTTCGTCGACCGCATCCGCCGGTGCCGCCTGCCATTCGTCGAAGCCGCTGGCCGGGATCAGGCAGCGCCGGCGCTGGAAGGACTGGCGAAACGATGGCCTGGCGCGCAACGATTCGGCGCGGGCATTGATCAGCCGCGCGCCGATTGCCGGCTCGCTTGCCCAGTGCGGCAGCAGACCCCAGCGCAGCAGATGCAGGACGCGCTGGCCAGTCGGCGACAGGCGGACGGCGGCGATGTCGCTGCCGGGTGCGATGTTGTAGCGCAGCGGGTGGTCGTCGCAGTGATCGAGAGCGAAGCGCGAGGCAAGGTGCGAGCGAGGCGCTGCGAGGGCATGGCGTCCGCACATGGCGTCAGTCTAGCTATACTTGCGCCGGTACGCGCGAACTGCATGCTTGCACACGGGGGGAAGAATGAGATCAGTGGTCGGTCGGAAGGCAATCGTCGGCGCCATCGGCGCGTTTCTGCTGTCGCCGGCGGGCGGCGCTCTGGCGCAGGAAGCGTCGTCGGCAGCGGCGGCGACGGACACGGCCACGGCCGCTGCGGCGGCAGCACCGGTGGCGCGGCAGCCCTTCCGTCGCAGCATCGAGGATGCCGCCAATCTCGCCGGCGGGCTGACGCTGCGGCTGAGCAGGGCGAGCTATCGCGAAGGCGAGCCGCTGGCGCTCACCGTCGATGTACCGCGCGCCGGTCATCTGAACGTCGTCAGCGTCGGCCCGGACGATGTCGCGACGCTGCTCTTTCCGAATCGCCAGCAGACCGACAACCAGGTGCTTGCGGGCACGTTCCGGATTCCCGGCCAACCGTCGCAGTTGCCAGAGATGCTGGCGCAGCCGGCCGGGGTGACGCTGCTGGCGGCGTTTCTCAGCCAGGAGCCGCTCGACCTGCAGCAGTATGCCGGCCGACCTGACGCGCAGTCGCCGGCGGACGACGGCTTCGC
>JAEUOM010000106.1 GCA_016788495.1 Accumulibacter sp. | reverse complement strand
TCCGATCGAGACGTTCCACACCTTCGCCACCTCGCTGCAACACTCCCCGCCCTGTTCGCGAAGGTCTCGTGACAGCCTCTCAGTGGCGCCATGCGCGGCTGACGATCTCGCGGATGACGTGCAACCGGCGATGAAAGAAGTGGTCCGCACCGGGAACGACGACCACCGGCAGTTCGAGCGGCCTGGCCCATTCGATGACGTTGGCCAGGGGGACGGTGGCATCCTCCGAGCCGTGAATGACGATGGTGTCAGTTGGTACGGCCTGGGTGTGATAGCGACGAGCTCCTTCGACGAAACCGGAGGCGGTGCCAACGAGCACCAGTCGCTGTGCGGGATGGCCCGCCTCGAGCAAGGCCGCGGCGACTCGTGTCTGCACGTAGGCACCGAAGGAGAAGCCCGCCAACGCCACCGGCAGGTTGCCGTAGCGGCACTGGGCTTCCGCCAGTACGGCGAGCAGGTCTTCGGCTTCGCCGCGACCATCGTCATGCTTGCCTTCGCTGAGGCCGACGCCGCGGAAGTTCGGTCGCAGAGCGACGTAGTCGAGGTGGTTGAAGGTGCGTGCCAGTGTCTGCACGACCTTGTTGGTGTTGCCACCGCCGAAAAGCGGATGCGGATGGGCAATGAGCGCAATGCCGCGTGGCGCTCCGGGGTTCTCGACCGTGATCTCGATCTTGCCGACGGGCCCGTCGAGCAGCAGCTGTTCGGTGGGGAGTCTCATTCCGCAGCGTCCTTTCACTGTCTGAGTGGCATCTGGCGGCGGTAGCGCCGGTGCATCGGGCACGCGCCGTTCGGCCGCCATCGCCCGGCGGCTCGTCGGCCTGTTTCATGGCTCGCGGACTGAATCCGCGGCTACCGATCCCTGCCTCTGCGCGGCTTCCCAGACGACCTCGTCATCGACCACGTAAAGGGCGCACGAGCGGCGAGCAGCGCGCTCGCAGTTGTCGAGCGCTGCTGCCAACGGGTCGGTTCCGCCCTGTGCCCAGCCGACGTTGCCGGTGGTTGCGATGGCGAAGGCTCGCGGCAATGGCAGTGTGAGAAACCTTCGGTACAGCTCACGTCGGCGGTCGTCGACATACGGTAGTGCATCGCTGTCCGTCAGGTCGGCATAGCCGGTTCGCACCGGCCTCGGTGTCGAACCGGGGCCGAAACGCAGCTCGGTTGGCAACCCGATCTGGCGCAGGAAGCGTTCGCTCTCCGGCCACCAGATCGCTACCCCTTGCGGGCTGGCGAACATCGTATGCGCATCGCCGGCGGCGAAGTTCCCGTAGCTGATCAACTCCGCTTGCCCACCGGCGTCACGGTAGGCGTGGAACATGTTGCGTGGCAGGTCGTGGCCCCAGTAGCTGTCGTTGTCACCGTAGAACCAAAGTGACGGAATCCTGCTGCTCGCGCCAAAGACGGCGAAAGCCTCGACGAGCGCCTCTTGCCAGAGGCACGCGGCCACGTTCGGGCGGAGACCACCGGCGAAATTCAGGACGCCGCGCAGGCCCGGGAAACCGGTCGCAGCCGCAGCCATCGCCGCCATGCCGCCTTCGGACTCGCCGACGAGCAGTATGCGGTCGGGATCGACGTCCGGTCGCCGGCGCATCTCGCGCAGGAAGGCGATGATCGTCTCGGCCAGCGGCTCTGCGTTCCTCTCGATGTTGCAGCGGGGCGCGACGTAGCTGCCACCCGATTTGGAGAAACCTGGCCGCATCGGCACCGCCACCAGATAGCCCCGCTGCAGGAATTCGCGACTGGCGACGAGATAACGCGCGCGCGGGTCGAAACGCGGGTCGCCGGTCATCCTGCCGTGGTTGATGACCACCAGTGGGAAAGGGCCCACGCCCGGCGGTACGAAGAACGTCGTTTCGAGTTCGACGCTCGACCAGCCCGTACCGACGGACAGCATCCGCACCTCTTCGTTGAGCGTTGCCGGCAACTGAGGCATCTCCTCCGCGGCTGCCGGCATGCCGGCGCACGCCAGGTGCGTCAGCACGGCCAACAGCAGGCGAGCCAACTGACTTCTCATCGTCTCTCCCGGAAGATGGGTTCGCCGGTCGCTCCGGCGGTTCGCTCCACTCGCGCAGTCGATGGTCGGGGTGGCAGTCGTTCGCCTGTCGCCCCGCGCTGCGGTTGCAGCGCTGGCGAACGCCGCCCAGGTTGCGGCAGCGGGTGCTGTGCGCGCTGGCGGCCAGTGGTGAGCGGGTGGACGCTGGGCATTCAGATGCGCAAGCGGTCGACCACCCGTCCGTGCACCAAGTGCTCCTGGATGATCTCCTCGATGTCTTCGTTGTCGACGTAGCTGTACCAGACGGCCTCGGGGTACACCACGAGGACCGGGCCGTTGTCGCAACGGTCGAGGCAGCCAGCCTTGTTGATGCGCACTTTGCCCGCGCCCTTGAGGCGCAGTTCACCGATCCGGTCCTTGGCGTAGGTCTGCGCTGCTGTCGCCCCGGAGTTGTTGCAGCAGGTTTCCCCGTCGCCGCGCTGATTGCAGCAGAAAAAGACATGATGCCTGAAATAGCTCATGAAAGCGGTTCCTCCGGATGGATGGCTGGCAGTGCCTGGGTATCTTAACGCAGATCAGCGATGTCCAGCCTGCGTGCGTGCGGTGCCATTCTTGCCGGAGTGCGCGGCGGAAACCGAGGTCACCAGCCGCCTGCAGCCAATGCATCCCGTGCGTGTGCGCAAGCAGAGGCAGTCCGGGATCCTCAGAGCAGTGTCAGAGCGCCACGGTTGACGGCGGGGTGTCACCACGATCGTTGCCCGGACTCGCCTGTTTTCAGACGCACCCCCCATTCTGTTGCATCATCCGGGGTCGCACGACACAGCAGCACCCGATGAGCGCTCGGCTGAGCAAGCCAGCACGCTTTCACGGTGGCGGCCCGGTGCCTTTTTCCGGTGCCCGTGCTGTCGCTCGAGGCGGTCGCGCTTTCCCCCGGGTACTGTGGATGCGCTTCAGGGAGTCTTCTTGATCGGGCAGGTGTTCATTCCGAGTAGCGAGTAGGCTGGGCAGACGCCGAAGAGGCCGGTGAGCAGGGGCACGACACCGATCCAGCCCCAGGCGCCGATGATGCCCAGGGCAGCCATGGCGATGAGCGCGACACCGACGACGATACGCAGCAGCTTGTCGATTCCGCCTACGTTGGTTTTCATGATGAACTCCTCTTGGGGTTGTTGACGATGGGCGCAGGATAGGCGGTTGGCGTGGCCGTGTATGTAACCGCGGTCACAGAAGATCCCTCCCGCTTCTGGCCGTGTGCGCTTGCCGCTCCCGGGCACGGCTTGGCTGGTGGCGTTTGCAGCTGTGCCAGCGGGCGAGGGACGCCATGTCTCCGGATGCCGCGACAGGCGGCCCGGCGTGGTGTCGACGGGTTCAGCGCCCCGGGTCGGCCAGTTGCCTCAGGCCCGCCCGATCGACGACCATGATCTGCTCGCGGGCGAGCGAGACGAGGCCTGCCGCGGCAAAGCCCTTGAGCAGGCGGCTGACGATCTCGCGGACGCTTCCGAGCTCGTCGGCCAGGGCTTGGTGGGTGCAGTGGATGGCGTCGCCGCGGGCAAGCAGCAGCTTGGCGAGTCGCTGGTCAAGGCGGCGGAAGGCCACCTCCTCCACCAGTTCCATCAACTCGGCGATGCGCTCGGCAAAGAGCCGAAAGACGAAGTCCCTGAAGGGGCGGTTGTTGGCGACCAACTCCTCGAAGAAGTCGATTGGCACGAGCAGGAGTGAGAGCGGCGTCTCGGCGATGCCGCGCGCCGAATACGGGCTGTCGGCGAGCAGGCAGCTCGACGTGATGATGCACGAATCGCCTGGTGGAACCCGGTAGAGCAGCATTTCGCGTCCGCCGGCCGAGCTCTTCACCACCTTGATCGTGCCCCGCAGGATCAGGGGAAATCCCTTGCATGTCTGCCCTTCGGCAAACAGCTCGCCGCTGGCTGGCAGTTGCAGAAGGGTTGCCACCTCGCAGAGTGCGGCCAGTTGCGCCGGCGGCAAGGAGCGCAGCACCGGATAGACCAGGAGCAGCGACTGCTGCAGCTCCGTTGGCGTCTTCCTCAATCCGTCAGCTCCGCGGTTACCGGCGCGTGGTCCGATGGACGTTCGAGCTTGCGCATCTCGAGCCGGATGCCGGCGGCTGTGCAGCGATCGGCCAGCGGCGAGGAGAGGAGGATATGGTCAATGCGCAGTCCGTGGTTCTTCTGAAAGCCGAGCATGCGGTAGTCCCACCACGAAAAGCTCTTCTCAGCCTGCGCGAACAGGCGAAAGCTGTCGTGCAGGCCGAGGTCCAGCAGGGCCTGATAGGCGGACCGCTCGGCGTCCGAACAGAGGATCTGCCCGGACCAGGCGAGCGGGTCATGTACGTCGCGGTCTTCGGGCGCAATGTTGAAGTCGCCAGCGAGGATGAGGTTCGGATTGCCGCGCAGGCCTTCGCCGATCCAGCGCCGCAGGGCATCCAGCCAGGCAAGCTTGTAGGCGTACTTCTCGCTGCCGACTGCCTGCCCGTTGGGGACGTAGGCGCAGACGACACAGATGTCCCCGACCGTTGCGGTCAACAGGCGCATCTGCACATCGCGCAGCAAGGGATTGCCGACCACCACGTTCGACGGTCTCTCACGGGTCAGCAGAGCGACGCCGTTGTAGGTCTTCTGCCCGGCAAAGGCGGCGCGATAGCCACAGGCCTCGAGCTCGAGACTCGGGAAACTGCTGTCCTCGAGTTTCGTCTCCTGCAGACAGACGATGTCGGGGTGCTCGCGTCCCAGCCATGCCAGGAGCTGTGGCAGGCGGATCTTGAGTGAGTTGACGTTCCAGGAGGCGATCTTCATTGGCTGGCAACGGGGCGCTGTGACGGATGCTCGTGGCGAACGGGCAGCCGTTCTGCCGGCGCTGTCCGGTCGCCCTGGGGTTGGGCACTTAAATGAGTATGTTATCTTATAGTCTGTTGTTTTCGCCGCCGTGGCTAAAGAAATGGCGCGCAGTGTGCGTTATTTCCCTTGTGCGACGGTCAGCAGCCGGTATCCTTCGACTGGTACCAAGCTCTTGGCGCAGTGTCTGTCCGGGCAGCGCTCCCGTGGCTTCACGGTGCTTGGCGAGCAGCCCGGGACCGCGGCGAGGAGAGTGGGATTGCGTGCCGTTGAGCGGAGCAGCGCCTGTCCCGGCGCTGTGCCTTCTTGCCGTCGGGGCCAATTCCACTATACTGTGGCGCGCTCCATGGGGGGCCGGCGGACCGGGTGCGAGTGATTTGCGGTAAACCGTTTCCAAGCTGGTGTTTTGAAAAGGAGAAAAGCATGCTGAACCGCCCGAATGCCGTGATTGGCGTTGTCCTTCGTTGGCTCGTGCCGATTGTCGGCGCTGCCGTCGTCGCCGGTTGCGCCTCGTCCTTCCCGCCGGCACCGGTCTCCGCCGCTTCGTCGGACTATCGCTACATCATAGGTCCTGGCGACAACGTCAATATCGTTGTCTGGCGCAATCCGGAACTCTCGATGTCGGTGCCCGTGCGTCCCGATGGGCTGATTGCCGGCCCGTTGATCGAGGACATGCAGGCGATGGGCAAGACGCCGACCGCGCTGGCACGCGACATGGAGAAAGCGCTGGGAACCTTCATTCGTGATCCGATCGTCACGGTCATTGTCACCGGCTTTGTCGGCACCCATTCAGAACAGATCCGGGTGATCGGCGAGGCGGCCAAGCCACAGGCCCTGCCGTATCGGCAGAACCTGACCCTGCTGGACGTGATGATCGCCGTTGGTGGCCTGACCGACTTTGCCGACGGCAACCGCGCGACCGTCCTGCGGACCAATCCGGAAGGGCCGACCCAGCAGTACAGCGTGCGCCTGACCGACCTGATCCGGCGGGGGGACGTCTCGGCAAACGTCGACATGAAACCGGGTGACGTGCTGATCATCCCGCAAAGCTGGTTCTGATCCACTGGTACCAACCGGGGCCTGATCGAATCCCCTTCCGCTGTCCCCTCCTGGGTGGCGAGGGCCGCAACCGATAACTGATAAAGTCTGAATCCGATGGATGAACTGCTTCGACAGGCAATGGCCATCCTGCGCGGGATGTGGCAGCGCCGCTGGCTGGGAATCATTGTCGCCTGGATCGTGGGTATCGCCAGCGTCGTCGCGGTGATTGCCATTCCCGACAAGTATGAGGCGTCGGCCCGTGTCTACGTCGACACCCAGTCGATCCTGCGGCCGCTGATGTCGGGCTTGGTCACACAGCCCAATGTTGACCAGCAGGTGCACATGCTGAGCCGGACGCTGATCACCCGCCCCAACGTCGAGAAGCTGATCAGGATGGCTGATCTCGATCTGAAGGTCCAGTCGAGGTCGGACCGCGAAGCGCTGATCGAAGGGTTGATGAGCTCCTTGAAGATCAACAACACGTCGCGCGACAACATCTATACGGTCACCTATCGCGACACCAACCCGGAGAGCGCCAAGCGGGTGGTGCAGTCGCTGGTGTCCATCTTCGTCGAATCGAATCTCGGCGATGCGCGCAAGGACACGGAGTCGGCACGCAAGTTTCTCGAGAAGGAGATCACGCAGTACGAGAAGAAGCTTGAAGAGGCAGAGGCACGTCTGAAGGAGTTCAAGATGCGCAACATGGCTACCCAGAGTGCCGAGGGCAAGGACTACTTCGCGCGCATGAGTGCCGCCGGTGCACTGCTCGAGCAGAGCAAGCTGCAGCTGCGCGAGGCCGAGCAGTCGCGCGATACGCTCAAGCGGCACATCGTCGGTGACGAGCCGTCGCTCGTGCCGGACCCCTCCCAGGAATCCATCGCCGGCATCTCGGTACCCGAACTGGATGCACGCATCGACGCCCTGCAGAAGGGTCTCGATGGGCTGCTGCAGCGGTACACTGACCAGCATCCCGATGTCGTCAGTACGCGCCGGCTGGTCAAGGAGCTCGAGGACCAGAAGCGGCAGGAGGTCGCTGCCCGTCGCAAGGCTGCTGCGACCAACCCGGCTGCGTCGCTTAGCGGCAATCCGGCGCAGCAGCAACTGAAGCTGACGCTTTCCGAGGCCGACGCGAATGTCGCCGCACTGCGTACCCGCGTCGCCGAGTATCAGGCCCGCTACAATCGCCTCGCCGAGTCGGCGAAGATGATGCCGCAGATCGAAGCCGAGTTTGCCCAGCTCAACCGCGACTACGAGATCAACAAGAAGAACTACGAACAACTGGTCCAGCGGCGGGAGTCCGCCAGCATGGGCAGCGAGATGGAGAACGCCGCAGGCGTCGACTTTCGCCTGATCGATCCACCGCGCGCCTCGCCGAAGCCGGTGGCTCCGAACCGGACCCTCTTCCTGCCGTTGACCTTGCTGCTGGCACTCGGCGCCGGCATCGCCGCCACCTTCGCCGCAAGCCAGTTGCGCCCGGTTTTCTTCGATGCGCGGTCGTTGCGCGAAGCAAGCGGGCTGCCCTTGCTCGGCACCGTGACGCTGCTGGTCGACGACTCACGCAAGCAGCGGGAGAGGAAGGATATGCTGCGCTTTGCGGCAGCCTGCCTGACGCTGATCGGTGCCTATGGGGCGGGCCTCCTCGCCTTGTTTCTCATTTCCGTCCGTAATGCCTGAGGAAAACCGATGAGCCTCATTGAACAAGCGGCCAAACGTCTCGAGCAACTGCGCAAGGCAGGGGTTCCCGTACGCGGCCCGGAATCGGACGGTGGCCTTGTGCCAACGGATGCCGGGGTCGAGACGCGTGTGCAGAGCGACGCCCCGTCATTGCAGGTTTCCACCCCGGCGCCAGAGACCCGTGTTGCGGCTGCGAACGTCACCGCCCCCGCGAGCGTTGTGGCGCAGGCTCCGGCTGTTTCCCGCCGCATCGACATCGACCTGCAGGCGCTTGCGGCTCGCGGCCTGATGAGCCCTGATGCGCCCCGTTCGCAACTGGCGGACCAGTTCCGCGTCATCAAGCGGCCGCTGATTGCCAACGCCATGGGCAGGGGAGTGGCTGCGGTGAAGCGTGGCAATCTGATCATGGTCACCAGTGCGCTGGCGGGTGAGGGGAAGAGTTTCACCGCCATCAACCTGGCGATCAGTATCGCCATGGAACTCGACAATACGGTCATGCTGGTCGACGCCGATGTCCCCAAGCCCTCGGTGCTGAAGATGCTGGGAGTACCGCCGGCGCGTGGTCTGCTCGATGTGCTGACCGACCAGTCGGTCGAACTCTCGCACGTTCTGCTGCGCACCAACGTCGAGAAGCTGAGCATCCTGCCCAGCGGTACGCAGCACGCGCGCGCAACCGAACTCCTGGCGAGCGCGGCCATGGTGCAGACGGTCGACGAGATGGCCAGCCGCTATCCGGACCGGATCATCATTTTCGATTCGCCGCCGCTGCTGATGACTACGGAGTCGCGGGTTCTGGCTGGCCACATGGGCCAAGTGGTGCTGGTGGTCAGGGCCGAGAGCACTGCCCGTAGCGATGTCAAACACGCTCTGATGACGATCGAGTCATGCCCGGTGAAGCTGATGTTGCTCAATCAGGCGCGGACCGTGTCGCAGGATGGATACGGCTACGGTTATGGCTACGGGTATGGCTATGGCTACGGTTCGGAAGGTGCTTGAGGTGGCTGCTGGCGCTCCCGGTGGAGCGATGCCTTCGCCGGCGTCGGTTTCCGGTCGCTGGTCATCGGCAGCAAGCCGGAGTAGCCGGCGAGGGCCGCGGATCACCGTACGGCTTGCTTGGGCACTGAGCGTTCTGGCGCTGCCTGCGCAGGCGGAAAACTGGACCATCACGCCGAGCATCGCGGTCGGCGAGACGCTGACCAACAACCTGTACTTGACCTCGACGAACCGTACCAGTGATCTGGTGACCTCGATCACACCCGGTATCTCCATCGACGGCAGGGGCGGACGCACCAGTCTGCGTCTGGGGTACTCGATAACGCAGAACATCTACGCGCGTGAGTCTTCGGAGAACAACCGGCAGCAGGGTCTGGTTGCTGTCGGGACGCTGGAGGCCGTCGAGGACTGGCTCTTCGTCGACGCCAGCGCAACGATCTCGCAGCAGTACATCTCCGCTTTCGGTGGGGTCGCCCCGTCGAACGCCAACATCGACCGGAACCGCACGGAGACCTTCTACTACTCGGTCTCGCCGTACATCAGGGGCCGTCTCCTCTCGTCCGCCGACTACCTGCTGCGCTACTCGGTCAGTGGAACCAATCCCGACTCGCAGGTGGTGTCCAATACGACAACGAGTCAGTGGCTGGGGCGGCTCAATGGCGATACGCGCTGGAGCGCGCTCAGCTGGTCGGTCGATGCGAGCAGCAACAGTGCCAACTACGATGTCGGCCGCGACCGTAACGACACGCGCTACGGTCTGACTCTGGCCTACCGTTTCAATCCCGAGCTGCAGGTTTCGGCGATCGTCGGGCGCGAAAAGACGAACCTCGTCAGCCGGGAGGATGAGACCAACAACGACTCCGGTTTTGGTCTGGTGTGGACGCCAAGCCCGCGGACGAAGCTGGACGGTCGCGTGACCCGGCGTTTCTTCGGCGATGGGTACAACGTTGCCTTCAGTCATCGCATGCCGCTGTCGGCGTTGAACTATTCCGCCAGCCGGGACGTTTCCTATCAGCCGGCCGGGGTCACGAACACCGGCCAGGGGAGCAACTACGACGCCTTCTACGCGATCGTCGCCGCGAACAATCCGGGTCTCGCTCCGGAGGCGATCAGGGCGCAGGTCAACCAGATCGTGCAGGGTCGGGGGGTCCCGGCCGACGGATCGGTGGTCAATGGCTATCTCACCAACCGGCCAAGCCTGCAGACCCAGCAACAGATTTCCTACGCGCTCCTCGGGGTGCGCAACACGCTGACCTTCAATGCGAGTGAGAGCCAGCAGCAGCCACTGGGCGTGGTCAGTGGACTGACCGACGATTACTCGCTGGCCAATGAAGTGACTCAGCGTGGCTATGGTGTGATCTGGGGCCATCAGCTCACCGGACTGTCGTCGCTGTCGCTGTCGCTCAACCAGCAGCGCAGCCTGGCGAAAGGAAGCGGCGCCGTGGACTCGAAAACGACGGGAGCCTATCTGCTGTTCACCACCTCGCTCGGCCCCAGGACGAGCGCCAACGTCGGGGCCCGACACGTGATTTCCGACGGTGGCGTCAATGCGGACTATACCGAGAGTGCTCTGACTGCCTCGCTCTCACACAGCTTCTGATTGATCGGCATGTACGAATCCTTCTATGGTTTGAGCAGCAAGCCGTTCCAGCTTAACCCGGACCCTTCGTTCTACTTTGCCAGCAAGCAGCATCGACGTGCGATGGCCTATCTGGAATATGGCCTCAACCAGAATGAGGGTTTCATCGTCGTCACCGGTGAGGTGGGCGCGGGCAAGACGACGATCGTTCGTGGTCTGCTGAATGATCTGGACTCCGAAAAAGTGGTTGCCGCACAACTGGTGAGCACGCAACTCGACGCCGAGGACACGCTGCGCATGGTGGCGGCGGCATTTGGTGTCGGCGGCAGGAACCTGGGCAAGTCGGAGACCCTGCTGGCTCTCGAGGCGTTTCTCGTCGATGTCACTCGCCAGGGCAAACGCTGCCTGCTGATCGTCGATGAGGCACAGAACCTGACACCGCGCGCGGTTGAGGAACTGCGCATGCTGTCCAACTTCCAGTTTGGCACGCAGGCGCTGCTGCAGAGCTTCCTCATTGGCCAACCGGAGTTTCGCAAGATCATGCAGAGTCCGCAGATGCAGCAGTTGCGGCAGCGCGTGATCGCTGCCTGCCACATTGGTCCGATGGATCAGGATGAGACCCAGGCCTACATCGAGCATCGCTTGAAGTGCGCCGGCTCGACGGGGTCGCCGCGCTTCGATGCCGGCGCCTTTGAGGCCCTTTTCGAAGCCAGTGGTGGCGTTCCTCGGCGGATCAATGCCCACTGCGACCGCCTGCTGCTGGCGGGCTTCCTCAATGGCAAGAGCGAGTTTGCGCGTACTGATGTCGAGGAAGTGGCGCGCGAACTGCGTGAGGAGACGCAGGCCGGCACACCGGCTGCGGGGGGCGGCAGCGTCGACGCGGCTCAGCCGGCGGAACGGCCGCAATTGACGGATAGCGGCATCCTCGACATCGACCTGTCGCGGGTTGCGCTCGACGGCAGCACGGCCGATCAGGCTGCTCGCGTCATCGCCGATCTGAAGAGCGGTCAGTCGGAGCAGCGGCTGATTCGCATCGAGCGCAGCATGTTCCGTCTTGAACGGAACAATGCAGCGATCCTTTCGCTGCTGCAGCAGCTGGTCGACGCGGTCCGGGTCAAACATTGAAAGGGTATGATCTTGTTGATTGAATCGTGGCCAGCAGGGCTGGGGCCAGTGATCTGCGTCGTCGGGGCGCGTCCGAACTTCATGAAGATCGCGCCGATTCTGCGTGCCTTCGCAGCCCATCGCCCGCCACTGCCGGCGTTGCTTGTCCACACTGGACAGCATTACGACCGCGACATGAACGATCGTCTGTTCGATGATCTGCGGCTGCCGCATCCCGACATCAATCTCGAAGTCGGATCCGGTACGCACGCGGTGCAGACGGCGGAGGTCATGCGTCGCTTCGAGCCGGTACTCGATGCGCAGAGGCCAGCCTGCGTGCTGGTGGTCGGTGACGTCAATTCGACCCTCGCCTGTGCCCTCGTGTGTGCCAAGAAGGATGTGCCCGTGGTGCATGTCGAGGCCGGACTGCGCAGCCACGATCGCCGCATGCCGGAAGAGATCAACCGTCTCCTCACTGACCAGATTGCCGACCGGCTGTACACCACGGAGCGCGGTGCGCACATGAATCTGCAGCGTGAAGGCGTCGCCGCCGAGCGCGTGTGTTTTGTCGGCAACGTGATGATCGATTCCCTGCTGGCGAACAGTCAACTCGCGCCCACTGTGACGGAGACGCTGCAACTGGCCGGCGTCGCGGCGCACGTCGCCGATACCGCAGCGGGTTACGCTGTCGTGACGTTGCATCGGCCGTCCAACGTCGATCGGCCGGAGTCGCTTCGACCGCTGCTGGGCGTACTGCGCGAGGTCTCCGAGAAGCTGCCGCTGATCTTTGCCATACACCCACGGACGCGCGCCAACATGGAGCGTTTCGGCCTGCAGGATCTGCTGTGCAGCCCGCGCATCGTTCTCTTGCCACCACAAGGCTATCTCGAGATGCTCGGTCTGCTCAAGGGTGCGCGGCTCGTTCTCTCGGATTCCGGCGGTCTGCAGGAGGAAAGCACGGCCATTGGCGTGCCCTGCCTGACGATACGCGAGAACACCGAGCGACCGATCACAGTCGACGAGGGAACCAACACGCTGGTCGGCAGCAACCCCGAGGCGATCCGCGCGGGCGTCGACGAGATCCTCGCTGGTGCCGGGAAGACCGGCCGGATTCCGGAGTTCTGGGATGGCCGGGCGGCGGAGAGGATCGCTGCCGACCTTGCCGCGTGGCTGCTGGCGCGCCACCACGAGCAGGTTTCGCTCTAGGCTGCGGGGCGCGCGCGATGGCAGGCGAGTCGATCACCAACGCCCTGACGATCGATGTCGAGGATTATTTCCAGGTATCGGCGCTCGCGCCGTACATCCCGCGGGAAGAGTGGCCGCAGCGCCCCTGCCGGGTCGAACGGAACGTCGACCGGATCTTGCTGATGCTCGACGAAAACCGGGTGCGCGCGACGTTCTTCACCCTTGGCTGGATCGCCGAGCGCTATCCGCAACTCGTGCGCCGCGTCGCCGATGCCGGGCATGAAGTCGCCAGCCACGGCTTCGGTCACGAGCGCGCCAGCGATCTCAGCCGGGCCGACTTTAGCGCCGATATCCGCCGTGCGAAGCTGCTCCTCGAGGACATCTCGGGCCAGGAGATCAGGGGTTACCGGGCGCCGAGTTTCTCGATCGGGGCGGGGAACCTGTGGGCATTCGAGTGCCTGGCCGAGGCAGGTCACCGGTACAGTTCGAGCATCTATCCGATTCGCCATGATCACTACGGCATGCCGGATGCCCCGCGTTTCGCGCATCGCGTGCACCAGGGTCTGCTCGAGCTGCCGGTGACCACCGCCCGCTTCCTGGATCGCAACTGGCCGGCCAGCGGCGGCGGCTACTTCCGGCTGCTGCCCTATTCACTGTCGCGCTGGCTGTTGCGGCGGGTGAACGAACACGATGGGCAGCCAGCCATCTTCTACTTCCATCCCTGGGAAATCGACGTCGAGCAGCCGCGAATCCCGGGCCTCACGGCCAAGACGCGTTTTCGCCACTACCTGAACCTGCAGCGTACCGAGGGCCGGCTGCGGCGGCTTCTGGCCGACTTTCGCTGGGGTCGCATGGACGAGGTTTTTCTTGGTGCCGCCATTGCGGGACGGGCCGCGTGAGAATGAGTGGCGAGGAAGTGTCGGGAGTCGCTGCGGCCACCGCTCCGCTCGTGGTCAGGCGCCTGCAGGTCGGCGACTCGGCTGCCGTCGCGCGCTGGGAGGCGTTCGTCGACCAGTGTCCGCAGGCGACCTTCTTTCATCGGGCAGGCTGGCAGCGAGTCATCGGAGAGGTCTTTCGCCATCCGACGCACTTCCTTTACGCCGAACGTGCCGGGCAACTCGAGGGAGTCCTGCCGCTGGCACAGGTGAAGAGCCTGCTTTTCGGGAACGCATTGGTTTCGCTGCCCTTCGCTGTTTATGGGGGAGTCGCTGCGAGCACCCCGCAGGCGGCCGACCTGCTCGAAGACGAGGCGCAGGCCATCGCTCGCAGCCTCGAGGTCGACCATCTGGAGCTGCGCAACGTCCGAGAGCGTCATCCCGAATGGCCGCAGCAGGACCTGTACGTCAGGTTTCGGAGAGCCATCGTCCCGGATCTGGAAGCGAACATGCTGGCGATTCCGCGCAAGCAGCGCGCGATGGTGCGCAAGGGAATGAAAAGCGGTTTGCGCAGCGAAATCGATTCGGACAGTCGGCGGTTCTTTGCGCTCTATGCTGACAATGTCCACCGCCATGGCACGCCAGCCTTGCCGCAGCGCTACTTTGAACGGTTGCTGCAGGTCTTCGCCGGCAGTTGCGACATCATGACCGTGGTTGATGAAGCAGGACGACCGGTGAGCAGTGTTCTCAGCTTCTACTTCCGTGATGAGGTTCTGCCCTATTATGCTGGCGACGAGCCTTCGGCACGCAATCTGGCTGCCAACGACTTCAAGTACTGGGAGTTGTTGCGCCGTTCCTGCGAGCGTGGTCTGAAGGTCTTTGACTACGGACGGAGCAAGCGGGATACCGGTTCCTACTCCTTCAAGAAGAACTGGGGTTTCGAGCCCGAGCCACTGTTCTACGAGTATTGCCTTTATCGGCGCGAGACGGTGCCGCAGAACAATCCGGCGAACGCCAAGTACCGTTTGCTGATCAATACCTGGCAGCGAATGCCGCTTGGTCTGGCCAACTGGCTCGGGCCATTCATCGTTCGCAATCTCGGCTGAGCGAGCACGGGAATGAGCTCCTGTCGCCCCAGGTCCAAGCCAGTCGTTTCCTCTTCACCCCGCCATGCCTGCTGAAAGTCTCGAATGATTGCCCGCGAAACAAGTCCCGCAGCTGCCGTGAGCGATCCCGGCTGGAGGTTGGCAGGGCCTGCCGTCGTCCTGGTTCTACTGGCCATCGTGCTGCTCTTTCGCGAGACCGCAGGCGACATGGCGAGCATCTGGTGGCGCTCCGACACCTATGCGCATGGGATGATCGTGCCACCCATCACGTTGTGGCTGGTGTGGCGCGTACGGGCTGGCCTCATCGCGCTCAGCCCACGGCCGAGCTATTTGGCCATTTTCCTGCTGGGAGCGGTGGGTTTTGGCTGGTTGCTGGGGCAGGTGGCAGCGGTCAACGCTCTCGCACAGTTCGCACTCGTCGCCATGCTGGTCCTGGCCGTGCCGGCCGTGGTCGGCTGGCAGGTCGCGCGCTGGCTTG
Source organism: Accumulibacter sp. (assembly GCA_016788495.1). Classification (GTDB taxonomy): domain Bacteria; phylum Pseudomonadota; class Gammaproteobacteria; order Burkholderiales; family Rhodocyclaceae; genus Accumulibacter. The sequence continues at coordinate 1,138 of JAEUOM010000106.1, read as the reverse complement.
CCTTTCCGCTCCTGTTTCTGTTCTTTGCCGTTCCCTTCGGCGATTTTACCCAGCCCAAGCTGATGGAGTGGACGGCCGACGCGACCGTCGCCGGACTGCGGCTCAGCGGCATTCCGGTATACCGGGAGGGACAGCATCTGGTGATTCCGAGCGGCAACTGGGCGGTGGTCGAAGCCTGCAGTGGCGTGCGCTACCTCATCGCCTCGATCACGGTCGGAACGCTGTACGCTTATCTCACCTATCGTTCGCTCTGGCGGCGACTGCTTTTCTTCCTGGTCTCGATCATCGTGCCGATTGTCGCCAACTGGGGGCGCGCCTACATGATCGTGATGCTCGGCCACCTCTCCGGCAACAAGCTTGCGGTTGGCGTCGACCATCTGGTGTATGGCTGGATCTTCTTCGGCATCGTCATTCTCGCGATGTTCTGGATCGGTGCCCGCTGGCGCGAGGACGAGGACGAGGTGCTGCCACACGAGGCGGTCGTGGTGCCTGGCACTGGCTCGCGCGCATCGCCGGCTGCGCTGCTGGCGGCAGGACTGGCGACGGTGCTGGTGGCCGGACTGTGGCCTTTGGCGCTTTGGCAACTCGATCATGTCACCAGTCGCGAGGTTAAGAGCCTGGCGCCTCTCGGCCCGATTGCCGGTTGGCAGAGTAGTGACGTGTTCAGTCCATACGACTGGCAGCCGCAGTTTGCCGGCGCCGACGCGGGCAGGCAGGCCGTATTCGCCCACGATGGTCAGCGCGTCGGGCTCTTCGTTGCCTACTACCGCAACCAGGACCAGCAGCGCAAGCTGGTCAGCTCGACCAATGTTCTGGTGGCGAGCGGCGATCCGGTCTGGGCGCGGGTGACAGGCGGCGTCAAGGAGATCTCCTTCAACGGGCAGCCAGTGAGGATTCGCACCGCCGAACTGCGTGGTCGCGGAGCATCGCGCCTGCTGGTCTGGCAATGGTATTGGATCAATGGCCGCTGGACTTCCAATGAGGCCATCGCCAAGGCCTACACGGCGTTGTCGCGCCTCACTGGGCAGGGGGACGACTCCGCCGTAGTGATCCTGTTTGCGCAGCAGGACGGACCTGGGGAAGCCGATGCGACACTCGCCAGCTTCGCGGCAGCGGCCGGAGAGGCGATCGGGAACGC
>JAEUOM010000098.1 GCA_016788495.1 Accumulibacter sp. | reverse complement strand
CCGCCGCCTGCGACTGGTCCTGGGCAACAGGCAGTCGGCACAGGGCCAACTGCTGCGCCTGGTGATCCGCGACGATGGCGTGGGCATGGACATGAGTGCTGCGCACGCCGGCTTTGGTCTGCTCGGCATGCGCGAACGCGTCCTTGCTCACGGCGGTACGCTGCAGGTCAGCAGCCGAAAGGGCGGCGGCACACGGGTACGGGTGCTCCTCCCGAACTTCTGAAGGATTCGGCAGAAATCGTCACGAGCAGGGCACGGCGCAGGCTGCGCGCGCGGACGACAAGACATCGCAAACGGACGGGGAGGACACGGGCACTGCGGTTCACGGCATGCTACGCGCCCTCGCGGCGACCCGGCCATACCAGGCCGGGCGGCGGCGGGAGCGTGCGCGCAGCGCCGCCGATCGACGGTGCGGCGGATTCATTCACAACCCCGGAACATCCACCGACGAAATCGCTGCAACAGCGCCGGGCGACGCGCGCCATGGCGCGACAGGCGGCCGCCGGCGCGTCCGCCTGCGCCGAGGCGGCCGCCTGCAGGGCGCGGATGGCCTGCGGGTAACGGCGCAGACGGAACTGCACCAGCCCGAGGTGGTACCAGGCACCGGCCAGCTCCGACCCGCTGCGGCATGCCGCACGCAGACACTGCAGCGAAGCGTTGAGGTGTCGCTCACCGGGCTGCGTTCGCTGCAGCGCGCGCGCTGCGCGATCGGCAGCGACGAGAGCCTGCAGGGCGTCGTCGCGACGCCCGGTCCGATAAAGGACCAGGCCGAGAAGGTGCAAGGCTACGGCGTCATCCGGAACCGCCCGCATGATGTTCAGGGCGACCCGCTCGGCGCTGACGAAATCTCCGCGCTCGTAGAACCGCGCGAACAGATCGAAGAGCGCATCGATCATCGATTCTTCCCGTCGACCGCAAGGGGTCCATGTGGCAGCAGGCAGTGAACGCAGGGCAGGAACTCCATACGCGGATTCTGCCGCGCCGCCACCCCGACGGCCAGTGGCGCGACTCCCGATCAGGGCAGGAAACTTTCCCGGCAGCCCTGGCGCACGGCGGTTTCCGCCGCAACCCGCCGCCGACTCGGCAACCGCCGCCACCGCAACGGTCGCGTGGAACCTCCGTCAGGGTTCCACCAGTCCATGCTTGATCGCCAGTCGCGCCATCTCTGCCGGACTCGTGACGCCCAGCTTGGCCTTGATCTGGGTGCAATGGTTGCCCACCGTCTTGCTGCTCAGGTGCAGGATGCGCGCGCACTCGGCCAGCGAATGGCCCTCACTGAGCAGTTTGAAAACCTGAAACTCGCGCTGCGTCAGCCTGCCGAACTGGCCGGACTCCGGCGACCCCTGCCGCTGGATGATCATCGGCACCATGTCGGGGCTGACGAAGGGCTGACCCCGGAACACCGTGCGGATGCCCAGCAACAGATTGTCGACGTTGCTGCCCTTGGTGACGAAGCCCAGGGCTCCAGCCTCGAACGCACGCTCGAGCAGCACGCGCGAGTCATGCACGCTGTACACCAGGATCGCCGCCAGTGGATCCAGGCTCCGGATGCGTCGAATGGCCTCGATGCCGCCGAAGCCCTCCATGCTCAGATCCATGACGACAACGTCGGGGCGCAGCGCCCGGTACTCGCCGTAAGCCGCCTCGCCACTCGCGACGTCGACCAACACCCGCAGGCCGGCGTCGGATTCGATGAGGCTGCGCAGTCCGGCACGCAGCGCCGGATGATCGTCGACCACCATCACCGAAATGCCGCTCGCCGCCATACCCAAGGAAGCGCGTCTGTCACCCATCGCCATCATCCTCCCATCGATCCGGCGCCGGCGGGCCGAGCGACCAGGGCCGCGAACTCACTCGCGGGCAGCGGCCGGCTGAAGAGATACCCCTGCGCCTGATCGCAACCCCGGGCGCGCAGGAACGCCAGTTGCGCCTCGCTTTCGACGCCCTCGGCGATGGTCTGCAGGCCAAGGTTGTGCGCCAGGCCGATGGTCGCGGCGACGATCGCTTCGTCATCCGGGTCAGAGGCCAGATCGGCGACGAACGAGCGGTCGATCTTGAGCTTGTGCACGGGGAAGCGCTTGAGATAGCTCATCGACGAGTAGCCGGTGCCGAAATCGTCGATCGACATCCGGACACCGAGCGCACGCAGCCTGTCCATGGTGGCGATTGCCGCCAGCGGCTGGTCCATCGCCACGCTCTCGGTGAGTTCGAGTTCGAGGAACTGTGCCGGCAATGCTTCATCCTCGAGAATCCGCGCCACGAGGTCGGTCAGACCGGCCTGGCGGAACTGTACTGCCGACAGATTGACCGCCACGCTCAGTGCCGGCAGGCCGCACCCATGCCAGATGCGCATCTGCCGCACCGCGGTGCGCAGTGCCCATTCGCCAATCGGCAGGATCAGGCCGCAGTCCTCGGCAATCGGGATGAAGTCCGCCGGTGGGACCATCCCCAGTTCGGGATGTTGCCAGCGCAACAGCGCCTCGGCTCCGAGCAGGCGCCCATCGCCCAGCGCGAACTGCGGCTGGAAGTGCAGACTCAGCTGACCGAGTTCGACCGCCCGCCGCAGCTCGTTCTCGATCTGCAGGGTGCGTGCCGAACGCGCCTGCATCTCGGCGGTGAAAAAACAGTAGGCATTGCGGCCCACCTGCTTCGCGCGATACATCGCCGTGTCGGCACACATCGACAGGCTCTCGAAACTGTCACCGTCTGCCGGGTACATCGCGATGCCGGCCGACACCGTGCAGCTCAGTTCGTGCTGCTCGACGCGATACGCAGGCGTCGTCACCTCGAGCAGCTTGGCCGCCACATGCGCCGCGCCGTCGGCATCGGTGTTCGGCAGGACGACGATGAACTCGTCACCACCGAGCCGGGCGACCGTGTCCTCGTCGCGCACGGTTCCCTGCAGCCGCCGCGCCACCTGCAGCAGCAGTTCGTCACCAACCCGGTGACCCAGCGAGTCATTGACGTTCTTGAAGCGGTCGAGGTCGAGGAACATCAGGGCAAGCGGCTCCCGCCCGCGATGCGCGCGCGCGAGGTCATGCCGGACCCGCTCGGCGAGCAGGCTGCGGTTCGGCAGACCGGTCAGCGGGTCGAAATGGGCCAGCCGCTGGATGCTCGCCTCCGCCTCCTTGTGCCGAGTGATGTCGATGAATGTTCCGAGATAGTGTGTCGTCACGCCTTCGCTCTCGACACGGCTGATCGACAGCCATTCCGGATACACACTGCCATCCTTGCGCCGGTTCCAGATCTCGCCCTGCCAGCTTCCCTCCGCCTCGATCGCCAGCCACATGCCGCGAAAGAAGGCGGCATCGTGCCGCCCCGAGGCGAGCATGCTGGGGTTGCGGCCGAGCACGTCGTCGGCGCTGTAGCCGGTGATGCGGCTGAACGCCTGGTTGATCATCACCATGCGGCAGGCAGCGTCGGTGATGGCGATCCCCTCGCCCCCCTGTTCGAAAACCTTGGCCGCCAGATTGCGCTCGGCAGCAGCCCGCTTTTCGGCGCTGACATCTACGATCGTCCCGAGGTAGCCCTTGAGCTGCCCATCCTCGTCGCGCATGACGGTGACCGCCAGGCGAACGGTGATGCGACACCCGTCCTTGCGGATGCAGCTCATCTCGCGCTCGTCGGCCTCGCCGCTGAGACGCGCCCTGGCGACCAGCGCATCGAAGCCTCGCTCGACGCTGATGCCGAGCTCCGCGCTGAGCGTGACCGCGGCAGCCGCCACCTCGTCGGCATCATGGAACAGCATCGGCGTCGCCCGGCCCAGCAGTTCATCCGCGCGGTAGCCGAAAATCGCTTCGGCACCCGGGTTGAAGAGCGTGATCAGTCCCTGCGGGTTGGTCGCAACGATGCCGCAGGCGGCGCTGGCAAGCACCAGCGCCTGCAGCGCCTCGCTCTCGCGCAACGCCAGTTCCGCCCGCCGGCGCTCCGCCAGCAGGGCGGTATTTTCCAGCGCCACCGCGGCGCTCGCCGCCAGACCCTGCAACACGCGGGCATCGGCGGGGTCGAAACCGCCGGGCTTGTTGTGCATCTCGAAGCAACCCAACAGTTCGCCGTCGCGCGCGATGATCGGCATGTCCAGCAGGTTGTCGAAACCGATCGCCTGCCGGACCTCGGCGATGACCCAGGGATCGTTCGCGGCATCGTTGCTGAGGTAGGACTGACGCGTCTGCATGACCCGCCCCGGCACGCCGTGACCGGCAGGGAAACGGTAATCGATCGGCATCCACTCGCCGCCCCGGCAGTACTCGCTGAACACCATCTGCCCGTCCTGCAGCCGTGCCGCCGCACCACCGCCAGCACCGACCAGTCTGAGCGCCGCAGCGACGAGTTGGCGCAGGATCACCGGCATGTCGAGCCGGCTGTTGATCTCCTGACTGACGCGCGACATCAGTTCGAGCTGCTCACTGCGCCGCAGCAGCTCTGCCTCGACCCGCTGGCGCGCGCTGACGTCGCGCACGAGGACGATGAAGCGCGGCTCGCGGCCGCCATCTTCCGCCTTGCGCGCAACCGACAGCTCGAACCAGAAACGGCCCTGCGGCAAATCCAGCGAGATCAGGTGGCCTGCCGAGTAGCCGCCTGCATCTGCCTCGCGCAGCGCGTCGAGACAGATGGCGGCGGCGGCGGGATCAAGTATTTCCGCCACCCGCTGGCCGACCAGGTCAGCCGACCGGGCGGGCAGCAGTCCGGCGCGCAGCGTGTGCGCTTCATGACAGGTACCGTCGAGTCCAAGTTCGAACATCGGGTCGGGAACGGCGTTCAGCGTCGCCGCGAGCTTTGCCGTCCGCTGGCGAACGACCCGCCTCAGGGTGATCACCCAGATCAGCAGCACGCCCCCCACCAGCGAACCGACCAGCAGGGCATAGCCCAGGTAGCGCGCGCCCGGCGAGACGAGGAACGGAGTCCCCATCCACTTCGCCCGCAGCGCCCGCTCTTCCTCCGGAGTGATGGCGGCAAAACCGCGCTGCAACAGCGCCAGGCTGGCGGCGTCTCCCTTCTGCACCGCCCGGTGAAAGTCGCCCGCGTAGAGGGTGAAAGCCCTGTTGAAGAGTTGCTCGGCGTTGTTGCGGTAAAGCAGGTAGTTTGCCGGTGGCTCGTCGAGACAGAAGACGCGCACCCTGCCGGCGATCGCCGCCTGCACCAGTGCCTCGTAGCTGGCAAAGGGCTGCACGTCGACGATGCCGGCAGCGGCCAGGTGCTCGATACACGCATCGCCATCCTTGACGCCGACCCGGAAGCCCTGCAGCGTCGTGCTGTCGACGATGCCACCGATGCTGCGGTGCGTGTAGATCGCCACCTGGACCGTCTCATACGGTGGCGAGAAATCCAGGCTCCGCTCGCGCTCCGGCGTCCTGAAGGCCGTATCGAGAACCTCGGCCTGGCGATCGGCCATCCGCTGCTGCGCGGTCGCCCAGTCGCTGGCCTGCAGCTCAACCGGGACACCGGACTTGCTCCCCCACAACCGCCAGAGGTCGACCAGATAACCGGTGAGCGTGCCGTCGGCATCACGAAAGACGTAGGGTGGGTAGTTGTCGTCGATCAGCACCCGCAGCGCGGCCGGCTGCCGCGAACCGACACCGGCATCCGCCACGACGTCGCGAGCGGCGCCGCAGGCAGCCAGAAGCAGACACAGCAGCCAGCAGGTGCGCAAGTGGTTCATCAGGGCGGGTCGTCTAGCCGGGCATCGCCGAGCAATGATCGTCATCATACGCGAGGCACCACGCCTGCGGCAGGGGCAAGCGGCCGCCGCCGGCCAGCGCTACCCGCTCAACCGCCGATCGGCCGCCGATTGGCGAGCGCGAGCCAGCCACGGATGACACGATAGGCGACCCAGACTCCCAGGAAGACGATCAGCAGCCAAGCGAACGGGATGCCGATGATCGTGATGACCAGCAGTCCGTACAGCAGCAGCCACAGCAGGGTGAACCAGAAGGTCCGGATCTGCCAGCGGTAGTGGCTGTCGAGCCAGCTGCCCCGGACCTTGCCGTGCTTGATGTAGTTGAGCACGACGGCAAGCAGCGACGGCACGCCGAAAACGAAAGCGCCGGCGATGCTCGCAGCACCGGTGACCCCGACCAGCACCGCCAGTGCGTGCAGTCCGTAGATGACATGGCACCATGCCCGCGGACCGTCGAGGTCGGCATGCGGAATCAGTTCGCTGCTCAAGGCGTTCTCCAGAATGGTCGGCGGCGGCCAGCGGCAACGCCGGTATCGTCCGATCGGATCGGCATGCCCGTGCGCGCCCTCAGAGCCCGAGTTGATCCCACAGTTCATCGACGCGCCGCTTGACCGCCGCCTCCATGGCGATCGGTCGGCCCCATTCGCGGCCGGTCTCGCCCGGCCACTTGTTGGTGGCATCGATCCCCATCTTGCTGCCGAGACCGGCGACCGGGCTGGCGAAATCGAGGTAGTCGATCGGCGTGTTCTCGGCGATCAGTGTGTCGCGTGCGGCATCGACACGGGTGGTCATGGCCCAGATGACTTCCTTCCAATCACGGATATCGACGTCCTCATCGACGACGATGATGAACTTCGTGTACATGAACTGGCGCAGGAAGCTCCAGATGCCGAACATGACGCGCTTGGCGTGCCCCGGGTACTGTTTGCGCATGCTCACCGTCGCCAGACGGTACGAGCAGCCCTCGGGCGGCAGGTAGAAGTCGACGATCTCCGGGAACTGCTTCTGCAGCAACGGCACGAAAACCTCGTTGAGTGCGACGCCGAGCATCGCCGGTTCGTCGGGAGGCTTGCCGGTGTAGGTGCTGTGATAGATCGGCTGCTGCCGCATGCTCAAACGCGCGACGGTGAACACCGGGAAACGGGCCTGCTCGTTGTAGTAGCCGGTATGGTCGCCGTAGGGTCCCTCGAGCGCGCTCTCCTGCGGGTCGATGAAGCCCTCGAGAACGATCTCGGCCGAGGCAGGCACTTGCAGGTCCGACCCGAGACATTTCACCACTTCAGTCTTGCTGCCACGCAACAGACCGGCGAACTGATACTCGGAGAGGCTGTCGGGAACCGGCGTCACCGCTGCGAGAATCGTCGCCGGGTCGGCTCCGAGGGCGACCGCGACCGGGAACGGCTGGCCGGGACGCTGCAGGCAGTGCTCGCGGAAGTCGAGCGCGCCACCGCGATGCGCCAGCCAGCGCATGATCAGCTTGTTCGGCCCGAGAACCTGCTGGCGATAGATGCCGAGGTTCTGGCGTGCCTTGTGCGGCCCGCGCGTCACCGTCAGGCCCCAGGTGATCAGCGGCGCCACGTCGCCCGGCCAGCACCACTGGATCGGCAGACGACCCAGATCGACATCGCTGCCCTCGCAGACGATCTCCTGGCATGGCGCCGACGAGCGCAGGCGCGGCGCCATGTTGAGCACCTGGCGCAGCACCGGCAGCTTGTCCCAGGCGTCCCGGAGACCCCGCGGCGGCTCCGGTTCCTTGAGGTAGGCAAGCAGCTTGCCCACTTCGCGCAGCGCCAGAACGGACTCCTGCCCCATCCCCAGAGCCACGCGGCGGGGCGTACCGAAGAGGTTCGCCAGAACCGGCATCCGGTAGCCGGTCGGCTGCTCGAAGAGCAACGCCGGCCCGCCGGCACGCAGCACGCGATCGCAGATCTCGGTCATCTCGAGCCGCGGGTCCACAGCGACGGCGATCCGTCTGAGTTCGCCCATTCTTTCCAGTTGCGTGATGAAATCGCGCAGGTCGTGATACTTCATCGGCAGTAGATCCGTGCGTCGTCAAGCGCCCGATTATAGCTGCCGCAACCACCAGGGCAGTTGCAAGCTCCCATACCGCAGCCAGGACTTGAGCCCGGAAGCCGTCAGAAGCCGCGCCGACGAAAAAGCGGTGACAGTATCATCAATTCGAGAGAGGACGGGTTGCTCAGGGACGGCTTCGCCACATTGAGCGGCGCCGAATGGGTGTTGGGGAACGGCTGAAGGGTACGGCGGCTCACCCGCTCGGCGTGCCTGCGCAATTAAGTATACTGTCCCCCTGACTCCATCAGAACCGGGCCTGGCGTCGCGGATCGGGGTAGAGGTAGCTCCTGAATCCCGAACGGTCGAACGGCTGCCAGGCATCCTCGGCCTGCGCCAGTCGATCGGCAATCGCGTACAGCGTCAGCGGGTTCATCCCCATGCCGAGGTGACTCGCCTGCACCTCGATGTTGTCGGTATGCGGGCTGTCACGCTCGAGACTGCACTGCCAGGCGACGACGCCGTCGCTGCGGCTGAAGATCGACGTCGTCGGCACCGGCGGCGGCGTGCGCAGCGGTTCATGGATGTCCGGCGCGCCGATCTTGTGGCCGGTCGCCCACTCGTAGATCCGCCAGGCATTGGTCGCCTTCGGATGACCGGTGAAGGGCGTGCCCATGGTGATCACCTGTCGCACGACATCCGGTCGCATCTTCGCCAGCTCGCGCGCGTAGATGCCGCCCAGACTCCAGCCGATGAGGCTGAGCGAACGCGCGTGCTCGCGCGCCAGCCGGTCGAGCAGATCGACACAGGCGTCGACCACCCCATCGCGCGGGCCTCGGTTGATTCCCAGGCCCCATGGGTACACCGCATAGCCACGGCTGCGCAGATAGTTGCGCAACGGCAGGGTCGACAGGTCGCCGGTGATCAGACCGGGAAAGACCAGAACGGGATGGCCATCGCCACGCGGCGCCATGCTCAGCAACGGCGTTGCCGCGATACTCGCTCCATACTCCCAGCCGGCACGCATCTCGAGTGCCAGCCGCAGCCAGCCGGGCGAGCGCAGGAGACCGAGTTCATACCACTGATGGGGCTCGTACATGGCGCTCACTCTCCTCGTGTCGAAGCGCTTCGGCGCGGCGCGCCGGGGGCAGCAGCCGTCATCGCCGCCGCGCGTGGCCGGGAGCCCACCGCCGGTCGGCGGGCACGCTGCGGCGCCGGCTCGGCCGCCGGCGGCGCGACCGACAACTGCGTCAGCTCATCGTAGGCTGCCTGCAGCGCCGTCGCCAGCGACTGCACCTCTGGTACCGCGGCACGCGCCACCGTCAGGCCGAAATCGAGCGCGTCGCAATAGCTGAAAACCGTGATGTTGAGCCCCAGGCCGTGGGTGACGACACTCAGCGGCCAGCAGGCACGGATTCGCCCGCCGGCAAGGTACAACGGCTTTCGCGGCCCCGGCACATTGGAAATCGCCAGATTGGCCAGCGGCGGGACCTGCGCGGCCAGCCGCGAACGCCCATACAACGCGGCCAGCCCGCCGACGACCCAGGGCATGCCGAGCGACGGGAAATCGGTCGGAATGATCGACCGGGCACGCCTGGTCAAGGCCTTGGCCGCTCCGGCCGCAGCGCACACCGCCTGCAGTCTGCGCACTGGGTCAGCGAGATGGGTCGCCAGGCGAACCAGGGTCAGCGTCGCCTGAATCGTCGTCTCGGTATTGCCGGCAGCGCGCAGCGAGACCGGCATCGTCGCCACCAGCGACTTGCACGGCACGCCACCGTGCGCCGCCAGGTAGTCCCGTACGGCGGAGCTGCACAGCGTCAGTACGACATCGTTGAGCGTCGCCGCGTGCCGCTCGGCGATGGCCCTGACGCCGGCAAGTGGCAGCGACACGGCGGCGAATTCGCGCTCGGCGGTGATCGGGACATTGAGCGGCGTGCGCGGCCCGAAGCCCACATTCTGCCGCATTCCCGCAGACGGCCGCATGTTTCCGCGAGCGGCCAGCCCGGCAAGCAGTCGCAGCCCCAGCGGCAGGTGACGGAGCAATTTCAGCGACTGGGCAGCGGTATGGCGCAGAGTGCTGGCGAGCCGCGCGCCGACGCCGGCGCGCTCCGCTTCGCCGACCAGGGCGCGCCAGTCGACGGGTACCGACCACGGCTCCGGGCTGTCGTCAAAGATCGACGCCGCCAACTGAAGACCGGAGATGCCGTCGACGGCCGCGTGATGCACCTTCAGGTAGATCGCCACCTCACCGCCCGCCAACCCATCGATGATCGCCAGCTCCCACAGCGGACGGCAGCGATCGAGCGCCGTCGAGTGCAGTGCAGCGGCGCAGGCCTGCAGTTCGGCAAGGCCGCCGGGCGGTGGCAGGACGATCCGCTGCAGATGCCGCGTGCAATCCGGAACCCCACCGTCGATCCACAGCGGATTGGCAAAATGCAGCGGCAACGCCGCCAGCCGGGCACGAAAGAACGGCGACAGCGCCAGCCTGGGCAGCAACTGACGCTCGATCTCGCCAGCGAAGTCCGCCACGCTGCCGGGCGGCGGCGCGAGCACGTAGAGCGCGGCGACGTGCATCGGCGTCGCCGGCGTTTCGAGATGCAGAAACAGGCCGTCGAGACCACTCATGTTTTTCATCGAAGACCTCGCCGCCCTGCCATCCCGTGCCACCGAACCGTCAGCCGAAGGCACGACTCTAGCCGGCTGGCGTCGATTTTGGAAGGGCGGGAACAGCAGCGCCGCGACGAAGCCAGTCGACCAGACGCAGTCATGGCGAGCCTTCATTCCCCAGCCACAGGCCATCCGGGCCAGCGCCGGAAGCTCTTGCCGAACGACTCATCATGCTGCGGAAGCGAGGTCAGCGCTGCCGCCGTTCACTTGCCGCTGGTGGCTGCCTCCTTGCCGTCCTCCCGGGCAGCCTTGCGTGCCGCGCGTTCGGCGTCGTCGCGCGCCCGCTTTTCCTGCCTGGCCTGCCTGCGCGCCTGCTCTTCGGCCGCCTTCTGCCGGCCTTCGGCGGCCTGCCGCTGCTTTTCCGCCAGCTTGCGCTCGCGCGCCGCGGTCTTCTCCGCCTTCTCGGCACGATACCGTTCGCTGTCCTGCAGTTGCTCGGCTTCGCGTTGCGGCTGTTCGGCGCGCCGCTGCTCTTCCTTGTCGGCGACTTCCTGCCGCCGCGCCGCACGTTCGAAGTCGCGTGCCGGCTGGTCGATGGTGCGGGACTCGATGATGGTCGCGGTCCGACGCTTCTTCGCCTGTTCGAGACAGTCGTTGACCAGAAAGCGGGTGTAGCAGCGATCCTGCTCGGCCTTGTAGTCGCGCTCCGCCTGCTCGCGCATCGCCTCGGCCCGCTGCCGTTGCTGCTGCGCCTCCTTGAGAGTCTGCGGCACGGGAACAACGGCTACCTCTGGCGACCCGGCGCCGGCAGCGGCGGGCAGCCAGAGCGACAGCAACAGCAGCGAAGCAACCCCAACCTGCATCCTTCTTCCTCCTTCGACGACCCGCGGGCGACTCGCCCAACTGCCGGCCAGCAGCCGGCAGGCAGACGCTGCCGGCGGACATGCCCCGACACTATAAACCGAGACGCCGGTGCACAGCCGATCCGGCGCTGCACGCAGACACACGACGCCATGGCGGCAACGCTGGTCAGACCCGGCAAGCGGCCCGGCAGCGGTGGATTTGGTAGAATCGCGCCTTCACTCAATCCGTGGTCCGCTGGGAGCCTGCCGTGCACATCGTCTGCCTCGATCTAGAAGGTGTTCTCGTCCCCGAAATATGGATCGAGTTCGCCACCCGCACAGGCATTCCGGAATTGCGTCGCACGACCCGTGACGAGCCGGACTACGACAAGCTGATGAAGTACCGCCTCGCCATCCTCGCCGAGCACCGGCTCGGCCTGCCCGACATCCAACAGGTGATCGCCGCCATGGGTCCGGTGGACGGCGCGCGGGCCTTCGTCGACGGGCTGCGCGAGGATTACCAGCTGATCATCCTCTCCGACACCTTCTATGAGTTCGCCCACCCGCTGATGCGACAGCTGGGCTGGCCCACCCTCTTCTGCCACAGCCTCGAGGCCGGCGCCGACGGCATGCTGGTCCGGTACCACCTGCGCATGCCCGACCAGAAACGCGAGGCGGTGCGCCGCCTGAAGGAACTGCGCTTCACCGTCGTCGCCGCCGGCGATTCGTACAACGATACGGCGATGCTCACCGAGGCGCACGCCGGCATCCTTTTTCACCCGCCCGAGAACGTCATCCGCGAATTCCCGCAGTTCCCCGTCACACGCTCCTTCGCTGAACTCCGGCACGAGATCGACCAGGCCTTCAGCGTGTGCAGCACGCGGCAGCAGGTTTGAGCGGTGATGTACCCACGGCGCTTCTATACCCTCTCCGGATCGTGCCCCGATCAGGTCGGCATCATCGCCCGCGTCTCGGGTTTCATCGCGCAGCACTCGGGCTGGATCCTCGAATCCAGCTACCACGCCGACGACGGCAGCGGCGACAGCGACAGCCGCTACTTCATGCGCATGGAGGTGAAGGCCGATTCGCTGCCCTTCCACCTGGCGGAGTTCCGCGAGCGCTTCCGGCCGCTCGCCGAGGAACTGGCGATGGACTGGAAGATCAGCGATTCTGCCGTCAAGCGGCGGGTCGTGATCATGGTCAGCAAGCAGGAGCACTGCCTGTACGACCTCCTCTCGCGCTGGCAGTCACGTGAGCTCGACATCGAGATCCCCTGCGTCATCTCGAATCACGACACCTTCAAGGCCTTCGTCGAATGGCACGGCATCCCCTTCCACTGCGTGCCGGTGAACGCCGACAACCGGCTGGCGGCAAACGCCGAAATCCGCCGCATCTACGACGAGGTGCGGGCCGACACCATGGTTCTTGCCCGCTACATGCAGATCCTGCCGGCCGATCTCTGCGACAGCTATCCGGGACAGATCATCAACATCCACCACTCCTTCCTGCCCAGTTTCGTCGGCGCCCGTCCCTACCATCAGGCGTACCAGCGGGGCGTCAAGCTGATCGGTGCCACCTGCCATTACGTCACCCGCGACCTCGACCAGGGTCCGATCATCGAGCAGGACGTCATTCGCATCGACCACTCGGACTCGGTCGAGGACATGGTGCGCTACGGCAAGGACATCGA
>JAEUOM010000097.1 GCA_016788495.1 Accumulibacter sp. | reverse complement strand
TCAACCTCTGCCTGCGAAAACCCACTCAGTTCCGCCAGGCGCTTGACCAGTTGCAGGCGCAGCATGCTCGACTGGAGGCGACCGAGGAGCGGTTTGGCCTCGGCGACCAATTGGACCCGGCCTTCCGCGCTGGCAAGATCGCAGTGCTCAGCGAGTTCGCGCAGGAAGAACTCCGACAGCGGGGTGGCCTGGGTCGTCAAGGCGCGAAACGCGTCCGCACCTCGCTGTCGGACCAGGCTGTCTGGATCCTCTCCTTCCGGCAGGAAGACAAAGGCGATGCTCTTCGGCTCGGCAAGCACTTCCAAGCTGCCCTCGAGGGCGCGCCACGCGGCCTTTCGCCCGGCGGCATCGCCGTCGAAGCAGAAAACGATACGATCGGCCTGGCGCAACAGCTTCTGCACCTGCGTCACCGTGGTGGCCGTCCCGAGGGTCGCGACCGAGTTCTCGACGCCGTGCTGCGCAAGCGCCACGACATCGAGGTAGCCTTCGACGACGATCACCGTTCCCGCCTGGCGAATGGCAACCCGCGCCTGCGGTAGACCAAAGACTTCACGGCCCTTTTCGAACAGCGGCGTCTCCGGCGAATTCAGGTACTTCGGCTCTCCCTGACCCAGCACCCGACCGCCGAACGCAATCACTTCGTTCTTCTGGTTGCAGATCGGAAACATCACGCGATCGCGGAAGCGGTCATACACACGACCGCGCTCATCCTTGATCACCAGTCCGGCCACCTGCAGCTCGACATTGGCATGGTCTTCGAAAACCCTTGCGAGATTGTGGCCCCCTTCCGCCGCATAGCCAATGCCGTATCGACGCGCGATCTCGCCGCTGACACCCCGCTCCTTGAGATACGAGATTGCTCGCTCGGAGCCCTTGAGCTGCTCGTAGTAGAACCTCGCGACACGTCCCATGAGCTCGCTCAGCACCTGCAACTGCGGGCCGCGCCCGCTGGCCGCGCCACGCCCATCGGGAACTTCCATGGCGGCGCGGCCGGCAAGCTCGCGAACCGCGTCGACAAAGCCCAGGCCGGAGTATTCGATCAGGAAGCCAATCGCGTTGCCGTGAGCGCCGCAGCCAAAACAGTGGTAGAACTGCTTGCTCGGGCTGACGGTAAACGAGGGGGACTTCTCGTTGTGAAAGGGGCAGCAGGCGACGTAGTTGGCACCCGTTTTCTTCAGCGGCACATGCTCATCGATCAGGTCAACCAGGTCGACCCGGTAGAGCAGTTCCTGTATGAAGGACTCGGGAATCAACCGCTCCACCCCGTTCCCGGTTGGCCGCCGCGCATCAGCCGAAGCGCCCGCCCGCTCCGCTCATTGCCGGAAATCGGGCGCGTGCGCGTTACGCCCCGCTGGTTCACACGCAGGCGACAGCGGTGGTGGGAGCGCGTCAGCACGGCGGGACAATGTGGACCGCGGTTGGCAGCCCAGCAGGTCTGGGCGCATGGCGGGCAGTGGGTCGCAGTGCGACATGGCCGGCCGACGGTGAGCGCGCGCGGGCAACCCCAATGACATCCATCGTGCCGCGCCTCCAGCATGTCCTGCAAGACCTGTGGCGAGCACAAGCAGCACGCCGGAACGGGTTCTGCGCATTCCCCCGCCTTAAACGAAAACGGCCGCCCGTCGCAAGAAGGGCGGCGTTCCGTGCAGGAAACTTCGGATCAGTAAAGCTTGGGCGGCAGGGTTTGGCTGCGCATCCGCTTGTGGTGGCGTTTGACCGCTGCCGCAAGCTTCCGCTTGCGCTCAGCCGTGGGCTTCTCGTAGAACTCGCGAGCCCGCAATTCGGTCAGGAGACCGGTTTTCTCAACGGTACGCTTGAAACGACGGATCGCAACTTCGAACGGCTCATTTTCCTTGACGCGAATGGCTGGCATCGACTCTTCCCAAGTTCAAAAAATTCTGGATCACCACCGAGTCTGTCATTATAAGCATACTCGTCGCCAAGTTCCAAGCAGAGCTCAGCCCAAAATTCAGTGACGGCGTTTCGGTCAGCCTGTCTGCAGCGGCACGGGAACCCCTGGGTATGGTTGGGCAGGTGGCCAGGGCGGCGAGCGGCAGGTCCGAAGGCACGCCGGTGTCGTCAGCGAAGCTGGCGGGTCCGTTGCGCACGACTGCCGCCGCTCAGCGAGGACTGGACAGGCGTACGGAAGTGCACCCCCGCTTCGACCGGGATCCTCTCCTCGTCGATTCGCGGCCGCAGGCGTCCCGCCGCATGGTCACCGCTGCGCGAAGAGTTCCTGCAACGCCTGGAGCAGCAGGGCGCACTGCTCGTCGCTACCGACGGTGATGCGCAGGTACTGCTCGATCCGCGGCAGCCGGAAGTGGCGAACGATGATGCCGCATTGTCGCAGCCGCGCCGCGAGTTCGCCGGCGTCGTGCTGTGGGTGACGGACGAAGATGAAATTGGCTGCTGACGGCAGGACGTCGAAGCCACGCGCCAGCAGGGCTTCGCGCAGCGTCTCGCGACTGCGGATGACCGCCTGCCGAGTACTCTCGAAGTACTCCTCGTCGGCGATGGCAGCGACTGCACCGACGATCGCCAGGCGATCGAGCGGATAGGAGTTGAAACTGTTCTTGACGCGCTCGAGCGCTTCGATCAGATCGCGCTGGCCGATCGCGTAGCCGACGCGCAGGCCGGCGAGCGAACGCGACTTGGACAGGGTGTGCACCACCAGCAGGTTGGCGTGGCGATTGACGAGGGCAATCGCCGAATCGCCACCGAAATCGACGTAGGCTTCATCGACGACGACCACCGACTGCCGATGCCGGAGCAGCAACTGCTCGATGGCCGCCAGCGGCAGCAGGCGACCGGTGGGTGCGTTCGGGTTCGCGAAGATGATGCCACCATTCGCCGCCACGTAGTCCTCGACGCGGATTCGGAAGTCGTCGCACAGCGGCACCGTCACGTAGGCGATTTCGTAGAGAGCGCAATATGCCGGGTAGAAGCTGTAGGTGATGTCGGGGAAGAGGATCGGCAGCTCGTGCTTGAGCAGGGCCATGAAGGCGAGAGCCAGCACTTCGTCGGAACCGTTGCCGACAAAGACCTGCTCCGTACCGATTCCGCACCCACGATAGCGGGTGGCGATTGCCGCGCGCAGCTGGTCGGCATTCGGGTCCGGATAAAGCCGTAGCGATCGACCATCCGCAGCCATTTCCGCGGCGATCGCAGCAACGACGCGCGGCGACGGTGGATAGGGATTTTCGTTGGTGTTCAGCTTGACGAGTTGCGCCAGCTTCGGCTGCTCGCCCGGAACATAGGGCGTCAGGCGATGAACGACGGGACTCCAGTAACGGCTCATCAAAGGCTGCTCGGTGTAGGTTCACGGGAAGCGCGAAATGGTATCATGCGCCTCTGTCGATCAGCGGGCCGTTGCCGATGATCGCTGGCGTCCGGCAGCCTCAGGCCGAGCGCTCTTGTCTACCTCCGAACTGCCTCAGGCAATGGTGTCCCGATGCGGCAAGCAGAAGTCTCCAGGCACACCCACGAAACCCGGGTCGACGTCCGGCTGGCTCTCGATGGCAGCGGGCGCGGCAGTTTCGCCACCGGCGTGCCCTTCCTCGATCACATGCTCGAACAGATCTCGCGGCACGGCCTGATCGACCTCGACATCGCTGCAAGCGGCGATCTGCACATCGATGCGCACCACACGGTTGAGGACATTGGCATCACGCTGGGCCAGGCCCTGGCGCGCGCGCTGGGCGACAAGCGCGGCCTGCGGCGCTATGGCCATGCCTACGTACCGCTCGACGAAGCCCTGTCGCGCGTCGTCGTCGATCTCTCCGGGCGGCCGGGCCTCTGCTTCCATGTGGCGTTTTCGCGGGCGATGATCGCCGGCTTCGATGTCGACCTGATCCGCGAGTTTTTCCAGGGCCTGGTCAATCATGCCGCACTCACCCTGCACATCGACAACCTGCGCGGAGACAACGCGCACCATCAGGCGGAGACGCTGTTCAAGGCTTTTGGTCGTGCGCTGCGGATGGCGGTGGAAGAGGATCCGCGTGCCAGTGGCAGCGTTCCATCGACCAAGGGCTCGCTGTAGTGGCGAACGGCGCCAGGCAGTCCCCGGCCGTCGTCGTCGTCGTCGACTACGGCATGGGCAACCTGCGCTCGGTCTGGCAGGCACTGGTGCACGTGGCCAATGGCCGTGAAGTGCTCGTTTCGGCCGATCCGGAGGTGGTTCTTGCTGCCGAGCGCGTCGTCTTTCCCGGCCAGGGGGCGATGCCCGATTGCATGCGCGAGATTGACCAGCGAGGCCTGCGGGCGGCAGTTCTGGATGCCGCTCGCAACAAGCCGTTTCTCGGCATCTGTATCGGCCAGCAGATGCTCTTCGAGCACAGCGAGGAAGGCGACGTCCGGGGGCTCGGCGTTCTGCCGGGACGTGTCCGGCGCTTCCCGCCGGCCAGCATGGTCGATCCGGCG
This sequence comes from Accumulibacter sp., assembly GCA_016788495.1. Taxonomy (GTDB): domain Bacteria; phylum Pseudomonadota; class Gammaproteobacteria; order Burkholderiales; family Rhodocyclaceae; genus Accumulibacter. The sequence goes on along the minus strand of JAEUOM010000097.1, from coordinate 17,249 downwards.
GGGATACGGCTCAAGGTGCCGCACATGGGGTGGAACGAGGTCTGGCAGAAGAGCGGGCACCCGCTGTGGAGAGGAATCGCCGATGGCGCCCGTTTCTATTTCGTGCACAGCTTCTTCGTCGAACCGGCAGATGCGTGCTGTGTTGCCGCAACGACCGATTATGGCATCCACTTTACCAGCGTCGTCGCGCGGGATAACATCTTCGCTCTGCAGTGCCATCCGGAAAAGAGTTCGCCGGCCGGGCTCGTCATGCTGGAGAACTTTCTTGCCTGGAAACCTTGATCGAGCAGCCGTGTCCGATCCGTATCAACTCTTCTTCTTGTTTCCGCCATGCTGATCATTCCCGCGATCGACCTCAAGGATGGACAATGCGTCCGGCTCAAACAGGGTCTCATGGACCAGGTGACCGTTTTCCCGAATTCTCCGCGCGATCAGGCACGCCACTGGCTGTCGCAGGGCGCTCGGCGCCTGCACGTGGTCGATCTCGACGGGGCTTTCGCCGGCAAGCCGAAGAATGAACGGGCGATCAAGGAGATCGTCGAGGAGGTCGGCGACGACATCCCGGTGCAGCTTGGCGGCGGCATCCGTGACCTCGACACCATCGAGCGCTGCCTCGATGACGGCGTCAGCTACGTCATCATCGGGACCGCCGCGGTGAAGAATCCGGGATTCCTGCACGATGCCTGCGGCGCCTTTCCCGGCCACATCATCGTCGGCCTCGACGCCCGGGATGGCAAGGTGGCGGTCGATGGCTGGTCGAAGATGACCGGGCACGATGTCATCGACCTCGCGCGCAAGTATGAGGACTACGGCGTCGAGGCGATCATCTACACCGACATCGGGCGCGACGGGATGCTCACGGGGATCAACATCGAGGCGACGGTGAAGCTGGCGCAGGCCCTGCTGATTCCGGTGATCGCCAGTGGTGGTCTGTCGAGCCTCCACGACATCCGGCGGCTTTGCGCCGTCGAGGAAGAAGGGATCAGCGCGACGATTGCCGGGCGCGCAATCTACGATGGTTCGCTCGATTTCGCAACGGCGCAGGCGACCGCCGATCACGGTACGAAGACATGAGCCGCGCTGGCGTCGCTCGGCGTGCTGCGCCCGGTAGCTGACCTTGGGACTGGCCAAGCGCATCATTCCCTGCCTTGACGTCACCGCCGGCCGCGTCGTCAAGGGAACCAATTTCGTTGATCTCCGCGACGCCGGCGACCCGGTCGAGATCGCCCGTCGTTACGACGAACAGGGTGCCGACGAGGTGACCTTCCTCGACATCACCGCTTCCTCCGATCAGCGTGACATCATCCTGCATGTCGTCGAGGACTGTGCGGCACAGGTCTTCATTCCGCTGACGGTCGGCGGCGGCGTACGTTCGGTGGCCGACGTCCGTCGCCTGCTGAATGCCGGCGCGGACAAGGTCAGCATGAATACGGCAGCGGTCGAGAATCCCGATCTGATCGCCGAAGCGTCGACGAAGGTGGGCAACCAGTGCATCGTCGTGGCGATCGATGCCAAGCAGTCAGCACCCGGAGTCTGGCAGGTCTACACGCATGGTGGCCGCCGCAACACGGGCATTGACGCAGTGCAATGGGCTCTGCGGGTACAGGAACTCGGTGCCGGCGAGATCCTGCTCACCAGCATGGACCGAGACGGTACGCGCAACGGCTTTGATCTGCCACTGACGCGGGCGATCGCTGATGCCGTTGACATCCCGGTGATCGCCAGTGGCGGTGTCGGCAATCTCGAGCATCTGGCCGCAGGGGTCACGCAAGGGCACGCCGACGCCGTGCTCGCCGCGAGCATTTTCCATTTCGGCGAATACACGGTGCGGCAGGCCAAGGACTACCTGCGCGCGCACGGCATCGAGGTGCGGCTGTGAGCGACCTGAACCCGGACGAGAACTGGCTCGACGTACTCAAGTGGGACGCGCAGGGGATGATTCCGGCGATCGCGCAGGATGCCGCCAGCGGCCGTGTGCTGATGTTCGCCTTCATGAACCGGGAATCATTGCAGGCGACGGTTGACAGCGGCAGCGCGGTATACTGGTCCCGTACGCGTCAGCGTCTGTGGCGAAAGGGTGAAGAGTCCGGGCACGTGCAACGGGTTCGGGCGATTCGCGCCGATTGTGATGGTGACGTCCTGTTGCTGTCGATCGAGCAGCAGGGAGGCATTGCCTGCCATACCGGTCGCGAGAGCTGCTTTTTCCATCAACTTCAGGGGAACGCCTGGGTCGCGGTCGACCCGGTACTCAAGGCGCCCAGGGACATATACGGCAAATGAACATGGATATGCTGCACCGGATCTCCGAAACGCTGCTCGAACGTCGCAGGGCAGACCCGGAAACCTCATACACCGCACAGCTGATGTCCAAGGGTCCGGACTCGATCCTGAAGAAGATCGGCGAGGAGTGTGCCGAGCTGATCATGGCGGGCAAGGAGGGCAACCGGCTGCATGTGGTGTGGGAGTCAGCCGATGTGCTGTATCACATCATGGTGCTGCTCGCCTTTCACGGGCTGTCGATCGAGGACGTGCTGCAGGAGATGCGGCGCCGCGAGGGCATCTCGGGAATCGACGAGAAGAAGTCGCGGAAAGGCTGAGCGATGGAGGACTGTCTTTTCTGCCGCATCGTCGCTGGCCGGATTCCGGCACGCAAGGTCTTCGAGGACGAAGAAATCCTCGCTTTCCACGACATCAACCCGGCACGGCCGGTGCACCTGTTGGTGATTCCGAAGCGCCACATCACTTCGCTGGCGACGGTCGGCGACACCGACACAGTGGTCCTCGGGCGCATGCTGGCGGTTGCCAACCGACTGGCGACCGAGCAGGGCAGCCCCGACGGTTTTCGCGTGATCATCAACACGGGCCGCATCGGGCATCAGGAAGTGCAGCATCTGCATGCCCACATCGTTGGGGGTCCCGAGCCGGTGGGGCCCATGCTCAAACGCATCTGACAACGCGTTCGGCCGCCGGACGGCACGCAGGCACAGGGTGGCGCTGCGGGCCGGCGCATCAATATTCACCTCATTGGAGGCCTGACATGGGTTCTTTCAGCATCTGGCACTGGTTGGTCGTCCTGATCATCGTTCTGCTGATCTTCGGTACCAAGAAGCTGCGCAATCTTGGCGCCGATCTCGGTGGAGCGGTGAAGGGATTCAAGGACGGGATCAAGGACGCAGCCGGCGAGGACAAGCCCCCCGAGCCGGCCGCCCCGGCTGCGTCACCGCCACAGGTGGCCACCGGGCAGACGATCGAGGGCGAAATCCGGGAGAAGACCCGCAGCTAGTGCGGAACGGGCTGCGGCGGACGCCAGCTACGGGGGCGCCGGTCGCCCGCATGCCTTGCCACTGCACCTTCGTGTCGCCGGCGCCCACACAGATGAACGCACATGTTTGATATCGGCTTCTCCGAGTTGATGCTGATCGCCGTCGTCGCGCTGGTGGTGATCGGTCCCGAACGGTTGCCACGCGTCGCGCGCACCGCCGGGCATCTGCTCGGCCGGCTGCAGCGCTACGTCAGCACCGTCAAGTCGGACATCAGCCGCGAAATGCAGCTCGAGGAACTGCGCCGCTTGCAGAGTGAGATTCAGCAGTCGGCGCGGAGCGTCGAGGAAGGCCTGAGCAGCGAGATGCAGGCAGCGAAACAGGCGCTTGCCGTGACGGCGGAGGCGGTCAACAGCGAGATCAATGCACCGCCGGCAAGTGCGCCGGCGCCTTCGGTTGCCCACTCGCCGGTCGCTCCGCCGCTCCCGGCCGATCTCCCGGGAGCCTCGGCCGATCGCAGCGGGCCCGGGACGAGCAGCTGATCCAACGATGAACCTGCCCGAAGATTCGTTCCTCTCCCACCTCGTCGAACTGCGTGACCGCCTGATTCGTGCACTCCTGGCGATCGGCATCGTCTTCCTCTGTCTCACCCCGTGGGCGCAGGACATCTACGCGCTGCTTGCGCATCCCTTGCTGGCCAAGCTGCCGCAAGGAGGGCAGATGATTGCCACCGACGTCATCGGCGTCTTTCTCGTACCGATGAAGGTGGCTTTGATGGTCGCGTTCCTGATCGCGCTGCCGTACGTCCTCTATCAGATCTGGGCCTTCGTCGCGCCCGGGCTTTATGCGCACGAAAAGCGCCTGGCGTTGCCGCTGGTCGGCGCCAGCGTCGTGCTCTTCTTCGTCGGCATGGCCTTCGCCTACTTCCTGGTATTCCCGGCGGTGTTCGGCTTCATGGCCTCGGTTCAGCCCGAGGGCGTGGCCTGGATGACCGACATCGAGAAGTACCTGTCTTTCGTCCTCACGACCTTCATTGCCTTCGGGGTGACTTTCGAAGTGCCGGTAGCGGTGCTGGTTCTGGTTCAGGCGGGCATCGTCGAGGTCGACAAGCTGCGCGAATGGCGTCCGTACATCATCGTCGGTGCTTTCGTGATCGGGGCGATCTTCACGCCGCCGGACGTCATCTCGCAGTTGATGATGGCCATCCCGCTCTGCCTTCTATTCGAGCTCGGTCTGCTGCTCGCGCGTTTTCTCCACCGCCTGCCGGCACCAGCGGCGAGTGTCGACGACTCGGCGGGAACGGCGGCAAGTAGCGAGAGCGGGCTGTGGAAGCCGGCCTCCGGTGCCGAAATGGATACGGTTGCCGGCAGTATCGACCGCCAGGAGAAGCCGGACGGCAAGCCCGAGGCCTGATCTCGGACGGTTGCCGGCCGATGCCGGGCGTCCGGCCCGTCAGGTTGGCAGTTCCCGCTCGGATCCGGCGATCGTCTGGCGATGGCCGACCGGCGCGCCTTCGGCGAACAGCCACAGGCTGCCGTTCGGCATCGTCGTCCACGATTCGTTGTCGGTCAGCGGCACCGTGGCGATCACCGCAACCCGATCGTCGGGAGTCGTGACGGCACTGAAGTCGATGCTCAAGTCCTGGTCGCGCAGATGGGCGACGGCAAAAGGTGCCTGGCGAACGATGAAGCTCAGTTGCGTCGAACAGTGGGCGAAGAGACAGTCGCCATTCGACAGGAGGTAGTTGCAGGCACCGCGAGCGCCGACATCGAGCGTCAGGCGGTGCAGTTCGTCGAACAGATCAGCCCGGGTGGGTGCGCGTCTGCCGAAACGCCGCCGCAGCTGCTGCAACAACCAGCAGAACGCGCGCTCACTGTCGGTCTGGCCGACGGGGGTGAAGCTGCCGTCAAGAGCGGGGGCAAAGTCCGGCAGGTTGCCGTTGTGGGCGAAGATCCAGTACCGTCCCCAGAGTTCGCGCATGAAGGGGTGCGTATTCTCGAGCGCGACGATTCCCTGCGTTGCCTTGCGAATGTGCGCGATGACGTTCTTCGAGTGAATCGGATAGCTGCGCACGAGTTCGGCGACCGGCGAAACACAGGAAGGCTGTGGGTCGAGGAACACACGCGTGCCGCGACCCTCGAAGAAGGCAATGCCCCAGCCATCGGCGTGCACGTCGGTGGCACCACCACGTGCCTGGAAGCCGGCAAACGAGAAACAGATGTCCGTCGGCACGTTGCAGTTCATTGCCAGCAACTGGCACATTTCCTGCCTCTACTCGCGTTCGCGGCGCTGCGGCGTGCGTTTGCCGACGCGGATGTTGGCGTCGACGACACCATTCTGACGGCGCAACCTGAAAACCACCGTCTCGCCGGGCTTCTGGCTGGCGATCAGGTCGAGCATGCCCTGCGGATCCTTCACCAGGCGCCCATCGACGGTGAGCAGGATGTCGCCCGGCTTGATGCCGCCGGCGTCGGCCGGGCTGCCGCGCAGCACGCCAGCGATGAGCGCGCCATTGGTGTCGGGCAGGCCGAACGACTCGGCCAGGTCGACGGTGATCTCCTGCGCCTCGACACCGATCCAGCCGCGCGTCACGCTGCCGGTGGCAATGATCTGCTCCATGACATTGCGCGCGAGTGAGATCGGAATCGCGAAACCGATGCCGAGCGAGCCGCCGGAGCGCGAATAGATGGCGGTATTGATGCCGATGAGGTTGCCCTGGCTGTCGACCAGCGCACCACCCGAATTGCCCGGGTTGATCGCGGCATCGGTCTGAATGAAGTTCTCGAAGGTGTTGATGCCCAGATGCGACCGCCCGAGGGCCGAGATGATTCCCATGGTCACCGTCTGGCCGACACCAAAAGGATTGCCGATCGCCAGCGTGACGTCGCCGACGGCGATGTCGTCCATTCTGCCGAGGGTGATCGCCGGCAGAGCCAGCTCTTGGCCATTCCGCGCGCTGATCTGCAGGACCGCCAAGTCGGACTCCGGATCGCTGCCAACCAGGCGGGCGTCAAGGCTGCGCCCATCGCTGAGGGCGATCTCGATCTGATCGGCACCCTCCACGACATGGAAATTCGTGAGAACATAGCCACTCGAACTGACGATGACTCCCGAACCAAGGCCGGCGGTCTTCGGGCTTTCGCCGTCACCACTCTCACCGAAGAAATGCCGAAAGACCGGGTCATCGAGCAGCGGATTGCGGCGAGCCTTGACCTTCTGCGAAGTAAAGACGTGAACGACCGACGGCAATGCCTTGTCGGCCGCCTCGCGAAACGAGGCGGGCCGTGCTGGAACGGCGGGCGCCGCCGATTCACGCAGAGCCACGACGCTGGCCCCGACCGGTGATCCCCGGCCGATCCACTCCGGCTTCAGCGTACTGACGACGAACAGGACCGCGAGACCAACCGTCACCGTTTGTGCAAAAATCAGCCAGAGCCTGCGCATGGGCGAAAAACCGGAGCCTGTGGATGAAACGCGAAGAATTGACCCGTTACCTGGAGGATCTGCTGGAGCCAGGACGCTTCCGGGATTATTGCCCAAACGGCCTGCAAGTGGAAGGACGCCCCGAGATCAGGCGCCTGATCGCCGGTGTCAGCGCCACACAGGCGTTGCTTGACGCCGCGGTCGAGCACGCCGCCGATGCCATCCTGGTCCACCATGGCTGGTTCTGGCGTGGCGAGGACGGCTGCGTCACGGGGATCCGCAAGAGCCGTCTGCAGACGCTGCTGCACCACGACATCAACCTTTACGCTTTCCACCTGCCGCTCGACAGCCATCGTCAGCTGGGCAACAACGCGCAGCTCGCAAGGCGCCTCGACTGGATCGCCGACGGCCACTTCGGCGAACAGGAACTCGGCTGGCTCGGCCACCTGACGGTGCCCTTGCCTGCCCGGGAGCTTGGCGCGCGCGTCGCGCTGGCGCTGCAGCGACCACCCCTGCTGCTCGGCGACGGCGAGCGCCTGGTCAGTCGTGTCGCCTGGTGCTCGGGCGCGGCGCAGGGGATGTTCGAAGAAGCGATCGCGCTCGGAGTCGACCTCTATCTAAGCGGCGAAGCGTCGGAGCCGACCACGCATCTCGCACGTGAGTCGGGGGTGGCCTATCTCGCCGCCGGTCACCATGCGAGCGAGCGTTATGGTGTCATGGCTCTGGCCGCACACCTCGGCGATCATTTCGCTCTCGACTGCCGCTTCGTAGACGTCGACAATCCTGTCTGAATCCGCTGAGGAACCACCATGAGATTTGTTTTCCCTCCCCCGCCACGCGTCGTGCTGCCGGTAACCGGCAGCGATGCCCTGTTCCCGGTACGGCGTGTCTATTGTGTCGGACGAAACTACGCCGATCACGCCATCGAGATGGGCGCCGACAGCCGCGAACCACCTTTCTTTTTCAGCAAGCCGGCCGATGCGCTGGTTGCCGGCGGCGGAGACGTGCCCTATCCGCCGCTGACCGGCAACCTGCAGCACGAAGTGGAACTGGTCGTCGCCCTCGCTGCCGGTGGAGAGGGGATTCCGGTGGCACAGGCACTGGACTGCGTCTTCGGCTATGCCGTCGGGCTTGACCTGACGCGGCGCGATCTGCAACAGCGGGCGAAGGACAAGGGACATCCCTGGGACATGGCCAAGGGCTTCGACCACAGTGCTCCGATCGGCGCCATCACTCCGCTGACTGCCGGCGGCCACCCGGTACTGGGAGCGATCCAGCTCAGGGTCAACCGCCAGCTACGACAGGACGGCGACCTCGGGCAGATGTCATGGAAAGTGGCCGAGATCATCGCCAATCTGTCGACCCATGTCCGCCTGCAAGCGGGTGATCTGATCTTCACCGGAACTCCGGCCGGAGTGTCCACGGTGGCCCGCGGCGACCTGCTCGAGGCGACGGTGGCTGGCGTCGGCGAGCTGACTGTGAGACTGGTCTGAGATTGACGAGCGACTCGCATATCGTCGGCAGCCGGCAGCGGCCCGCTCGCTCGGGCCGACGCGATCGGCCAGACCGCCGAGACCATTCCGATCCCATGTCACGGAGAACGCTCATGAGCCTCCCTCGCATCCTCCTCGCCGACGCGCGCCGCGGCTTTTTCCGCATCAGCTGCGCGCTGGCCATGACGCTGGCCAGCGTTGCGGGTAACGCGCCGGTCCTTGCCGAAGGGATCGAAGCGCCGACGAAGGGGCAGACGGTCTATGTGCCGATCTACTCCGAGGTCAGGCACGGCAATGTCGCCGCCACCGGAAGGACCGACGTCACCCTGCTGTCCGTTCTGGTTAGTGTGCGCAACACGGATCCGCTCAACTCGATCCGCGTCGTCTCGGCCAATTACTACAACACCGAAGGCGTCCTTCTGCGCAACTCGCTGCCCGCTCCGCGGTTCGTTCCGCCCTTCGGCACCCTCGAGCTGTTCGTCGAACAGCGCGAGAATCTGGGCGGATCGGGTGCCAACTACGCGATCAAGTGGGACGCCACCGTACCCGTATCGCAGCCGACGATCGAGGCTCTGCATTCACGCTTCCAGGCAGGGTATTCGGTCGCCTTCATTTCCCGCGGTCGGGCGATCTCCGAGCCATGAGCCCTGTCGCCAGCGGCGCAGCCTGCCCGGGCGTGGCCTGACCCACGCGAGCCCTCACCATGTCCGGCCGGACGCAACCGATCAGGCTGACGGCAACGCCCGAGGATCAGCGAATCGCGCAGCTCGCCGCGGTGGCGATCGGCCTGTCGCTGGTCGACGCGGCGATCCCACTGCCGCTGCCAGGCGTCAAACCCGGCCTTGCCAATATCGTCACGCTGATCGTCCTGGCGCGCCACGGCTGGGCCGCCGCCGCCTGGGTCACCGGCCTGCGCGTTCTTGCCGGCAGTCTGTTGCTCGGGCACTTTCTTTCGCCGGGCTTCTTCATGAGTGTCAGCGGGGCTGCGTGCAGCCTGATCGTCCTGGCGCTGGCGTGCCGCCTGCCGCGGCGCAGCTTTGGCCCGGTCAGCTGGAGCATCGTGGCGAGCTTTGCACACATCGGTGGGCAGTTGTTGCTCGCGCGCCTGTGGCTGATCCCGCATGACGGACTGTTCTACCTGGCGCCGCTCTTTGCCTGCGCTGCGCTGTTTTTCGGCATCATCAACGGCGTCATTGCTGCCCGCCTTCTCAGCGAGCCAGCAATCCCGCAGAACGGAGTCACCAGTGCCTGAAACCATCTGTCTCGCGTTCACCGGTGCCTCGGGGATGCCCTACGGGCTGCGCCTGCTCGAATGCCTGCTGGCGGCGGGCTGCCGGGTGCAACTGGTCTACTCGCAGGTGGCGCAGATCGTCGCCCGCCAGGAAATGGGCATCGAACTGCCGGCCCGCGCCAACGAGGCGCGCACTCTTCTGCAGGAACGCCATCCCGGCCTGCCGGGACAACTCGAGGTGTTTGGCCGAGAGGAATGGTTCGCACCGGTGGCCAGCGGGTCGAACCCACCGGACGCGATGGTCGTCTGTCCTTGTTCCATGGGGACCCTGGCGGCGATCGCCCAGGGTCTGGCGAGCAAGCTGATCGAGCGTGCCGCCGACGTCGTCCTCAAGGAAGGCCGCAAGCTGATCCTGGTGCCACGTGAGACGCCTCTGTCGACCATTCAGCTCGAAAACATGTTGCGGCTGGCACGCGCCGGCGCCGTCATCCTGCCACCCAGCCCCGGCTTCTACCACCAGCCGCAGCAGGTCGCCGACCTGGTGGACTTCGTCGTCGCCCGCATCCTGGATCAACTGCACGTCCGGCACGCGCTGCTCCCCCGCTGGGGCGATCCGGCGCCGGACCGGTGAGCCCTGCGGCGGGCGATGCGGGTCTGCTGCCCAGCGCCCGCTCCCCGACGCTGCTGGTGCTGATCTTTTGCAGTGCCGAGGTCTTTTCGATGGCCGGATTCGCGCTGGTGCCGTCGCTCCTGCCGCGGCTTTCGCAGGACTGGTCCCTGTCGGCGACCGCCGCCGGCTGGCTGGGAGGCATCTTCTTTCTCGGCTACATCCTTGCCGTACCGTTGCTCGTGAGCCTCACCGACCGCGTTGACGCGCGCCGCATCTATCTCGCCTGCGCCGCGTTGAACGGGCTTGCTCTGGCGGGTTTCGCCCTCCTTGGGAACAGCTTCGTCGCCGCACTGGGCTGGTGGTGGCTGGCCGGCCTAGCCCTCGCAGGGACCTACATGCCCGGTCTGAAAGCGCTGACCGACCGGCTGCCGGCAGCGCGCCAGTCGCGTGGCACAGCTTTCTATACGGCGACTTTCGGCGTCGGCGCCGGCCTGTCGTACCTCTGGATCGAACTGACGCAGCGGCATCTGTCCTGGCCGCTGCTGTTTGCTCTGGCCGCCGCCGGCGCCGCCATGGCGGTTCTGCTGGTCTGGCTCGGGGTGGCACCGGTCGCCAGCCCGCCGCCACCCCGCGATCGCGCCACGCCCTGGCGCCTGGTGCTCGGCGACCGGCGCGTCCTCGCGTTCTGCGGCGCCTACTTCGGTCACAATTGGGAGCTCTTCGGTTTTCGTGCCTGGCTTGTTGCCTGCCTCGTCTGGAACCACGGCCGACTCGCCGATCCCTGGACGGCGATGCCGGGGGTGGTGGCCGCGCTTGCGACCTTTCTCGCCGTTCCTGCGAGTGTCCTCGGCAACGAGGGCGCGCACCGCTGGGGGCGCAGCCGCTGGCTGCGGACCGTCATGCCCCTGTCCTGCGTGCTGGCGCTCATCGTCGCCTGCGCAAGCGACCGCCCGGGGCATGTCCTGGTGCCGCTGCTGCTGCTCTACGCAGCGAGCATGAACCTTGATTCGGCAGCACTGACCGCCGGCCTGGTCAGCGAGACGGCAAGCGATCGACGCGGTACGGCTCTTGCGCTCTACTCGGCGATCGGCTTTGCCGGCGGGTGCATTGGTCCGCTGGTCTTCGGCATCGCGCTCGACGCCTTCGGTCGTGCCGATCCCGCCGGCTGGGCAGCCGGCTTCGTCAGCCTGGCGGTCGGCGTCGGCTTTGGCCGCTGGGCCATCGGCAGGAACACGCAGGTGACGGCAGCCACCAGACGCTGACAGGCGCGCCCTTTCTTGCCTTCACTCACGAAGTCCTGCAGTATTGGTTCATGAGTCAGGGGAAGGCGCATGCCATCGATCGCCGCCAGCGCAGGATGCTGCTGATCTGGCTCGGCTGCCTGCTGCTCGGCGTGCTGCTGTTGCTCGCCTATCAGCTGTGGTTGAGCCACCACGAGCAGGTTGGCGAGGCGGAGACGAAGACGCGCAACTACGCCGCGATCTTCGAAACCCGCCTCGACGCCACCCTTCGCCGGACCGATGCCGTTCTCCACGGGCTGGTCCGCTTCCTGCCCGCCGCGCAGCTGAGACCACAGGCCGTCGACCGGCATGCGCAGCGAGTGGGGGACGAACTCGATCTGCGCCTGCTGAATTTCGACGAGCTCGTTGGATTGCGGGTGTTCGATGCCGAAGGAAGTTTGCTCTACAGTTCCGACAGGGCGAGGACACCGCGCATCGAGGTAAGCGACCGCGACTACTTCATCGCACTCAGGGACGACCCGCAGGCGGGCCTTTTCTTCTCCGAGGTGATCGACTCGCGGGCAACCGGCCGGCCAAGCCTGATCGTCGCGCGCCCGCTGCGCGACGATCAGGGCGTCTTTCTCGGACTGGTCAGCGCCGTGCTCGATCTCGCCCGCTATCAGCAGATCTTTCGCACCGTCGATCTTGGCCAGCAGGGGTCGATATCCTTCCGGCGCAGCGACGATCAGCGCCTGGTGGTCCGCTGGCCGCATATCCCGGGCGAGGTCAACAGGACGCTGTCGCCCGAACATCCCGTCCGTCAGCAGATGAGCCGCGGGGCAAGAAGCGGCACCCTGCACTTTGCTGCCCAGACCGATGGCATCGAGCGCATCTACAGCTATCAACAGCTCGAGCATTACCCTTTCTATTTCATTATCGGTGCCAGCCGTGACGAGCTGCTGACCGGCTGGCGAGCGCGGGCACTGGTCGTCGGCATGTCGGCTCTGCTGCTCCTCGCGCTGTTCGCCACCCTGCTGCTCCGCCTCTGGCGGAGCGAGACGCGCGAGGCGACAGTCCTTGCCGACCTGTTGCGCAGCGAGAGCCTGCAGCGCGCCAACGGTGAGCGGCTCGCGGTATTCGAGCGGCTGGCCGACAACGCCAGCCAGGGAATCGCCATGCTGCGCGTCGACGGCGAACTGAGCTATGCCAACCCGGCGCTGCGCCGGATGCTGGACATTCCTGCGGTGGCGCCTTGCGGCGACTACTCGCTGACCCGCTTCTGCAGCCCGGAGAACGCACATCGGCTGCAGCAGATTGTCCTGCCGGCAACCGTCAGTGAGGGCCAGTGGATCGGGGAACTCGAGCTGTCGTCGCTGCAGGGTCGTCGCATCCCGGCGCTGCACACGCTCTTCGTCATCCAGGGCGGTGACGGCGGGACGGCGATCGTTGCCGACCTGCTGGCCGACCTCAGCGAACGTCAGCGGATGGAGCAGCGCAATCGCCAGTTGCTGGCCGAGATGGAAACCCTGCTCAGCAATGCGCTGGTCGGCATCGTTCACCTGCGGCAGCGGCGCGTCGTTGCGTGCAACCGGCGTCTCGAGGAGATTTTCGGCTATCGGGCGGGTGAGTTGATCGGTGAGTCGTCCGAGTGCTTCTACCCCAGCCACGATGTCTTCGCCAGGATCGGCGAGCGCGCGTACGCGGTGGTCGGCGAGGGGCGCGATTTCAGTACCGAACTGACGCTCCGGCGCAAGGACGGCAGCGTCTTCTGGGGCGCACTGACCGGTCGCGCGATCGATCCCGGACGGCCGCACGATGGCAGCATCTGGGTCTTTGCCGACATCTCCGAGCGCCAGCAGGCGGAGGAGGAGTCACGCAATCTCCTGCAGGCGGTCGAGCAGAGTCCGGTCACCATCGTCATCACCAACCGCAACGGCGACATCGAGTACGTCAACCCGAGCTTCACCCGCGTGACCGGCTACTCCCGGCTCGAAGCGATTGGCCAGAACCCCCGCATCCTCAAGTCCGGCGACGTGTCGGTCGAGGTTTATCAAACCTTGTGGCGGACGCTGTGTGAAGGCAAGGTGTGGACCGGGCTGCTGCACAACAGGCGCAAGAATGGCACGCTGTTCTGGGAGAGTGCCTCGATCGCGCCGGTTTTCGGCGATCACGGCGAGGTGACGCACTACCTCGCCGTCAAAGAGGACGTGACCGAGCGCCTGCTGGCCGAGAAGCAACTGCGCGAAAGCGAGGAGGCGTTCCGGCGGCTCTTCGAGGACGCCAAGGATCCGCTGCTGCTGCTCAAGGAGGCTGCTTTCATCGACTGCAACACGGCCACCCTGGAACTGCTCGGATACCCGTCGAAAGAGGAGTTCCTCGGTCGTAGCCCGGATGACATTTCGCCACCGTATCAGCCCGATGGCCAGCCATCGAAGGACAAGGCACGAGCGATGATGGCCGCTGCGAGCGAGTTCGGCTATCACCGTTTCGAGTGGACGCACCAGCGCCGCGATGGTAGCGCGGTATCGGTCGAAGTCACCCTGACGCCGATCACGCTGCGCGGCGAGGTAATCCTGCACACCCTCTGGCGCGACATCAGCGAGCGACGCCTGACCGAGAAACGCCTGCGCCTGCTGGCGGCGGTGTTCGAGAACAGCGCCGAGGCGATCATGGTCAGCGATCGTGACAACCGCATCGTCGAAGTCAACGCCGCGTTCTCCAACCTCACCGGCTACAGCGCCGACGAGGTTCGTGGCAGCGACCCGCGCCTCCTGTCTTCGGGACGCGCGTCGGCGGGCGAGTACCGCGGCATGTGGCAGGCGATTGACGGCAGCGGCCACTGGCAGGGCGAAATCTGGGATCGGCGGAAGGACGGTACGGTGTATCCGAAGTGGCTGTCGATCTCGACGATTCGTGGCGTTGACGGCAGCGTCGAGAACTACATCGGCAGCTTCGTCGACATCTCCGAGCGCAAGGCTGCCGAGGAACGGATCCGGCATCTGGCGCACTTCGACACTCTGACCCAGTTGCCCAACCGCTCCAATCTGCAGGGCCGTCTCGAGCAGGCGCTGGCTGCAGCGCGACGCGAAGGCGCGAGTTGCCCACTGGCAGTGATGTTCCTTGACCTCGATCGCTTCAAGAACATCAACGATACGCTTGGCCATCACGTCGGCGATGCGCTGCTCCTCGAAGTGTCGCAGCGCCTGACGGGGAGTGTCCGGGCCAGTGACATCGTCGCCCGACTGGGTGGCGACGAGTTTGTCGTCGTGCTCTCGCGGGCCGACGCCTTGGCGGCCGAACGCGTTGCCACGAAGATTCTGCACGCATTGTCGCAGCCGTATCAAATCGACGGGCAGGGCATGCACACCACGTCGAGCATCGGCATCGCCGTCTTCCCCGGTGATGGCGACACGGTCGAGGTGCTGATGCGCAATGCGGACGCAGCGATGTATCACGCCAAGTCGGCCGGACGCAACAACGTCCAGTTCTTTACCGCCAGCATGAACCAGGCGGCCAGGGACCGGCGGCACCTCGAAGAGGATCTGCATCTGGCGCTGCAGAGGAATCAGTTCGTTCTCCATTACCAGCCGCAGGTCGATTCGCGGCGTCGGATCTTCGGCGCCGAGGTTCTGCTGCGCTGGCAGCATCCACAGCATGGTCTGGTTCCACCCGGAAAGTTCATCCCGCTGGCCGAGGATACCGGCCTGATCGTCCCGATCGGCCACTGGGTGCTGGCGACCGCCTGCGCGCAACTTGCCGCCTGGAGCGGTGACGGCCGTGCCGGCGGACTGCAGGTGGCGGTGAATGTCAGCGCACGCCAGTTTCGGCAGGCGGATTTCGTCGACCAGCTGCACGGGTTGCTGCAACGCAGCGGCGCCGACCCGACGCGGCTCAAGCTGGAGCTGACCGAGAGCCTGGTGCTCGACAATGTCGCCGACACGATAGCCAGAATGAACGCCATCAAGCAGCTCGGGGTTACCTTCTCGATGGACGACTTCGGCACCGGCTACTCCTCGCTGTCCTATCTGACCCGACTGCCACTCGATCAGCTGAAGATCGACCGGGCTTTCGTCAGCCGGCTGCCGGACAACCAGAGCGATGCCGTGATTGCGCAGACGATTGTCACCATGGGGCGCAGCCTCGGCCTGAAAGTGATCGCCGAAGGGGTGGAGACTGCCGCGCAGTGCGAGTTTCTCGACCGCCATGGCTGCCACGGCTACCAAGGCTTCATGTTCGGACGGCCGGTGCCGGTGGAGGAGTTCAGGCAGTTGCTCGGCCACGCTGCCGACTGACGGTCGGCGGCGACTGGTGCCGGGGCGCGCGAGCCGACGAGGACACGATGCGGGAGCGAACTAGCAGGCCTTGTCGCTTCGATCTCCAGGCGGGCGCAAGGACAGCAGCAGGCGTCTGATCGGCGTCGGCAGCGCTGCCTCGGCGATCCGCTCGAGCGGCAGCCATTGCCAGCGATCCTCGCATGCCGCGTGGCCGATGGGCTGCACGTCAGCGCGCAGGACGGCAAGGGTCAAACGGAAGTGGGTGAAGCGGTGATCGATCGCTGGCAGCTCGGTCGTCGCCAGCAGGCGGCAGCCGTTGCGCTGCGCCAGCGCCTCTGCTGAGCCTGCTGCGAGCTCCGGCAGGCTCAGCAGGCCACCCCAGATGCCGCTCGCCGGACGGCGCTCGAGCAGCACCTGACGCCCGTCGGTGAGCATGATGACGCTCTCCCGGCGCTCCGGCAGCGGCTTCTTCGGCATCCGGGCAGGCAGCTCCGCCTGGCGTCCCTGCTGCCGCGCGCGGCACACCGATGCCAGTGGGCAGCGGTCGCAGGCGGGCTGGCGATGGACGCACACCGTCGCCCCGAGATCCATCATCCCTTGCGAGTAGGCTTCGATGTCGGTCGTCGGCAGCAGTGCTTCGGCCAAGGCCCACATCCGACGTCGATCGGCGGCGGGAGAAGGAGTGGCATCGAGGGCAAAGCATCGTGCCAGGATCCGACGGACGTTGGCATCGAGGATGGCTGCCCGGAGACCAAAGGCAAAGACGCTGATCGCTGCCGCGGTCGAGCGACCGATTCCCGGCAAGCGCGCATTGATCTGCGAGTCGCCGGAGAACTGGCCGCCATGCAGGCGCACGATCGTCTGCGCGCAGAGGTGCAGGTTGCGCGCGCGGGCATAGTAACCCAGGCCCGCCCACGCTTCGAGGACACTCGTCATCGGCGCCGCGGCGAGCGCTTCGAGAGTCGGAAAGCGAGTGCGGAAGCGCTGGTAATACGGAATCACCGAGCGCACCTGCGTCTGCTGCAACATGATCTCGGACAGCCAGACATGGTACGGGTCGCGCGTCTGCTGCCACGGCAGCTCGTGGCGCCCATTGGCCTTCTGCCAGGCCACCACCCGTGCGGCGAACCCGGTACCGGCGGCGGCCGCGGCGCTCATCGGCGGCAGCGTCGAAGATACGGCAAGGCGGTCCGCAGCCTCCCCGGACGTCGCCGCTCGGCAGCCCTGATCAACGTCCACGGCCCCTCCGCACACCCATGCTTCACCTCCGTGTCGACAGCGGCCGACGACAAAGCCATAATGGACGCCCATTCCGTTCGTCAATACAGCTTCTGCGGCGCATTCGGTCGAGGACGGGGGCCGCGAAGCAGGCGGATGACCACTGTCCCCAGCCAGTCCGGCTGCCGTGTCGCATCTTGAAAGCCATTTTTTTGCCGAAGTTCCTGATCTTAGCATGCTGCCGCTGCGCCACCCGACCGCGTGATGCGTCCGCCGCTTGATACCCCGGAAGCCGTCGAACTCGGTGATCCCGTCGCGGCGCTCCTGCGTCCAGAGTCGGCACCTGATCCGTCTCTGACGTCGCGCGAGATGGCCTGCAGAGCCTTTCGCGATGCGCTGGGCGGCTTTGCCACGGGAGTCACCGTCCTCACCGCGCTGGCGCCCGATGGGCAGCCAGTCGGGGTGACCATCAGCTCGTTCAACTCGGTCTCCCTGCAGCCACCGCTGATTCTCTGGAGCC
>JAEUOM010000090.1 GCA_016788495.1 Accumulibacter sp. | reverse complement strand
GCTCGACTACTTCCGTCTGCCGCGTGCCGACTTCATGCAGCGTTGGCTGCCGGAGCGCGAGCAGGAGGTGGCGCGGCAGACGACGCCGCAGTCGTGGCGCGAGATCGTCGAGTCGCTGGCCAACCCGGCGCAGCAGGCGATAGTCGCCGACGACCGCGAGACCGGCAATGCGCTCGTCCTCGCCGGTCCCGGTTCGGGCAAGACGCGCGTCCTCGTCCACCGTATCGCCTATCTTCTGCGGGTCCGCCGCGAGAACCCGCGCGGCATTCTGGCTCTGGCCTACAACCGCCACGCCGCGGCGCAGATCCGCCAGCGTCTGGCGGATCTGGTGGGCGACGACGGGCGGGCGGTCAACGTCCTGACCTGTGATGCCCTGGCGATGCGGCTGGTTGGCGCCAGCTTCGCCGGCCGCGAGCGGCTGCTCGCCGACGGCGGTCTCGAGGCCGCGTTGCAGGCCGTGCGCGAGCAGGCGGTGGCGCTGCTGCGCGGCGACCAACTGCCCCCCGAGGACGCCGACGAACAGCGCGAGCGACTGCTGCGCGGCCTGCGCTGGATCCTGGTGGACGAATACCAGGACATCGGGCCGCAGCAGTACGCGCTGATCGGCGCTCTGGCGGGGCGAAACCAGGCAGCGGCGGATGCGCGCCTGAACCTTTTTGCGGTCGGTGACGACGATCAGAACATCTACGCCTTCAGCGGTGCCTCGGTGGAGTTCATCCGCCGTTTCGAAGCCGATTATTCGGCGCGCGCCGTGCATCTGCTCGACAACTACCGCTCGACGGCGCACCTGATCGACATCGCCAACCGGCTGATCGCGCCGGCGGCGCAGCGCATGAAGGCCGGGCAGCCGATCCGCATCGATCCGGCGCGCCGCCGGCTGCCGCCGGGCGGCGACTGGCAACGGATCGACGCCGTCGCGCAGGGTCGCGTCCAGATTCTGCCTGCCGGCGGCGATGCACGCACGCAGGCGCTGGCGGTGGTCGGCGAACTGCAGCGCCTGGCCGGCCTGACGGCCTCCTGGGACTGGGCGCGCTGTGCGGTGATCGCGCGCGAGTGGCAGTGGCTGGAAGCGGTTCGCAGTTGCTGCGAGCTGCAGGGCGTGCCGGTGCAGGTGGCGCGTGAGGAAGGGCTGCGCTTCTGGCGGCAGCGGGAAACGCAGCAATTGCTCGACTGGCTGCACGACGACGCCGGCGCTTTCGTCAGCGGGCGCGCGATCGCCGCCTGGATCGCCCGGCAGGCGGCGGCAGCGGCTTGGGCGATGCTCGACGAAGCGGTTGCCGAATACCGTGGCGAAACCGGTGATGCCGAGCTGCCGCGGCAGCATTTCATCGAATGGCTGGTCGACTGGGGCCGCGAGGCACGGCGTCGGCAGAGCGGTCTGCTGTTGCTCACCGCACACCGGGCGAAGGGCCTCGAGTTCGACCATGTCGCGGTTCTCGACGGCGGCTGGGGGTCGGTTGGCCGGCCGGATGGCGACGCGGACGCCGAACGGCGCCTCTACTACGTGGCGATGACCCGCGCCCGGCAGACGCTGCTGCTGGCGCGGCTCGAGCGCCATACCGGCCTGCTTGACGAGCTGCCCGAGTCCACCGGGCTGCTGCGGCGCCCGCCGGTTGCGCTGCCGACGCCGCCGGCCGAGCTGTCGTGGCAGCACCAGCTGCTCCACCCGGGTGAGGTGGACATCGGCCTTGCCGGCCGCCACACGGCGAGCCACCCGATCCAGCGGGCGATCGCCGCGCTGCAGCCGGGCGACCCGCTGCGACTGCAGCACGATGGCCGGCGCTGGCTGCTGCGCGACGCGCCGGGTCGGCTGGTCGGCCGACTCGCCGCCAGCTACGCGCCGCCAGCGGCGATGGTCTGCGTGGCGGCGCGCGCAGCGGCGATCCTCGTTCGCTTCCGCAGCGACGACCACTCGTCCGGACACCAGCACCTGATCCGCTGCGAGCGCTGGGAATTCGTCCTGCCGGAACTGGTCTTCGCACCGGCGAGCCGGCAGGCATAGGTCGGGTACGTTTCACGAAAGAGAATGCATTTTCGCAATGCGGAAGAAGCAAGGCAAACCGCTGTTTCGCTTCGACAAAAAATATATCTTATGTCTTATATAAGACTGTTGCCGACGCGGAAAAAGATGTCTATACTTCTCGCCATTGGTCGCCCCGGATCGGTGTGCTGCAGTACCTCATCCGACCCCGTGGGTGTCGCCATAGCCCCCTCTGCATTTGCCAATTTTTCGTGAGGTCAATCATGAGCACTAGAGAGCAACAGATCGCCGAACTTGAGAAGGACTGGGCCGAGAATCCCCGCTGGAAGGGAATCAAGCGTGGCTACTCGGCGGCTGATGTCGTCCGCCTGCGCGGTTCGTTCCCGATCGAGTACACGGTCGCCCGACGCGGCGCTGAGAAGCTCTGGAAGCTGGTCAATAGCGAACCCTACGTCAACTGCCTCGGCGCGCTGACCGGTGGTCAGGCGATGCAGCAGGTCAAGGCCGGAGTCAAGGCGATCTACCTCTCCGGCTGGCAGGTCGCTGCCGACAACAACTCCTACGCGGCGATGTATCCCGACCAGTCGCTGTATCCGGTCGATTCGGTACCGAAGGTCGTCGAGCGGATCAACAACTCGTTCCGCCGCGCCGATGAAATCCAGTTCTCGAAGAACGTGAACCCGGGCGACAAGGGCTACATCGACTACTTCGCCCCGATCGTCGCTGACGCAGAGGCCGGTTTCGGCGGCGTGCTGAACGCCTTCGAACTGATGAAGGCGATGATCCGCGCGGGTGCCGGCGGCGTGCACTGGGAAGACCAGCTGGCATCGGTCAAGAAGTGCGGCCACATGGGCGGCAAGGTGCTGGTGCCGACGCAGGAAGCGGTGCAGAAGCTGATCGCCGCGCGTTTTGCCGCTGACGTCTGTGGTGTGCCGACGCTGGTGATCGCGCGTACCGACGCCGAGGCAGCCGATCTGCTGACTTCCGACTGTGACGACAACGACAAGCCCTTCGTCACCGGCGAGCGCACCTCGGAAGGCTTCTACAAGACCAGGAAAGGTCTGCAGCAGGCGATCTCGCGTGCCATCGCCTATGCCGAGTATGCCGACCTCGTTTGGTGCGAGACCGGCACGCCGGATCTCGAGTTCGCCCGCCAGTTCGCCGAGGCGGTGCGTGCCAAGCACCCGGGCAAGATGCTGGCCTACAACTGCTCGCCGTCGTTCAACTGGAAGAAGAACCTCGACGACGCGACGATCGCCAAATTCCAGCGGGAACTCGGCGCCATGGGCTACAAGTACCAGTTCATCACCCTCGCCGGCATCCACAACATGTGGTACCACATGTTCGACCTCGCGCAGGACTACGTCGCGCGCGGCATGACGGCCTACGTCGAGAAGGTGCAGGAACCCGAATTCGCCGCGCGTGACCGCGGCTACACCTTCGTCTCGCACCAGCAGGAAGTCGGAACCGGGTACTTCGACGAGGTGACGACGGTCATCCAGGGGGGCAGTTCGTCGGTCACCGCGCTGACGGGTTCGACCGAGGAAGAGCAGTTCCACTGAGTCGCTGACGTGCAGCGGTAGGGTGCTCGCACCCTACCGCTGCACGCTGGGCGAACGCGATGACCGAAGCCGCGCCATGGGCGCGGCTTTTTCCTTTTCGCCAAGGCCGGCGTCGCCAGTCGCTGCGCTGCCGGAGCGTCCCGCGTCTGGCATGCTGCAGCGCAGCAATCGTGCCTTGTGGTGCCGGAGACACGGAATCGCGGCAAGAATCGGCGTTTTGCGGTCCATGGACTTGAGCAGGCGGCGCCGCCGGCGCTACGATCCGCCGCTTCGCTGTCGGACGGCTGATCGGCAGCGGACAGCCACCCTTCACTGATCGTTCGCCGGGAGACACGATTGGAAAACGCACCGGGTCTGCTGCCTCACCTTTCCTCTGTCTTCGGCACCGGCGGTGCCGTCGAGTTTTCCGCGGCGGCGGCAACCAGTTTCGCGCTCATCGCTGCCGCCGAGATCGGCGACAAGAGCCAGCTGGTCTGCATGACTCTGGCCTCGCGGCATCGGCCGCTGCCGGTCATGCTCGGCGCCGTGGCGGCCTTTGCCCTGCTCAACACGCTCGCGGTCGTCTTTGGCGTCGCCATCGCCAGCTGGTTGCCGGAATGGGTGGTCAGTGCGGTTGTCGCCCTGCTGTTCTTCACCTTCGGATTGCACGCCCTGCGCGCCAAGGCCGACGATGACGACGAGGAAGTCGAGGAGAAAAGTGGTCACGGCATCTTCTTCACGACCTTCCTGCTGCTGACGGTGGCGGAGTTCGGTGACAAGACACAACTGGCCGTCGTCGCCATGAGCAGCACGCACGTCCCGGCTGGCGTCTGGCTGGGCGCGACGTTCGCGCTGGCGGCAACGTCGGCGCTCGGAATCCTTGCCGGCAGAACGATCCTGCAGAAGATCCCGCTGCAACTGCTGCACCGCATCAGCGGTGCCTTCTTCATTGCTCTGGCGGTGTTCGCCGCCTATCAGGCGTATTCGGCGTTCACCGCCGGCTAGTCGTCGGGCCACGAGCGGGTCGAGCGGCCCGCCGCGCGGCAGTCCGGTGCGCGGCAGTCCGGTGCGCGGAGGGCGTCGGCGGGTTGCCGTCCGATGCACCCGACCGCGACGCTGCGCAGGGGCCCGACTGTACCGGCTGCAGGGTGTCGCGCAGCACCGATTGCTCGTGCCCGCACGCGCCACCCACGAAACTGCGGAAAAACCTCGGCTGAAGGGTGGATTACTTCACGGTCGCTGGGGCGTTGGCGAGCTAAGCTGTACGCAGATCGGGAGGTCATGGTGTCAGGCAAATGGCAGCGCAGCCTCCCGGATCGGCCAGCCGGAGAATGGTTGTGGAGCCCCGGGTCCGGCACGGACAGTCCGCCGTCTGCGGGGAGATGCTGCCAAGGGCTTGATTCGGGGCACAGATTCACCAGTTTAGAATCCTTTACTAACTTTTCGAACGTACTTTCGCTATAATCATGTTGCACTGCAACACAGGCCGGTTTCGGGACGGATGGTCCGTCCCTTCGGTCCAGCAGCACTCGAATCTCAGGAGTACCTTGATGAAAGCACCGAAAATCCTGCCGTGGATCGCGCGTCGCACCGGTATCAGCGAAGAGCTGGCGCTCAAGCTGTGGCGGCGTGCAGCCGGCGAAGCCGAAGTGATCGCCGGTTGCTGCACGAGTTCCGACTATTGCCGCCTGGCGGTGGAACGTTTCATCGACTATGCGGAGGCCGAGGGCGACCATTCAGTGGCCCGTGACGCAGTCGCGTCAAGAACTTGCGTCTCTTGGCTGTTGCGCCACCAGAACCGGATCTCGAAACTCAACCTGATCACGGCGCATAGCCTCGTCCGCCTGTGGCAGTCGAACTGGGTGAACTTCTTCGGCCCGCAGCGGCACGCCTTCTAGCAGCCTGTCGGACTTGATGGGTCGAAGCGAAAGAAGTGGGAAACGAGCGCAGTTGTTCACGGATTTCAAGCGAATAGTTGTTCTATTCGTGCAGAAATACGGGGAGAAATGAGCCGTCTTCCCAATTCTTGCAGCCAACTTGGTCAAGTCCGACAGGCTGCCAGTCCTTCGGGTTGTCCATTCATCCACCACCGGTGACCCGGCATCGTCTGCAGTAGCCGCGGCAGCCAGCCGTGGCGAGAGGGTGTCAGTTACGGACGAGGCTCACCGGCGCGATCGGCAGCGCGTTGCCGATTTCCGTGGCCAGGGCAGCGGCCTCCGATTCGGAGGACAACGGCCCAAGGCGAAGCGCGTAGCGGTAGCCACCGCCGGCTGCGGGCAGTGGTCTGATGCGTGCGCCGTAGCCCGCAGCGCGCGCGCGATCGTAGACCGAGAGCGCGGCCGCTTCACTATCGACGGCAGCCACTTCGACCGACCATCTGCCAGCACGGGCGGAGCGCGCGATGCGTGCCGCCGCCGGCGCTGCCATCGTCGTTTTCGGGCTCGCCGGCCCTGCCCCTGGCGGCATTCCCGTCTGCGCCGCCCACCAAGCCAGCTGTCCGCGAGTGACAGCCTGCAACGCGGCCGGTCCGCCATCCTTCGCTGCCAGATAGCAACTGCCCGCCTCGCCGACCTGCCGTGCTTCGCTGTCCGGCTGCATCAGCGTGATGACACCCTCGAGCAGGCAGATGCGGTCGCCGGCGCCGTCGGCCGTGCCCCACAGGTCGGTGCCACGGACGCTGGCAGTGAGCGTGCCGACGCGCAGATTGACGGCCCTTTGTCGCAGGCTGCGCGCCAGTTCGCCGGTGGTGAATCGCACCGCGCCCTGCGCCACGTCGATTGCCGCAGTGAAGACCTCGGGCTCGCGCACACCGAGCGCGTTCAGTTCGCACTGCGTGTCACCGGCAAGGCGCAGTACGCTGCCGTCACGCAGGCGCAGCTCGACGCGGGCGTTGGCGCCGGTGCGCAGACGGTCGCGATTCTGCAGGGTCAATCCCGGTGTCAGTTCCTGCCGAGTGCCATGGCGCTCGAGCCAGGCCGGCATGAGGACGCCGGTGACGAGCGCGTCGGCCACTGGCACTGTCGGCGCAGCCACCGACGCCAGAGCGCCGCTAAGCAGGCAGCACGCTGCAGCGGCGTGTAGGCGATTCCGGTTCATGACCTGCTCCTCGCGACGATGAAGCCCGGATTCTAGCACTGCCCGCAGCGACTCCGCCGGCGCCCGCCGTGCCCGCTTGCGTTTGCCGGCGTAGCGGCTAGACTGCCCCCATGCAGACGGACTGGAGTGACGAGCGACTGATGCTGGCCTACCGCGCAGGCGACGCCGATGCCTTCACACTGCTCTATCGCCGCCACCGCGGCCCGCTTTACCGCTATCTGGTGCGGCAATGCGGCGACCCGGCGCTGGCCGATGAGTTGCACCAGGAGGTGTGGTTGAAGGTGATCAAGGGGCGCAGCCAGTACGAGCCGCTGGCGCGCTTCCCGACTTGGCTCTTCCGCATCGCCCGTCACCGCCTGATCGATCACTATCGCCAGCATGCCCGGCATC
This sequence comes from Accumulibacter sp., assembly GCA_016788495.1. Lineage (GTDB taxonomy): Bacteria > Pseudomonadota > Gammaproteobacteria > Burkholderiales > Rhodocyclaceae > Accumulibacter. Next base: position 37,225 of record JAEUOM010000090.1, on the reverse strand, counting down.
TGCTGGCGCAGTACGAGTCCACCGCCAACGATGATGCCGATGAGGGCGACGAGTTGATCGAACGTTTGCCGGCAGCAAGCGAGGAAATGCCGCACGTCCTGCACGAGCGGCACGACACGGCACGAAGGATCAGTCTGGCTCTGGACGAGTTGCCGCCGCTGCAGCGTGAAGTCTTTCTGCTCGCCGAGGAGGGCGGGTTGACGCTGGACGAGATCGCCGTTGCCACCGGCTGCGGCCGCGAAACGACCAAGAGCCGCCTGCGCTACGCGCTGGGCAAACTCAGGACGAGCTTGCGGGATCTGCTATGAGCGAAAGGCAGCAGGATTTCCGGGGCGACCCGCAGGTATCGGCACTCTATCGGGAGCATGCCCGCGATGAGCCGTCCGCCGCGGGCGACGAGCGGATCATCGCTGCGGCGCGCGCTGCGGTGCGCGCCGCACAGACTGTTGCGCGGCGCACCTGGTGGCAGCGCTGGCGCACGACGCTGGCGCTGGCGACGACGCTGGTACTGACCCTGACGCTGTCACTCTTGCACGAGCGGCAGCCTGCCGACCAGCGCCGGGAGACCGAGGTCGCGCCGCCGCGGTCGGCTGCGCCCGGTGTTTCGCCGGCTGGCGTTGCGCGCGACCTGGCTGCGCCGGCGTCGGCACCGGCAGCGCCAGAGCAGGCGGCACCGGCCGCCGTCGCCGGCGAAGCTGTGGCTGGTGCCGGCGCAGTGGCTTCGCGAGCGGCCCCGAGGCAGCCGGCCAGCGAGGAACGCCGCAGTAGGCAGAGCGCGGCGCCAACCACTGGCCAGAGCGGGCTGAGTCCGGCAGCCGCTGGCTCGCCGCCTCAGAGCGACGGCCCGTTCGTCGACCGGCAGGGGGTGGCGGCTGTGGGATCGGCGCCGCCAGTCGCCAAGGAGAGCAACGCCGCCCCGGCCGCGGCCCCGGCGGCGCCCACTGTGGGGGGCGCGGAGCACGAGGCCGCTGCCCTCGGGCAGGCGCCGGCCGCGCGCAAGCAGGCGAGGGCCGTGGCCAAGTCGAGTGCCGACGATGGACGCGGCGCCGACGAATGGCTCGAGGAGATTCGCGCATTGCGCCGCGAGGGTCGCAGCGTCGAAGCCGCGCAGCAGCTTGCCGACTTTCGTCGTGCGCACCCCGAGTACCCGCTGCCGCAAGAATTTCGCCAGTGACTTGACCCCGTTCGCCGGTCGGCGACGTTTACACGGTCACCAAGCCCATTCAGGAGACCGTCATGAACCGATTCGCCACCCTGCTTGCCGCCCTGCCGCTGGCCGGCTGCCTGAGTATCGCCGACGCCGGCACACTGGTCGACATCAGCGTCGTCGATCGCCAGACCGGCGAGCGGCTCGAGGTCCATCGCCACCAGGGCCGCCTCTACGTCGCCGGCACGCCCGGCAGCCGTTATGCCCTGCACCTGCACAACAGGACCGCCGGGCGGGTGCTGACGGTGCTCTCGGTCGACGGCATCAACGCCATCAGCGGCGAGACCGCCGCCACCTCGCAGTCGGGCTACGTTCTCTCGGCGGGGCAGTCGACCGAGGTCCAAGGCTGGCGGAAGAGCATTGACGAGGTCGCCGCCTTCTATTTCACCAGCCTCTCCGACAGTTACGCCGCTCGGACCGATCGACCAACCCATGTCGGCGTGATTGCCGTTGCCGTGTTCCGCGAGAGCGTCGCGCCAGCGCCGGCAACGGCACGACCGTCGCGTGACAACGAGGTCGGCGCGGCTGGCGAGCCTGCCGCGGCGCCTCCGGCAGCCAAGGCCGCATCCGCCGCCGAAGCGGTCGCCGACGAGGCGGCTCGCGCCCGGCAGCAGCCGGCCAGCCGTCTCGGCACGGGCCACGGGGAGCGCCTCAGCGCGCCGACGCAGTACACCGAGTTCCGCCGGGCCAGCGAGCAGCCGGCTGAGATCGTCAGCATCCACTACGACAGTCGCGCCCGACTGCTTGCCCAGGGCGTCATTCCGCGGCCCCGGCAGTCGCCGCAGCCCAACCCCTTCCCGGCCGGGTTCACTCCGGATCCACGCAGCTGAGAGGTCGCGCGGCGATTGCTGCGAGCCGGCCGGGCTGCACGGCGCGCAGCAGGGCTTGGCCGGTTCCGGCAACGGGCTAGGCGATTGCTCCGAGGCGGACGGCGCAAGGCCGCTGCACCGCCGTGCGAGGGCGGACGCGGAAGGCTATGCGGGTATAATTCGCCCCTCAGCCACTTTCGGGATCGCAGCCGGCCATGCAGGAAAAGTATCAACCCGCGGAAGTTGAAGTCGCCGCCCAGGAACGCTGGAAGTGCAGCGGTGCGGCGCGTGCCGTCGAGGATCCGGAGCGGCCGAAGTACTACTGCCTGTCGATGTTTCCCTATCCGTCGGGCAAGCTGCACATGGGGCACGTGCGCAACTACACGATCGGTGACGTGCTGGCGCGCTTCCACCGGATGCTCGGCTACAACGTCCTGCAACCGATGGGCTGGGACGCTTTCGGCATGCCGGCGGAAAACGCGGCGATGCAGAACAACGTTCCGCCGGCGGAATGGACCTACGCCAACATCGGCTACATGAAGGCGCAGCTGCAGCGCCTCGGTTTTGCCCTCGACTGGGAGCGCGAACTGGCCACCTGCCGGCCGGAGTATTACCGCTGGGAACAGTGGCTGTTCACCCGTCTGTACGAGAAGGGGCTGATCTACAAGCGACTGGGGACGGTGAACTGGGATCCGGTCGACCAGACGGTGCTCGCCAACGAACAGGTGATCGATGGTCGTGGCTGGCGTTCGGGGGCGCTGATCGAGAAGCGCGAGATCCCCATGTACTACATGAAGATCACCGCCTACGCCGAGGAACTGCTCGCCGATCTCGACCGGCTGCCGGGCTGGCCGGAGCAGGTTCGCCTGATGCAGAAGAACTGGATCGGCAAGAGCACCGGTGTCCGTTTTGCCTTTCCCTACGAACTCGACGGCGGGCCCGGACAGCTCTGGGTGTTCACGACCCGCGCCGACACCATCATGGGCGTCACCTTCTGCGCCGTTGCCGCCGAGCATCCTCTGGCCGTGTACGCGGCCGCGCGCGATCCACACGTGGCGGCTTTCGTCGACGAGTGCCAGCGCGGCGGCGTCGCCGAGGCCGACCTGGCGACGATGGAGAAAAAGGGCGTCGCCACGGGCATTTTCGTCACCCATCCGTTGACCGGCGAGCAGGTCGAGGTGTGGGTCGGCAACTACGTCCTGATGAGTTATGGCGATGGTGCGGTGATGGCGGTGCCGGCCCATGACGAACGCGATTTCGCCTTTGCCCGCAAGTACGGACTGCCGATCAGGCAGGTGATCGCGGCTGCCGGCAAGCGCTTCTCGACCGATGCCTGGCAGGACTGGTATGCCGACAAGCAGGGGGGCGTCTGCGTCAACTCGGGCCGTTACGATGGTCTCGGCCACGCCGCCGCGGTCGACGCGATCGCTGCCGATCTGGCCGCCAGGGGCCTCGGCGAGAAGAAGGTGCAGTTTCGCCTGCGCGACTGGGGAATTTCGCGGCAGCGCTACTGGGGCTGCCCGATCCCGATCGTCCACTGCGCCACCTGCGGCGACGTGCCGGTGCCGGATGCAGACTTTCCGGTCGTCCTGCCCGAGGACGTGACGATCACCGGCGCCGGCTCGCCATTGGCGCGGCTGCCCGAGTTCCACGAATGCGCCTGCCCGAAGTGCGGCCAGCCGGCGCGACGCGAAACCGATACGATGGACACCTTCGTCGAGTCCTCGTGGTACTTCCTGCGCTACTGCTGCCCGGACAACGAGCAGGCGATGGTCGACCAGCGGGTGGCCTACTGGTGCCGCGGTGGCATCGATCAGTACATCGGCGGTATCGAGCACGCCATCCTGCACCTCCTGTATTCGCGCTTCTGGACGAAACTGATGCGTGACCTCGGACTGTTCGGGGATGCGCCGCTCGATGAACCCTTCGCCAACCTGCTGACGCAGGGAATGGTCGTCGCGCCGACCTTCTACCGCGAGGACGCGCACGGCAAGAAGCAGTGGATCAACCCGGCCGAGGTCGACGCGGTGCATGACGAGCGCGGGCGGGCGATCGGCGCCAGCCTGCGCGCCGACGGTCTGCCGGTCGTCGTCGGCGGCATCGAGAAGATGTCGAAGTCGAAGAACAACGGTGTCGATCCGCAGGCGCTGATCGACCAGTTTGGCGCCGATACGGCACGCCTGTTCATCATGTTCGCGAGCCCGCCCGATCAGTCTCTCGAGTGGTCGGATGCCGGCGTCGAGGGTGCCTTCCGCTTTCTCAAGCGGCTCTGGCGAATGGTCTGGGAGCATCTCGCCGCTGGCCCGCTGCCGCCAGCGGCGACGGCGGATTTGGCGGGCGACCTGAGGGCGCTGCGTCGGCAGCTGCACCAGACGATCGGCAAGGTCGCCGACGACTATGGCCGGCGCAAGCAGTTCAATACCGCCATCGCCGCGGTCATGGAACTGCTCAACGCCTGCAGCCGGATCAGCGACGACTCGCCGGCTGCTCGCGGCGTCCGGCAGGAAACGCTCGAGGCGGCGACGCTGATGCTCAACCCGATCGTTCCGCATGTCTGCGAAGCGCTCTACGCTGCGCTCAGGCCGGGCCAGTCGGCGGCTGAGCAGGCGTTTCCGCAAGCCGACGCCAGCGCCCTGGTGCAGGACGAAATCGAGCTCGTGCTGCAGATCAATGGCAAGCTGCGCGGCAGCCTGCGCGTCGCCGCCGCTGCCGACCGGGCGACGATCGAAGCCACCGCTCTGGCCAGCGACGTCGCGCGCAAGCATCTGGCCGGTGCCGCGCCGAGGAAGGTGGTCGTCGTCCCTGGTCGCCTGGTCAACATTGTCGTCTGAGACCGCGAGGAACCTTGCCATGCCCGCCGCCCTGCGCTTCATCGTCCTGCTCGCCGTCGGCACGCTGGTCGCTGCCTGCGGTTTCCAGTTGCGCGGTTCCTACTCCTTTCCCTTCGAAAGCCTGTATCTTTCGATGCCCGAAAACTCGGTCATCGGTGCCCAGCTCAGACGATCGATCCGTGCCTCGAACCCGAATCTCCTGGTGCCGAAGGCGAGTGAGGCGCAGGTCCTGTTCGTTCCCGGATCCGAGGCTCGGGACCGGGTGATCCTGACCGTCTCGGGTACTGGCCGGGTCAGCGAGCTGCGCTTGCGCTATCTCTTTCCCTATCGGTTGGCCGACAACAAGGGCCGCGACGTCGTACCGCCGGGCAGCGTCGAACTCGTGCGCGACCTGACCTACGACGACTCGCAGGTGCTCGCCAAGCAGCAGGAGGAATCGCTGCTCTGGCGGGACATGGAACTGGATCTCGTGCAACAGCTGATGCGTCGCCTGGCGGCTGCCAAACCGGTGTTCGTGGACGCAGGAACCTAGGGTTTGCCGGCATGCAGCTCAAGGGCGAACAACTGGCAGCCCACCTTGCCCGCGAACTGCGGCCGGTTTATCTCGTCCACGGCGACGAACCGCTGCTGGTCATCGAGGCGGCCGACGCGATCCGCGCTGCCGCGCGTCACCAGGGTTTCGACGAACGCAAGGTGCTCACCGCCATCGCCGGCTTCAACTGGCACGAGCTGCATCATGCGGCCGGCGGCATGTCGCTCTTCGGCGGCCGGACGCTGCTCGATCTGCGCATTCCCGGCGGCAAGCCGGGACGCGAGGGCGGCCTGGCGCTGCAGGAGTATTGTGCCCGTCCGTCGCCGGATTCGCTCCTGCTGGTGAGCATGATCGGTGTCGAGTGGCGGGAGGAAAAATCGGCTTGGATGGCGGCCGTCGCTGCCGCCGGGGTCGTCGTCAAGCTGCTGTCACCCGGCCTCACCGAATTGCCCGGCTGGCTTGCCGGCCGCCTTGCCCGCCAGCAGCAGAGTGCTGGGCCCGACGGCCTGCGCTTCATTGCCGAGCGTGTCGAGGGCAACCTGCTGGCAGCCCATCAGGAGATCCTCAAGCTCGCCGTGCTCTACCCGGAAGGTGCGCTGAGCCTCGAACAGATTCGCGACGCAGTGCTCGATGTCGCTCGCTACGACCTCGACGCGTTGCGCGAGGCGCTGTTGAGCGGCGATGTGGCGCGCCTGACACGCACCCTCGACGGCTTGCAGCAGGAGGGCGAGGCGCCGCCGCTGATCCTCTGGGCGCTGACCGAGGAGGTGCGCGCACTGGCGCAGGTGCGCTCCGGCCTCGACCGCGGTCAGCCGCTCGACGCGCTGCTCCGGGAAGCGCGCGTCTGGGGGTCGCGACAGGCGCCGTTCCGGCGGGCGGTGCAAAGGCTGCGGGCGGTTCAGGCGAACGCTGCAATCGAGCACGCCGCGCGCATCGACAGGATGATCAAGGGTGCGCTGCGCGGCGATGTGTGGGACGAATTCCGGCAACTGTCGCTACGGCTCGTCGCCTCCTGACGGGACGGCGGCTGCCGTCGGCCGCAGCTCGTCGCCGGGGTCGCACGTCTCAGCCCGCGGCCGGCGGGTCGCCGGCCGACGGATCGGCGGTCAGCGCATCGGGAGCCAGGTGTTCCCAGGCGCAATCCTCGCTGCTCTGGTGTCGGACGTCGCTGAGGCCGTGGCTGTCCTTGCCCCGCACCAGGCACTCGCCGGCGCAATCGTCGGCAACGACGACCAGACGCAGTTCGGTGTCGACCTGACGCTCACCGTCCCAGTAGCTGCAGGTGGCACACACTTTGGCCTCGGCGGGCAGAATCAGCTTCTTCATGGTCGGTCCGGGCAATAGATGATGACGGTAGATGACGGTAGATGACGGCAGGTGACGGCAGGTGACGGCGGCGATGGATCTGAGAGTGTGTTTCTCGGCAGAGGTTCCGTTGACGCTCGCCGACGCTCGCTGGCTATAATCAGTCCTGGCTGAGAAAAGAGGGGCAGATGGATATCGAGAGCTATGTGCAGCAGGTGGGCCGCGGGGCGCGTGCCGCCTCGCGGATCATCGCCCGCGCCGACAGCAATGCCAAGAACTGCGCGTTGCGCGCCATCGCTGCCGCGCTTCGCCGCGAGAGCGAGGCGCTCGTCGCCGCCAATCGACGGGACGTGGACGCTGCGCGAGCCGCCGGCCTGGAAGCGGCGTTGCTCGATCGCCTGATGCTCTCGCCGCTGGGCGTCGCGGCGATGGCGGAGGGGGTCGAACAGGTGGCGGCGCTGCCCGATCCGGTCGGCGAGATCAGCGAGCTGCGGCGCCGGCCGAGCGGCATCCAGGTTGGACGCATGCGCGTGCCGCTGGGCGTGATCGGCATCATTTACGAGGCACGACCGAACGTCACCGCCGACGCGGCGGCGCTGTGCCTCAAGTCGGGCAACGCGTCGATCCTGCGTGGTGGCTCGGAAGCGATGCACTGCAATCAGGCGATCGCCGCGCTGGTCCACGAGGGCCTCGCCAGTGCCGGACTGCCAGTCAGTGCGGTGCAGGTCATCTCGACCACGGATCGCGCCGTCGTCGGCCACCTGATCCGCATGCGCGATTACGTCGACGTGATCGTTCCGCGCGGCGGCAAGGGATTGGTCGCACGCCTGCTGGCCGAGGCCAGGGTGCCGATGATCCAGCACCTGGATGGCAACTGTCATGTCTACGTCGATGACGCTGCCGATCCCGAGCAGGCGCTGCGCATCGTCGAGAACGCCAAGACGCAGCGCTACGGCACCTGCAACACCGCGGAGTCGCTGCTGCTCGCGCGCGCGGCGGCTGGCCGGCTGCTTCCGCCGATTGCTGCCATGCTGACGCGCAAGGGGGTACAGATTCGCGGCTGTCCGGAGACCATGGCCTTGGTAGGCGAGGCGACCGCGGCGAGCGAGGAGGACTACGCCAGCGAATTCCTCGCGCCAGTCATCTCGGTACGCGTGGTGGACGGCATTGAGCAGGCTATCGAGCACATCAATCACTACGGCTCGCATCATACCGACGCCATCGTCACCGAGAATTACAGCGCGGCGATGCGTTTCCTGCGCGAAGTCGATTCGGCTTCGGTGATGGTCAATGCCTCGACGCGTTTTGCCGACGGCTTCGAGTACGGTCTCGGAGCCGAGATCGGCATTTCGACCGACAAGATCCACGCCCGCGGTCCAGTCGGTCTCGAGGGTCTGACGAGCCAGAAGTGGATCGTCCTGGGCCAGGGTGAGGTGCGCGGCTGAACCCGGTCGGCACTCCTTGCCGTTTGCCGGCAGCGCCTGCCGGCAGCGACCCGGCAGTGGCAGGCGGATGCCGCCGCCGGTCTTTCCCGCAACCGCCGAAACACCCTGCGACAGGCCATCGGTCATGACTGTTGAGACACCCGTGATGATGAAAGTCATGACCGTTCCACTCATCCCCGACCCTTCTCCCGCGTGCGGGAGAAGGGAGATTCGCGAGTCGCTGACGCGACTTTCACATTAAGGAGACGATATGAAACACCTGCTGCTGGCGGCCGTTGCCGCCCTGTCGGTCAACCTCGCCAGCGCCGTCGAAGTTGCCGGCGTGAAGTTCGAGGACAAGTCGCACGTGGGCAGTGCCGACCTCGTGGTCAATGGCGCGGGCCTGCGCAAGAAGGCGTTTTTCAAGGTCTACGCGATGGCACTGTACCTGCCCGAGAAACGCGGCGACGCCGAGGCGGTCCTCGCTGCCAGGGGCGGCAAGCGGGTGGCGATCACGCTGCTGCGCGACCTGTCGGCGCAGCAGTTCGTCGAGGCGCTGCAGGAAGGTATGACCAACAATCATTCGGAAGCCGAGATGGCCGGCCTCAAGGATCGCCTGAAGCAGTTCTCCGACGCCATGCTGGCGGCCGGCGAGCCGAAGACCGGTACCATCGTCCTGATCGACTGGCTGCCAGAGAGCGGCACCCGGCTCACGGTCAACGGACAGGTCAAGGGCAAGGACATCGCGGGCGAGGACTTCTACAAGGCGCTGTTGAAGATCTGGCTGGGCAGCAAGCCGGTGCAGGAGGATCTCAAGCAGGCGCTGCTTGGCAAGGCATCCTGATGCCGGTGCGCGTCGCGGTGCTGGCTGCCAGCCCGTCGCCCTGGCAGGTGGTGATCGCAGCGCCGGGTTTCAGGATCGGCGTGCGCTGCGACGATGAGGCGGTGCAGGGCATCGCCTTCCTGCCGCCGGGTCCTGCACAGGCGCCGGTCAACGCGCTCGCCGCGGAGGCGGCGCGGCAGCTCGCGGCCTATCTGGCGGACCCGGAGCACTCCTTCGCGCTGCCGTTGCACCCCGCCGGGACGCCTTTCCAGCGCCGTGTCTGGCAGCGGATCGCCGCCATTCCGGTGCACCAGACGCGCAGCTACGGCGAGATTGCCCGCGACCTCTGCAGCGCGGCGATCGCCGTCGGCCAGGCCTGCGGCCGCAATCCCCACCCGGTGGTCGTTCCCTGTCACCGCGTGCTCGCTGCCGCCGGCGGGCTCGGCGGCTTTGCCCGGCAGCGGGATGGCTACCTGCTCGACGTCAAGCGCTGGCTGCTGGCGCATGAAGCCCGCTGACCCGGCTGCGGCCGATCTCGCAGCGATCGATTCCTTTTGCGACACCCTCTGGCTCGAGGACGGACTGGCGCGGGCGTCGCTGGCCAGCTACCGCAGCGACCTGCTGCAACTCGCCTGCTGGCTCGCCGAGCAGCAGCGCGGCAGCCTCTGCGATCTCGACGAGGCAACGCTGCTGGCCTTCGTCGCCATCCTCTCGCAGAGCCTGCGGGCCTCATCACAGGCGCGCTATCTGTCCACCCTGCGCCGTTTCTACCGCTACCAACTGGCGCGCGGCTTGCGCCAGGACGATCCGACGCTGCGCATCGCCATGCCGGCGAAGCCTTCACGGTTGCCGAAAGTGCTGTCCGAGGCGCAGGTGGAAGCCCTGCTCGCGGCGCCGCGCAGCGAGACAGCGCTCGGCCAGCGCGATCGCGCGATGCTCGAGACGCTGTACGCGACCGGGCTGCGCGTCAGCGAACTCGTCGGCCTGCGGCTGCACGAAATCAGCCTCGACATGGGCGTGCTGCGGGTTTTCGGCAAGGGCAGGAAGGAGCGCCTGGTGCCGCTGGGCGAGGAAGCCGGTGACTGGCTGCGGTGCTATCTTGCCGAGGGGCGGCGCTCGCTGCTCGACGGTAGGCAGAGCGACGACGTCTTCGTCACCGCCCGTGCGGCGGCAATGACCCGGCAGGCCTTCTGGCAGCTGATCAAGCGCTACGCCGTGGTGGCCGGGATCGATCCTGCCCGGCTGTCGCCGCATGTCCTGCGCCACGCCTTCGCCACGCATCTCCTCAACCACGGTGCCGACCTGCGGGTCGTCCAGTTGCTGCTCGGCCACGCCGACATCTCGACGACGCAGATCTACACCCATGTCGCGCGTGAACGACTGAAGCTGCTGCACGCACAGCACCACCCGCGCGGCTGATCAGAGCGCGTCCTCGCTGCCGCGCCGGTTGAGGTAGTGCAGGATGGCGCCGGCGGGCAACCGACCGTTACCGTTGCTGGCGGTGAGTTCGAGCAGCGTGATGCTGCCGAAGTCGAGCGGCAGCCGGCTCCACTCGTCAATCGGCAATTGCAGCCAGTGGCCGAGCAGCACGCGGATGACGCCGGCGTGGGTGACGAGGGCGCAGTCGCTGCCGCGCAGAGCGCCGACGCAGTCGACCGCGCGCGCCCGCAGCATGGCGACCGACTCGCCTCCAGGCGGCACGAAGTGCAGCACATCGCTGGCCCAGGCGTCGAGCAGGCCGCGCTCGATCCGCTCCCAGCGGCGGCCCTCCCATTCGCCGAAGTCGATCTCGAGCAGCCGCTCGTCGCAGGACGGCTGCGCATGCAGGGCCGCCGCCAGCCGGCGCGTCCGCTGCAGCGGGCTGCTGATCACCGGTGTGCCGGCTGGCAGCAGCGGGCGCAGGCGCGCGGCGACCGGCTGCGGGTCTTCCGCCTCGACGTCGAGTCGGCCGTAGCAGATGCCGTCGGCAAGCAGCGGTCGCGGATGGCGGATCAGGAAAAGTCGCACAGCAGTCCGCAGTAGAACGCGACCTCCGCCAGCTGCTGCGTCGCCCCCAGGCAGTCGCCGGTGTAGCCGCCGATCCGCCGCCGGTAGAGGCGGGCGAGCCAGAGGGTGGCCAGTGCGGCCAGCATGCAGCCGACGAGTGCGGGCAGCGCTGGCAGCAGCAGCAGCGGCAGGGCGGCCGTGCCAGCGGCGAAGGCGAGCTCGCCGTAGCCGATGCGCGTTGCCAGCGGCTTCGCCTTGCCCTCGTCGCGCACGTAGTCGAGGCCGCGCAGCAGCGTCGTCGCGGCGAAACGCGACAGCGCGTGGCCGGCGACGAGGGACAGCGGGATCGTCGGCGGAGCGAGTTCGATCAGCGCGCAGAAGCGGGCGAGCAGCAGCATGACGAGCGCGATGGCACCGAAGCTGCCGATCCGGGAATCCTTCATGATGCTCAGGATCTGCGCCTTTTCCCAGCCACCGCCGAAACCGTCCACCATGTCGCTCCAGCCGTCCTCATGGAAGGCCCCGGTCAGGTAGATGGCCGTGCCCATCGCCGCCAGAACCGCCAGGGTCGTCGGCCAGAATGAAGAAGCGAGCAGGTAGGCCAGCGCCGCCAGTGCTCCGACGACGATGCCGACCGCCGGAAAGTAGCGCGCCGAGTGGTCGAGAGCGGCGCTGCTGTGACCCACCCACGCCGGCACCGGCAGGCGGGTGAAGAAGCGCAGCGCACCGAAGAAGTACTCGAGCTCGCACCTAAGCATAGCGGCCACGCCGGGTGGGTTCGCCCACGACGAGCACGGTATGGCGGTGCTGGTGCGGCAGCGGCCGTTGCCGGGGGGAGGGTGCCGGGCACCTCTGTTGTGTTCGTGCGGACATGCTCGTGCGGATCCCGAAGTCGATTCGCGATGGTATCCTGATCGGGTACCAGCCGGACAGAGGTATCGGCTGCGATTGGGTTGCGGCGCCGCTGCAACGGCGGGCAGCGAGCCGCACGAATGGGATGAGGAAGGGATGCGAGGGCATGCAGACGCAGCCGGGCGAGGCAGGCGCCGATCTCCTGCAACGCGTGGGCGAGCGCCGGTTCCGCACGGTGCTCGCCGATCCGCCTTGGCAGTTCGAGAACCGCACCGGCAAGATGGCGCCCGAGCACAAGCGCCTCAATCGCTATGCGACGCTGGGCCTGGACGAGATCGTCGATCTGCCGGTGGCGCGCATCGTCGAAGACACCGCCCACCTCTACCTGTGGGTGCCCAACGCGCTGCTGCCGGATGGGTTGCGGGTGCTCGCCGCCTGGGGATTCGCATACAAGAGCAACATCGTCTGGCACAAGGTGCGCAAGGACGGCGGCCCGGACGGTCGTGGCGTCGGCTTCTACTTCCGCAACACGACCGAGCTGCTCCTCTTCGGTGTGCGCGGCAGGAACGTCCGCACGCTGGCGCCCGGCCGTCGCCAGGTGAACATCATCCGCAGTCGCAAGCGGGAGCATTCGCGCAAGCCGGACGAAGCATACGATCTGATCGAGGCGTGCTCGTCCGGCCCCTTCCTCGAAATGTTCGCCCGCGGGTCGCGCGCCGGCTGGCAGAGCTGGGGCAGTCAGGCGGACGCCTACGCCCCGGACTGGCCGACCTACGCGCATCACTCGCAGGCGGCGAAGACGGAGTGACGGCGACGGCCGACGCTCGTCGCCACCGTGTTGCGGTGGCGGCGGGCTGCCGCGCGCGGCTCGCGCCGGCTTGAGTTTTTCCTTCCGCGTGCGCATGATTGCGGCTTTGTCATTTCCCCGTACCGGGCATTCCGGGTGTGCGACCTGTGCGCGCAGGCAGGCGCGATCGCTGGGCTGAAGCGCAGACCCTGACACACCGCTGCCGCCAGCACACCAAAGCCAGGAGAAGCCATGGACAAGACGAGTGACCAAGCGAAGCGCAAGGGCCGCAAGACCAGCCAACGCAGCACGCCGCCGCCGCGCCTTTCCCGGCTGCGCCAACCTGCCGAGCTGGCGGTAGACGACTGGCAGCGCGAACTGCGTCGGCAGTACGGCCGCGAGCAGCGCTTTGGTTTCGAGAATCTCGGTGACGACCCGATCTTTTCCGAGTTCGCGGTGTACAACCCCGACAGCCGGCGGCGCTACCGGGTCGTCATCCGCGGCGACCAGCCCGGCGACAACCGCTGCTCGTGTCCCGACTTCTCGACCAACGACCTGGGAACGTGCAAGCATATCGAATTCACCCTCGGACAGATCGGCAACCGGCCGGACGGCAGGCGGGCGCTCGCCGCGGGTTTCCAGGGCGCCTTCAGCGAGCTCTTCCTCGACTACGCCGGGCAGCGTCGCGTGCGCCTGCGCCCCGGCGGCGAGTTGCCGGCCGACTTGCTGCCGGCGGCGTACGAGCTGTTCGACCGGGATGCGGGGTGGCAATTGCCGAGCGAGCGTTTCGTCGATCTGCCGGCTTTCATCGACCGCGTTCGTGCCGCCGGTCACGACCTGCGCTGCGACGACGATGCGCTGGCCTTCATCGCCGAGTTGCGCGATCGCGACATCCGCCAGCAGGCCCTTGCCGCCGCCTATCCGCTGGGCAGCGACAGCCCCGAGCTCGGCGCCCTGCTCAAGGTCGGCCTCTACCCCTATCAGCGCCAGGGAGCACTCTTCGCGGCACGTTCCGGGCGGGTGCTGATCGGCGACGAGATGGGTCTCGGCAAGACCGTGCAGGCGATCGCGGCGATGGAGATCTTCGCCCGCCACTTTGGTGCCGAGCGCGTCCTGGTCGTCTGCCCGACCTCGCTCAAGCACCAATGGCAACGCGAGATCGCCCGCTTCAGCGAGCGCCAGGCGGTGGTGATCGGCGGCCTGCGGGCGGTCCGCCAGGCGCGTTATGCGCAGCCTGACTTCTGCAAGATCACCAATTTCGAAACGCTGAGCCGCGACCTCGACCTGATCCAGGCCTGGGCGCCGGACGTGGTGGTGGTCGACGAAGCACAGCGGATCAAGAACTGGAACACGATCGCTGCCCGTGCACTGAAGCAGATCGACAGCCCCTACGCCGTCGTCCTCACCGGAACGCCGCTCGAGAACCGGCTCGAGGAACTGATCTCGATCGTCCAGTTCGTCGACCAGCACCGGCTCGGCCCGACCTGGCGGCTGCTGCACGAGCATCAGCAGCGCGACGAGCATGGTCGCGTCGTCGGCTATCGCGAGCTGCATCGCATCGGCGAGACGCTGGCGCCGATCATGCTGCGCCGGCGCAAGGCGGAAGTGCTCGAGCAACTGCCCGAGCGCGTCGACAACACCCTGCTGATGCCGATGAGCGCCCTGCAGGCGCAGCATCACGAGGAGAACCGCGAGACCGTCGCGCGCATCGTGCAGCGCTGGCGGCGCACCGGCTTCCTCTCGGAAAAGGAGCAACTCCGCCTGCACTGCTCGCTGCAGAACATGCGCATGGCGTGCAACAGCAGCTTCCTGATCGACAAGGAAACCGACGACGGCTACAAGGCGGACGAACTGATCGCGCTGCTCGAGGTCCTCTTCGAAGATTCACAGGCCAAGGTCGTCGTCTTCAGCCAGTGGCTGCGCACCCACGAACTGATCATCCGCCGCTTGCGGCCACGTGGCTGGGAGCATGTGCTGTTCCACGGCGGCGTCGCCGCCGACAAGCGCGGCGCCCTCGTCGATCGCTTCCACAGCGATGCCGACTGCCGCGTCTTCCTCAGCACCGACGCCGGTGGCGTCGGCCTCAACCTGCAGCATGCGGCGGCGGTCGTCGTCAATATGGATCTGCCCTGGAATCCGGCGGTTCTCGAGCAGCGGATCGGCCGCGTCCATCGCCTCGGCCAGACGCGCGGCGTGCAGGTGGTCAACTTCGTCGCCCGCGGAACGATCGAGGAAGGCATGCTGTCGGTGCTGGCGTTCAAGCAGTCGCTGTTTTCCGGCGTCCTCGACGGTGGCGACGACGAGGTCGTGTTGCAGGGAACGCGGCTGTCCAAGTTCATGGAGACGGTCGACTGGGTGACCGGCCAGATGGCTGGCGAAACGACCGCCAGCGAAGACGAGCGGCACGATACCCCGCCACTCGAGGCAACCAGCGAAGCCGGCGCCGCCGCTGCCGCTGCCGCCGACGGTGAAGAGGAGTACCAGGGGGCCGGGTCGCCGGTGCAGGTGGTGCCGCAGGCTGGCGAGCCGCCGGCAGCAGCGGTTGCTGGCGCTCGCGCAGCGGCCGCCGCGCCGCAAGTGGGCGAAGTGGGTGCGGCATCGGCCGCGGCGGCCGCAACGGGTACCCCGGTCCCGTCTGCCGACCCGTGGTCGCCGCTGCTGTCCGCCGGCGTGCAACTGCTGGGCGAACTCGCCGCCGCGTCGAGCGGCGAGCGCCCATCGCCGTGGGTGCAAACCGATCCGGCGACCGGCGAGCGCTTCCTCAAACTGCCGGTTCCCGATCCGCAGACCGTGCAACGTCTTGCCGAAGGGCTGCTCGGCCTGCTCGGCGGCCGCAAATAGAAACGCGGGAGCGCCGGGCTGGCGGCCGGGCGCTCCCGCGGACTGCCGGCGGTGCTCCTCAGCCGATGTGGAACATCAGCGAGTCTGCGCCCGAGTTCAGCGCGACGGTGATCGGCAGCTGGTGCGTCGTCGGACCCCAGAACTGGCGTGGACCCGGCGAGGCGAAGAGGTCGCTCGCTGCCCACTCGTCACGCCGGGAAACGAAGAACTTCATCGCCGGCGAGTCCATCTTCACCAGCGCCTTCTCGATCACGAACTCGTCCTTGCCATGCCGCCGCTCGATGTTCAGCAGGCCGGCAAGCGGGATCGCCTGCGGCGTGCCACCGCTGCTCAGGCCGGTGATCGTCGCCATGTAGCCGGTGCGGCCGTCGAGGATCAGCGAGCCGGCGGTGAGGCCGAGATTGTAGGTGTAGGCGGCGTCGAACAGCGTCGGCGCACCACAGCGGCCCTCGTAGCCGAGGAAGTGGTTGTGCGCGGCAAAGGGAACGGCGGGGTCGAGTTCCCTGACCCGCTTCTTCGCCATGTCGATCAGCAACTGCTCGGTGGGGATCAGCGAGACCTGCAGGTTGCCGTGCGAATCGCGTTCGGCGAGCAGCATGTTGACGATGTAGTGCGGCAGCGAGGCGAGCAGGGCGGCGTTGTCGGCGCTCAGCTTGCTGCCGACGAAGTCCGGCTTGGCATCGTCGGCGAGCGCCGCAAACTCGGCTGCGTGATGTGCCAGGACGTCGTTGAGTTCGGCGATCATCGCGTTCATCTCCGGGATGAACTCGATCAGGCCCTCGGGCGCGAGCAGGACGCCGTAGTTCATCCCCTTGTGCGAGCGCTCGACGATGACCCGGGCGACGCGGTCGATGATGCTGGCCAGCGACTCCTGCCGGGTGGCGATCTCCTCGGAGATCAGCGCGATCGCCGGCTTCGTCTGCAGCGCCACCTCGAGCGCGACGTGCGAGGCCGAGCGGCCCATCAGCTTGACGAAGTGCCAGTACTTCAGCGACGAGCTGGTGTCCTGCAGGATGTTGCCGACCATCTCGCTGTAGATTCGCGTCGCGGTGTCGAAGCCGAAGGAGATCGACAGCAGACCGGCGATCTGCAGGTCGCCGTCGATCGTCTTCGGCACGCCGATGACCTGGACGCCGGAACCGTCGGCCTTGACGCCGGTGAACAGCGATTCGGCGAGCACTGCGGCGTTGGTGTTCGAGTCGTCACCACCGACGACGACGATGGCGTCGAGATTGTGCTTGACGCAGGTTTCGCGCACCTGCGCGAACTGCTCCGCCGACTTGATCTTGGTCCGGTCCGAGCCGAGGAAGTCGAAGCCACCGGTGTTCAGGATGAAGTCGACGTTGGCGTCGGTGATCTCGAACAGCGAGCCCTTGAGCAGGCCCTTGGGGCCCGCCTTGACGCCGAACAGCGTGTTGCCGGCACCCAGGACGCGCTTGAGGCCGCAGACGACGTTGTGGCCGCCGGCCGCCGGCCCACCGGAAAAGAGGACGGCGACGCGCTTGCCGGTGACGCCCGCGGTACTGGCGCCGGCCGAGCTGAGGACGACGTTGCCGGACGCGGCGACGGTTTGCGGGAACTGCGCGCGAACGCCCTCGGCGTCCTTGGTGCCGAGCACCTGGCTGGTGTTGCTGAAGCGGACCGGCTGCGGGTGGTCGGAAGAGCCGAAGGCGGCACATACCGGCAGCGGGTTCTTGCGCACTGCCGTCTCGAAAATCGACCGGTGCGCTTCGGTGTTGAGGAGCTGTTCTACGAGGGTACTCATGCTTTGACCTCTATGTCACATTGTGTGGTTACGTGGTTGCCTTGTCCGGGCCGGCGCGGCGGGCCCGTTGGCGCCGGTTGCGGATGGCGGGTCGGGTACTGGGCAGACACAAAAACGGGCCAGTCCACCTCTGGACCAGCCCGCTGTCCTGCCATGCAGCCGATTATCCGAGGGTGCCGACGTTGTTCAGGTCGGCAAACGCCTGCTTCAGGCGCGCACGGAAGGCGTCCTCGCCCTTGCGCAGCCAGGCGCGCGGGTCGTAGAACTTCTTGTTCGGCTTGTCGTCGCCTTCGGGGTTGCCGATCTGACCCTGCAGGTAGCCTTCGTTCTTCTTGTAGAAGCCCATGACGCCATCCCAGAAGGCCCACTGCAGGTCGGTGTCGATGTTCATCTTGACGACGCCGTAGGAAATCGCCTCGCGGATCTCCTCGAGGGTCGACCCGGAGCCGCCGTGGAAGACGAAGTTGATCGGCTGCGCGCCGGTGCCGAACTTCTTCTGCACGAATTCCTGCGAGTTCTTCAGGATGATCGGTTCGAGCTTGACGTTGCCCGGCTTGTAAACGCCGTGCACGTTGCCGAACGAGGCGGCGATGGTGAAGCGGTTGCTGACCTTTGACAATTCCTCGTAGGCGTAGGCGACGTCCTCGGGCTGGGTATACAGGCGCGAGCTGTCGACGCCGGTATTGTCGACGCCGTCCTCCTCGCCGCCGGTGACGCCGAGTTCGATTTCCAGGGTCATCCCCATCCGGCTCATCCGCTCGAGATAGCGCTTGCAGATCTCGATGTTCTCCTCGATCGGCTCTTCCGAGAGGTCGAGCATGTGCGAGCTGTACAGCGGCTTGCCATGCGCCTTGAAGTACTGCTCACCGGCGTCGAGCAGACCGTCGATCCACGGCAGGAGTTTTTTCGCCGCGTGGTCGGTGTGCAGGATGACCGTCGCGCCATAGAGCGCGGCAAGCTGGTGGATGTGGTTGGCGCCCGAGACGGCACCGGCGATGCACGAACGCTGGTTGCTGTTGTCGAGCCCCTTGCCGGCGAAGAACTGCGCGCCGCCATTCGAGAACTGGATGATCGCCGGTGACTTGAGCTCGGCGGCGGTCTCCATGACCGCGTTCACCGTGCTGGTGTTGATGACATTGACCGCCGGCAGGGCGAACTGCCTGGCCTTGGCCAGATTGAAGATGGCCTGCAGTTCGTCGCCGGTGGCGACGCCGGGTTTGACTTCTGATGCACTCATGATTTGCGTGTCCTGATTCGGTTGATCGAGAGGGTCGGATGGGCGTGAAGCAAGATGCGAGGGCAAAACGGGCGCCGGAACGTCCGATTCGGTGGAAGTATCTCCGCCGTTCGGCGGCTCGTCAAGCGCTGTCTGTTTTCTCTCTGCGGCTGGGCAGGAGGCCGCGGGATGCGTCGGGGAATGGCGGTGGGACGGAGGTCGTCGGCGGCCATGCGCAGCCTTCGTCCGGTGCGCCCTGCGAGGGCTCCGGTGCAACTTCCCTTCCCTCTTCGGGAGTCCCCAGGACAGCGCGATTGGCAAGGCTGGCGACGAGAAAGCTTGCCGGTGGGGGCGTGTTGCGGCCGCCAGGCGAGGGCGGCAGCCGGAACGTCCGTCTGTGGGCAGCGGCGGCTGCCGGTTGATTTCGTCAGGAGCGCGGCTTGGTATAAGGCTCGAAGGCTTCGCCGCGCATCCGGTAGCCGGCGACGCCCATGCCGGTGTCGGTGCGATCGAGCCCGAGAGTGCCGCTCACCCACATCGCGTCCATGGTGCGCATGCCGCCGACCGGCTTCTCGGCGACGACATGGATGATCTGGTTGGCCGGTGGTGGCGGCACATGGATGCAGGCGCCGAAGTAGGGCACCAGCAGGAACTCGGTGACCTGCTCGCCGCGACGCTCGAGCGGCACGACGAAGCCGGCGATGCGTACCCTCTGGCCGTTCATCGCCTTCTCCGCCGGTGCCTGGTCCCACAGCCGGCGGGCGCTCTCGAGCGCCTCCTGCGCCTTCGGGTCGCTGTCCTGCAGACGAGCAAGGTCGAGACCCTTGAACGCCGCCATCGGATCCCAGCCCTTGGGAATCAGGTCGTCCCAGCCGATCAGGCGGTAGCCCTGCGTGCCCTTCCGGTCATCCGGCAGGCGTTCGCCGACGCGGTACTCGGCCGACTTCGCCTCCTTGCGCTGCGCTTGCGCCTGCGCGTGCGGTGGCTGCGACAGCAGAACGGCGAGGCCGAGACAGATGGCAAGCTGGCGTGGCATTGAACGTTCTTCCTGTTTCTCGCCCAGGCGCCCGGTAGCGCTGCCGCCTGCGCTCGCGACATGGCAGTCATGAGCGCAGGGGCAGCGGCCGCCGGGCGGTGAGCTGGCTGCTACTTGTGTGTTTCGACCATCACCATCGGCTCGTCGGCAATGACCACCGGAGGCCGGCGCCGCCGTACCGGGCGCGGTGTCCCCCTGCCTTCTTCGGCAGCAGTTGTCGGTGTTGCCTGCAGCGCGGCCGGGCGCCTGGTCTCCACCATGATCAGGCCGCTATCCTCGAGCGCCTGTGGGATATCGATGGGCACGCCGCTGCCGGCCGCCACGTCGGGCTCGACGGCCGTGGCAGGCGCCGTTTCGTCGGCCACTGTGGCCGCTTCGCCATCGCTCGAGGCCGCGACGGCCAGTGACTCGGCCGTTCCCTCGGGAGCTGACTCGGCAGGCGGCGGCTCGGTGATGGCGATGGCAGCAACCGGTGTCGCCGCCGCAGGGGCGGCCATGACAGAGATCGGCGGTGGCTCGACGATCGTTTTCCCTGCGCCAGCCAGTTCGCTGGCGACCGGCTGCACGAACTCGACCACTGTCGCGGGCGCAGCCGTCGGCGCGATGCGCGGATCGGCGGCCGCTGCGCTGGCGTGGTCGTCCACAGCCAGTGCCGGTGCTGCGGCCGTTGGCGCGATATCAGGGGCGAGCGATTCAGCTGCCGGCGGCGAGGCCGCGAGGTTGTCGGCGCCTGCAACTGCGAAAGTGCTGGCAACTCCGGTTGCCACATCGCCGGTTCCGACCGGGCGGGTTTCGGTCCGCTCGCCGCGCTCGCGGCGGCCGCCGCGGCGGCCACGGCGACGGGCCGGACTGGCGGACTCGTCACCATTCTGCTCGCCCGCCGCCGCCGCTGCCGGCATCGTCGCGATGGGCGCGAGCGCTGCCTGCTCGTTGCCGTTGACATTCTCCGTTGCCGGCGGCCTGCGCTCGCTGCGCTGCCGGCGTGGTTCACGCGCGGCCGCCGGCTCGCGGCCGGTGCTGCCCTCGCGTGCCTCACGTGGCTGGCGCGGCTCACGCGGCTTCTGGTTTTCGCCGCGAATCGCCGGCGGCGATTCCTTCGGCTCCCGGCTGACCCGGGCGTCGCCCGGTTCGCGAGGGTCGTCGCGGCGCCCGCCGCGAGGGGCGGTGCCAGCACCTCGGCGGCCGTCGCGCACCGTTGCGGCTGCTGCCGGGGGCGCGGCGGCTGTGCTTGACGACTTCGCGTCGGTCGCGTTGTCGGGCAACTCCTTGTGGCGGAACCAGGAAACGATCCGCTTCAGGAAGCGGCTCGCAGCCGTATCCGGCCTGGTGCTGTCGACGGGGGTTGCTGCCCGCTCGTCGACCAGCGGCGCCGGCTGCGTTGGGGTGATACCCTTGATCGCCGCTTCGGCGCGGGGTGCCTGGGAACCTGCCGCGGCGGCTGCGTCGCCGCCGTCGTCTGCCGTCGGCAGCGCGACCATGCGGTAGGATGCCTGCTGCAGTTCCTCCTGCCCCGTCGCATCATGGCGAACCCGCAGAACGGTGTGCTGCGGCGTCTCGAGATGGATGTTGGGAATGAGCAGGATGGTGACCTTGTGCCGCAGTTCAACCGCCTGCACGTCGGTCCGCTTTTCGTTCAGCAGGAAGGTGGCGACATCGACCGGTACCTGCGCATGGACGGCGGCGGTGTTGTCCTTCATCGCCTCCTCTTCGAGGATGCGCAGGATGTGCAGGGCGGCCGACTCGGTGCTGCGGATGTTGCCGGTTCCCGAGCAGCGCGGGCACGGAATGTAGCTCGTCTCGGCGAGCGCTGGTCGCAGGCGCTGGCGTGACAGTTCGAGCAGCCCGAAACGGCTGATCTTGCCGGTCTGCACGCGGGCGCGGTCGAAGCGCAGCGCTTCGCGGAGACGGTTCTCGACCTCGCGCTGATTGCGCTGGTTCTCCATGTCGATGAAGTCGATGATGATCAGCCCGCCGAGGTCGCGCAGGCGCAACTGCCGTGCCACTTCCTCGGCCGCTTCGAGGTTGCTCTTCAGCGCCGTCTCCTCGATGTCGGCGCCGCGCGTCGCGCGGCCCGAGTTCACGTCGACCGACACCAGTGCCTCGGTGTGATCGATGACGATGGCGCCGCCCGAAGGCAGGCCAACCTGGCGTGAGTAGGCGGACTCGATCTGATGCTCGATCTGGAAACGCGAGAAGAGCGGCACGTCATCGCGGTAGCGCTTGATGCGGTTGACCGTTCCCGGCATCACGTGCGCCATGAACTGCTGCGCCTGATCGAAGACCTCGTCGGTGTCGATCAGGATCTCGCCGATGTCGGGCTGGAAATAGTCGCGGATGGCACGGATGACCAGGCTGCCCTCCTGGTAGATCAGGAAGGCTCCCTGTTGCAGCTGGGCCGCTTCCTCGATCGCCTTCCACAGTTGCAGCAGGTAACTGAGATCCCATTGCAGCTCTTCGCTGCCGCGCCCGATGGCCGCCGTGCGCGCGATCAGGCTCATGCCGGGCGGTACCGGCAACTGGTCCATCACCTCGCGCAGCTCGGTCCGCTCGGTGCCCTCGACGCGGCGCGAGACGCCGCCGCCGCGCGGGTTGTTGGGCATCAGCACCAGGTAGCGGCCAGCGAGGCTGACGAAGGTGGTCAGGGCCGCACCCTTGTTGCCTCGCTCATCCTTGTCGACCTGGACGATCAGCTCCTGGCCCTCACGCAGCGCTTCCTTGATCGTCGCCCGACCGGCGTCCACCCCGGACTGGAAGTACGCGCGCGACACTTCCTTGAACGGCAGAAAACCGTGCCGTTCGGCTCCGTAGTCGACAAACGCCGCTTCCAGACTGGGCTCGATGCGGGTGATGACCGCTTTATAAATGTTGCTCTTTTTCTGCTCCTTGTTGGCCGATTCGATGTCCAGGTCAATGAGTTTCTGACCGTCGACGATGGCGACACGCAGCTCCTCGGCCTGTGTCGCGTTGAACAGCATTCGTTTCATTCGTGGGGCTCCCGCGCGCTCTTGTATGGGCTGCGCCTCGTGTGGGCAGCAACGGAACCGGTGTCTCGGGGACACTCGAAAATCTCGTCGGCGATGGAAGCAGCGATGCCATCTCGCTGATCCGCATACTCTTCGGACCTTGACTTGGATGGTTTCGGGAATTTGCCAGGGCGATTCCGCAGATGCCAGGCGCGCGCAGTTCAAGTAGTATCGCTACTTTGTGGTGAGCGAACTTAACCAAGTGACCGGCGTTCAGCGATGGTGGCACAGCAGGGCGCGGAGCAGCCGGCTGGCGCATGCCGGAAAGCGCTTCACACGGCTTCGGAATCGGCATCGCTGGCCGGCCGCACGGCTCAAGGGCTCCTTCAACCGACGACGCAAATCAAGTGAAGTATATTCAAAATGGCCCAAATTGGCAAAAACTCTGTCACCCAACAGCTTATCGGCGAGAACGAGCACGGCCAGCGGGTTGACAACCTGCTGCTGAAGCTGTGCAAGGGGGTGCCAAAGAGCCACGTCTACAGCATCGTCCGCAGCGGCCAGGTACGGGTCAATGGTCGCCGGGTGGAAGTCTCGCATCGCCTGCAGAGCGGCGACCTGCTGCGCATTCCGCCGCTGCGCATCGGCGGCGCCGACGAGGCGGTGGCGGCGGCCGAACGCAGCCTGCAGTTGCCGGTCGTCTATGAGGACGAGGCCTTGCTGGTGGTCGACAAACCCGCCGGTGTCGCCGTTCACGGCGGCAGCGGAGAAAGCTTTGGCGTCATCGAGGCGCTGCGGCAGCAGCGGCCGCAGGCAAGGTTCCTCGAACTGGCGCACCGGCTCGATCGCGAAACCTCGGGGATTCTCCTGGTCGGCAAGAAGCGTTCGATGTTGCTTGCCCTGCACGAGATGTTTCGCGCTGGTGCGGCCGGCAGCACGGTGCGGGCGGCGGACAAGCGTTACCTGGTGCTGGTCGCCGGACGCTGGATGGAGCCGCTGCGCCACGTTCGCCTGCCCTTGTTGAAGTACCTGCTGGTTTCGGGTGAACGGCGCGTGCGGGTGGCCGAGGACGGCAGGGCGGCGCACACGGTCTTTCGCCTGCTGGCGCGCTGGCAGCGTTTCAGCCTGCTCGAGGCAGAGCTGCGGACCGGGCGCACGCACCAGATTCGCGTCCATCTCGCCCATCTCGGTCATCCGGTTGCCGGTGACGAAAAGTATGGTGACTTCGCGCTCAATCGGGTGCTCGCCCGGGAAGGACTGAAGCGCATGTTCCTGCACGCGTCACGGATGTGTCTGACGCACCCGCTGGCCGGCGGCGAACTGCGGCTCGAGGCGGCGCTGCCGCCGGCACTGGCGGGCTTTCTGCAGGCGGTTGCGGCACGCGAGTCACAGGATCATGGCGCGAAGATTTGAGCTGCTGGTCTTCGACTGGGATGGCACGCTGCTCGACTCGGCGGCGGCCATCGTCGACGCCATCAGCGCCGCCTGTCGCGACCTCGATCTGCCGCCACCGCCTGCGGAACGGGCGCGGCACGTCATCGGACTGGGTTTGCGCGATGCGCTGCAGCATGCGCTGCCGGATCTGCCGGAGAGCCGCTACCCGCAGCTCGTCGATCGCTACCGGCATCACTACCTGGCGCGCGATCACGAACTGCAGTTGTTCGCCGGAGCTGCCGAGCTGATCGCCGAGCTGTCGGCGGCGGGCCATCTGCTCGCCGTTGCCACCGGCAAGAGTCGCCTGGGCCTCGAGCGCGCCCTGCAGCACAGCGGCCTTGGCCCCTTCTTCCACGCGTCGCGCTGTGCCGATGAGTGTTTTTCCAAGCCGCATCCCCAGATGCTCGAGGAACTGCTCGACGAACTGGCCGTCGATGGCGAGCGGGCGCTGATGATCGGCGATACGACACACGACCTGCAGATGGCACGCAATGCCGGCGTGGCCTCTCTGGCGGTCGCCTACGGCGCACATCCGGCGGCGGCACTCGACGCCATGCAGCCGCTGGCGCGGGTGCACGAACTCGCCGAGCTGGCTGCATGGCTGCGGACGCACGCCTGATCTGTCGGTCGTCGGAGTTGCAGGACGGTGGCCGCGGCGTCCGCTTCAGCATCGAGCGGCGCGGGGCGGCAGAACCGGCTTTCGCCGTCCGCTTCGACGGCCGTGTGCGTGCCTATGTCAATCGCTGCGGACATGTCCCGGTCGAGCTCGACTGGCAATACAACGAGTTCTTCGACGATTCCAAGTTATACTTGATTTGCGCAACACACGGTGCCCTCTACTCGCCGGCAGATGGCCGCTGCCTCGGTGGTCGCTGCAACGGCCGCGGGCTGACGCCGGTGGCAGTCGAAGAACGTGATGGCGCGGTCTATCTAACCCCGAGCGAGCAAGAGCCTTGAGTACGCCTGAAGAACCACCCTGGGAACGGCAGTTGCTGGAGAAGGTTGCGTTTGCGACGCTGCGCGAGCAGCGGGCCAAGCGGCGCTGGGGCATCTTCTTCAAGCTGGCCGGACTGGCCTACCTGATTGCGCTGCCGGCGCTGCTGATGGACTGGGGAGATTCCGAGCAGCTGGCCGACCGCCGGCACACGGCAGTCATTCACCTGCGGGGCACCATCGAGGCGCAGGGCGAGGCCAGTGCGCAGAACCTCAATGACGCACTCGAAGCGGCCTTCGCAGACAAGCGGACGGCCGGCGTCGTCCTGCGCGTGAATAGCCCGGGTGGCAGTCCGGTGCAGGCCGGCATCGTGCACGACGAGATCCTGCGCCTGCGCACGGTGCATCCCCAGATCCCGCTCTATGCCGTGGTCGAGGACGTCTGCGCCTCCGGCGGCTACTATGTCGCGGTCGCCGCCGACAAGATTTTTGTGGACAAGGCGAGCATCGTCGGTTCGATCGGCGTCCTGATGGATGCCTTCGGTTTCACCGGCACGATGGAGAAGCTGGGCATCGAACGGCGTTTGCTGACCGCCGGCGAGAACAAGGGGTTCCTTGATCCGTTTTCGCCGCAGGACCTGCGGCAGACGGAGCACGCGCAGGTGTTGTTGCGCGAGATTCACCAGCAGTTCATCGAGGTTGTCCGGCGTGGGCGGGGCGATCGTCTGCGGGAGACCCCGGATCTCTTCTCGGGCCTGATGTGGACCGGCAGCCAGAGTATCGGCCTCGGTCTCGCAGATGGTTTCGGTACCGTCGGCTCGGTGGCGCGCGACGTCATCAAGGCCGAGCGGCTGGTCGAGTATACGGTCAGGGACAATCTTGCCGAGCGTCTTGCAAGGCGACTGCGGGCCGATACGGCCGGTGGTGCGTTCGGTTCCCTGTTCGACCTGGCCCGGCCCTTGCTGCGCTGAGAGGTGGTCAAGAAATCACCGCGAGCAGACCGCGATGCCAGCCGCGAGCAGGTCCATGAGGCGACCGATGAAGCGGGTGGCCGCACAGGAGCGGCGGCGCGCCGTGCCGGTGCGGCCGTCGACCGGAGCGAGTGCGCAACGGCGCTGGTCGGCCGCGCTGCGCGGCTTTCCGCAATCCTGCATGGGCCGGAGCGGGCTCTCAAGAAACAAAATCGCAGGTGCTTGTTTCTTGTAGAACACCTTGCGCGCGATCCGCGAGCTTGGGATGCTCAGAGGTTGTGAATAAATCTACTGCGCGACCGATCTGCGGCGTTGCTCACTCGCTCACTCGCTCACTCGCTCACTCCTCGCCTATCCACCTGATATGTCTCGTCGTTCGCTCGCTCGCGCCTGGCATCTCGGCCTGCTCGCGACGATTTCTTCACAACCTCTCAGGCGTGCAGAAGGAAGACCGTCGGCCGGCGGTTGAGGTCCGGCAGCGTCTGCCGTCGCCACGCGGCGATGGGGCGAGTGCACACCAGTTCGCTCGCCGTGGTCAGCTCGGTAGCGATGCAGACACGCGTCGCAGGCGCGCAGACGGCGAGCAGCGAGGCCAGCAACTGGCGGTTGCGGTACGGTGTCTCGATGAAGATCTGCGTTCGTCGTTGCTGCCGCGACTCCTTCTCCAGTTCGCGCAGGCGCTGCTCGCGGGCGCCCGCTTCGCTCGGCAGGTAGCCGTGGAAGGCGAAGCTCTGGCCGCTCAGACCGGACGCCATCAAGGCGAGCAGGATCGACGACGGACCGACCAGCGGCACCACCTCGACACCCATTGCATGGGCCAGCGCAACCAGGTCGGCGCCGGGGTCGGCGATCGCCGGGCAGCCGGCCTCGGAGATCAGCCCGAGGTCGTTGCCGGCCAGCGCCGGTGCCAGTAGTTGCGCCAGCGCGTCGGGCGGCGTGTGCTGGTTGAGTTCGTCGATGTTGACCTGCTGCAGTGGCGTGTCGACAGGCAGTGCCTTCAGGAAGACCCGTGCCGCCTTCGCGTTCTCGGCGACGAAATGCCGCAGCCGGCGGGCGCAGGCGAGGACCGCTGCCGGCAGCACGGTGGCGGGCGCCGTCTGGCCCAGCGGCACCGGGACCAGGTAGAGCCGGCCCGCCTTCATCCGGCTGCCGTCACGGCTGCAGTGGCGAGACGTTTTCGCGTCGCAGCAGGTCGCAGAGGGCGATCAGCGGCAGGCCGATGAGCGCGTTCGGGTCCGCGCCATCGATGCGCGCGATCAGGGCGATCCCGAGCCCTTCCGCGCGGGCACTGCCGGCACAGCTGTACGGCTGCTCGAGCTGCAGATAGCGCTCGATCTCCGCATCGCTCAGGTCGCGGAAGCTGACCAGGGTCGGCACGCCGCGGCAATGCACCCGCCCGCTCGGCGCGTGCAGCAGGCAGAGGCCAGTGAAGAAATTGACTTGGCGGCCACGCATCGCCTGCAGTTGGCGCACGGCATTCGCGTGCGTCAGTGGTTTGCCGAAAGCGCGGCCGTCCAGGCAGGCGACCTGGTCGCTGCCGATGATCAACGCCGTCGGGTGCGCGCCGGCGACGGCCCTGGCCTTCGCCTCCGAGAGGCGCAGCGCGCCGCCCTCCGGTGATTCACCGGGCAGCATCGCTTCGTCGACCGCGGGGTTCGCCGTGGCAAAGGGCAGGCCAAGGCGCGCCAAGAGTTCGCGACGAAAGGGGGAGGTCGAGGCAAGGATCAGCGGTGGCGTCGTCATCGGGCGGGCTGTCGCTGCGCGCCGGCACCGTATCGGGCCAAGAGATGGCATCGATTCGCTGCTGGCCGGTGCGTAGCTTTGACTTCAATACCCGAAGATAATATCATGCGCGCCTTATGTCGCGACCCGTTGTTATCGACAGTCAGGAGTTTGGCCGTGAGGAGGGCTCGCTGCAGGGCGAAGTGCTCGTCGCGAGGTTGACCCGTCTGCATGACCTGTTGACCGATGCCGGCGGCAGCCTGAGCTTTCGCATCGACGGCCGACGCGGAGCACGTGCGCGTTCGCAGTTGCTGTTGACGGTCGATGGCATTCTCTCGCTGTGCTGCCAGCGCTGTCTCGAGGCGTATGAGTACCCGCTGCATCTGCGCAGCCTGCTCGAGTTCGTTGGCGACGACGAGGATTTGACGCAGGACGAACTGGAGGACGATGCGAAGGACTTTCTGTCGCATCAGAAGGCCCTTGATGTTGCCGTGCTGATCGAGGACGAGATCCTGCTGGCGCTGCCGACAGCGCCGCGGCACGAGAATTGCGCGCTGCCCGGCAGCACGTTGGAGTCGGCGCGGGTGTCACCGTTTTCGGTTTTGGCCGGGCTGCAAGGCAAGGTCGATTGAATCACAATCTAGGAGTTGGTCATGGCTGTTCAACAGAACAAGAAGTCCCCGTCGAAGCGCGGCATGCATCGTGCGCACGATTCACTGCCCGGCCTGCCGCTGGCGACCGAGCCGACGACCGGCGAGGTCCACCTGCGTCATCACGTCAGCCCGAGCGGTTTCTATCGGGGCAAGAAAGTGATCCGGGGTTCGGCTGCGTGATGCTGCCGCATCAATTCGGCCCCGTTGCGTCGTCTTGACTGAGCCGCAGCGGCCTGCCGGCGAATGAGCATCACCGTCGCAATCGACTGCATGGGCGGCGACCACGGTCCGCAGGTGACGGTTCCGGCGGCGCTGGGCTTCGTCCGCGACCACGCCGACGTGCGCGTCATCCTGGTCGGTCTGGCCGAAGGCATCAAGCCCTTTCTCGGCGACGCCGCGGTCGGCCGAATATCCGTGCGGCACGCGACCGAAGTCGTCAGCATGCACGAGTCCCCGTCGCTGGCGCTGCGCAACAAGAAGGACTCGTCGATGCGGGTGGCGATCAACCTGGTCAAGCAGGGCGAGGCCGATGCCTGCGTGTCGGCTGGCAATACCGGCGCCCTGATGGCGATGTCGCGCTTTGTCCTGAAGATGCTGCCGGGGATCGAGCGGCCGGCGATCTGCGCCGTCCTGCCGACGCTGACCGGCCACACGCATGTCCTCGACCTCGGCGCCAACGTCGACTGCAGCCCTGAGCACCTACTGCAGTTCGGCATCATGGGCGCCTCGCTGGTTGCTGCGCTTGAGCACCGGGAGCGACCGACGGTCGGAATCCTGAACATCGGTCAGGAGGACATCAAGGGCAACGATGCGGTCAAGCGCGCGGCCGACCTGCTTGCCGATTCGGAGCTCAATTTCGTCGGCAACGTCGAGGGCGACGGCGTCTACAAGGGAGCTGCCGACGTCGTCGTCTGTGACGGCTTCGTCGGCAACGTGGCGCTCAAGGCGTCGGAGGGGCTGGCGCAGTTGCTGGCAACCTTTCTCCGTCAGGAGTTTCGCCGCAGCCTGCTGACGCGGCTGCTGGCCTTGCTTGCCCTGCCGGTGCTGCAGCGGTTCAAGAAGCGGGTGGACCACCGGCAGTACAATGGCGCTACGCTGCTGGGCCTGCGCGGGATCGTCGTCAAGAGCCATGGCTCGGCGGATACACTGGCTTTCACCTGCGCACTGAAGCGGGCGGCCGATGAGGCCAGGAATGGCGTTCTTGCCCGCATCAGCGAGCGGATGGCGCCACAACGACCACTCCAGGAGACCGCATAGCATGTTCTCCCGCATCACAGGGGTTGGCAGCTTCCTGCCAGGGCCGGCGGTCAGCAACGGCGATCTTGCGCGCCGAGGGATCGAAACGAACGATGACTGGATCAGCAGTCGCACCGGGATTCGCTTCCGCCATCTGGCCGAGAACGGACAGACGGCGAGCGACCTCGGCTTCGAGGCGAGCCAGCGGGCGCTGCAGGCAGCGGGGCTGACGGCGGCCGACCTCGACCTGATCATCGTTGCCACCTCGACACCGGACTTCATTTTCCCCAGTACCGCCTGTCTGCTGCAATGCAAGCTCGGCAACCGGACGGCGACGGCATTCGACGTGCAGGCCGTCTGCAGCGGTTTTGTCTATGCGTTGACGATCGCCGAGAAGTTCATCCGCTCGGGCAGTCACCGGCGGGCGCTGGTCGTCGGCGCCGAGGTCTTCTCGCGCATCCTCGACTGGTCCGACCGCGGTACCTGCGTGCTGTTCGGTGACGGTGCCGGTGCCGTCGTTCTCGAAGCCGCGGAGCAACCCGGGATCCTGGCAACCGCTCTGCATGCCGACGGCGCCCATCACGATATCCTGGCGGTTCCCGGCAGCATCTGCGGCGGCCTGGTCATCGGCGATCCCTTCCTGCGCATGGACGGGCAGGCAGTGTTCAAGTTTGCCGTCCGCGTTCTCGCCGAAGTGGCCGAGGAGTGCTGTGCGGCTGCGGGCCTGCCGCCTTCAGCCATCGACTGGCTGATTCCGCACCAGGCCAACGTGCGCATACTCGAGGCGACGGCCAAGAGGATGAAGATGCCGATGGACAAGGTGATCGTCACCGTCGACCGGCATGGCAACACCTCGGCGGCGTCGGTGCCACTGGCTCTCGATGAGGGCCTGCGCGACGGGCGCATCCGCAGCGGCCAGCGGGTGATGCTCGAGGGCGTCGGCGGCGGTTTCACCTGGGGCGCGGTGTTGTTGCAGCTATGAACCAGGGATAGGGGGAGGCAGGATGGCCTTTGCATTGGTATTTCCGGGGCAGGGATCGCAGTCGGTCGGAATGATGTCCGCCTATGGCGACTCGGCGGTCGTCCGTGCCACTTTTGACGAGGCTTCGACCGCACTGGGCGAGGATCTCTGGGGCCTGCTGGCCGCCGGACCCGCCGAGGCCCTCGCGCAGACGGTCAACACGCAGCCGCTGATGTTGACCGCGGGCATTGCCGTCTATCGCCTCTGGCTCGACCGAGGTGGCCGGTTGCCGGCGGCGGTGGCGGGGCACAGCCTGGGTGAGTACTCGGCTCTGGTGGCTGCCGGCGTCATTCCTTTTGCCGATGCCGTGCCGCTCGTTCGGCTGCGCGCGACGGCGATGCAGGAGGCCGTTCCGGCTGGGGCCGGCGGCATGGCGGCGATCCTCGGCCTCGACGACGAGAAGATCGTCGCAGCCTGCCGGCAGGGTCAGGCGGCGGCTGGGTCCGCTGAGGTCGTCGAGCCGGTGAATTTCAACGGGCCCGGGCAGACGGTCATCGCCGGCAGCAAGGTGGCCGTCGAACGTGCCTGCGAGGCGGCCAAGGCGTTGGGCGCGAAGCGCGCCGTGCTGCTGCCCGTTTCGGCGCCGTTCCATTCCTCGCTGATGCGACCGGCTGCTGCCCGGCTGGCGACCCGCCTCGGTGAGCTCAGCCTGCAGGCGCCGCGGCTGCCGGTGATCAACAACGTCGACGTCGCCGTCGAAACGGAGCCGGCGCGAATCAGGGAGGCGCTGGTGCGACAGGCGCATTCGCCGGTGCGCTGGGTCGAAACGATCCGCCGGATGGCGGAGATGGGCATCACGACCGTCGCCGAATGCGGGCCGGGCAAGGTGCTCGCCGGCTTGACCAAGCGCTGCGCCGACGGCCTCGCGAGCGTTGCACTGGCCGATCTGGCGTCGCTCGACAGCGCCCTCAGCAGCCTGGAGTAGACGACATGCTCGATGGACAGATTGCCCTCGTCACCGGTGCCTCGCGCGGCATCGGCCGTGCCATCGCCCTGCAACTGGCCAGCCTCGGTGCGACGGTCGTCGGCACGGCAACCAGTGCCGAGGGCGCGGCGACGATCTCCGCCTTTCTCGTCGAGGCGGGCGGCAAGGGAGAGGGCCGGGTTCTCGAGGTGCGCGATGCGGCGCAGATCGATGCCCTGATCGGCCACATCGAGAAGAATCATGGCGCACCATCGGTGCTGGTGAATAACGCCGGCGTCACGCGTGACAATCTGGCGATGCGTTTGAAGGACGATGATTGGGACTGTGTCGTCGATACCGACCTCAAGGCCGTGTTTCGCCTCTCGCGGGCGGTCATTCGTGGCATGATGAAGGCGCGTTACGGCCGCATCATCAACGTCACCTCGGTTGTCGGTCACGCGGGCAACCCAGGGCAGGCCAACTACTGCGCCGCCAAGGCCGGGGTCAGCGGAATGAGCCGGGCGCTCGCACGAGAACTGGGTAGCCGCAACATCACGGTCAACTGTGTGGCCCCGGGCTTCATCGATACCGACATGACGCGGGCGCTCGACGAGAAACAGAGGGAGGCCATGCTGGCCGGGATTCCGCTCGGGCGCCTGGGTGCTCCGGCAGACGTGGCCGCGGCGGTTGCCTTCCTTGCTTCTGCTGGTGCGGCCTACATCACCGGCGCGACGATCCACGTCAATGGCGGCATGTTCATGGACTGATGGCGGCGGCCGCCGGGGCCGGCGCCTGTCGGCTGCAATCGTTGGTAAGTTGTGGTCATTTTGTTAGAATGGCCCGCTTTTTCCTGTTTGAACCTTGTGAAGGAACCACTTAGATGGAAAATATCGAGCAGCGTGTCAAGAAAATCGTCGCCGAGCAACTCGGAGTCAACGAAGCGGACATCAAGAACGAGTCCTCGTTCGTGGACGATCTGGGTGCCGATTCGCTTGACACGGTGGAACTGGTGATGGCGCTGGAGGAGGAGTTCGAGTGCGAGATCCCGGACGACGAGGCCGAGAAGATCACGACGGTGCAGCAGGCCATCGACTACGTGACCGCTCACAAGAAATAAGCGTCTGTCCAGCCCCCGCGCAGATCGACCGATGATGCGGCCTGGTCTGGCGGGGAGTGATCGGCAGTCGGGATCGTCCCGTCGCCGCATGTCCTGATCGTCGGAGTTCAAGGTGGCACGTCGCAGAGTCGTCGTTACTGGCCTCGGAATCGTCTCGCCAGTCGGAAATACCGTTGCCGAAGCTTGGCAGAATGTGGTGGCAGGCCGTTCGGGAATCGACCGCATTGCCCGCTTCGATGCATCCGCCTTTCCGGTGCAGATCGCCGGCGAGGTCCGTGGCTTCGACATCGGCCAGTACCTGCCGTTGAAGGATGCGCGGCGGATGGATGTCTTCATCCATTACGGCATGGCGGCCGGCATCCAGGCCGTACGCGATGCCGGGCTCGAGGATGCGCAGGTGGCGCCGGAGCGCGTGGGGGTGTCGATCGGCTCGGGGATTGGCGGGCTGCCGGTGATTGAGAAGACCTGTGAGGATTTCGCCGGCGGTGGTGTGCGCAAGATCTCACCGTTCTTCGTTCCGGGTTCGATCATCAACATGATCTCGGGCAACCTGTCGATCCTCTACGGCTACAAGGGCCCGAACCTGTCGCTGGTCAGTGCCTGTGCCACCGGCACGCACAGCATCGGCGACGCCGGCCGCCTGATCGAGTATGGCGACGCCGACATCATGATCGCCGGCGGCGCCGAAGGCTGCGTCTCGAACATCGGCCTCGGCGGCTTCTGCGCCCCGCGCGCATTGTCGACGCGCAACGACGATCCGCAGACGGCCAGCCGTCCGTGGGACCGGGATCGCGACGGTTTCGTCCTGGCCGAGGGGGCCGGCGTCGTCGTGCTCGAGGAGTACGAGCACGCCAGGGCGCGTGGTGCGCGCATCTATTGCGAACTGGTGGGTTTCGGCATGAGCGCCGACGCCTATCACATGACCGCGCCCTGCGAGGATGGCGAAGGCGCGGCACGCTGCATGCTCAATGCGCTGCGCAATGCCGGCCTCAATCTCGATCAGGTGCAGTACGTCAATGCCCACGGCACATCGACACCGCTCGGTGACAAGGCCGAGACGACGGCGGTCAAGCGTGCTTTCGGCGAGCACGCTTACCGGCTGGTGGTCAATTCGACGAAGTCGATGACCGGTCATCTGCTCGGCGCTGCCGGCGGCATCGAGGCGTTGTTTACGGTGCTGGCGATCCATCACCAGATCTCGCCACCGACGATCAACATCTTCAATCAGGACGAGTCCTGCGATCTCGACTACTGTGCCAACGAAGCACGGCAACTGGACATCGAGGTTGGCATCTCCAATTCCTTCGGCTTCGGCGGCACCAACGCCACCGTCGCCTTCAGGCGCATCTAGCGCGCTGCGCGAGCCGGCGCCGCTCGAGCAGGAGGTGCAGTTCCCGCTTGATCTGGCACTGCAGCGCTCGCGCTGGCTGGCTGGGCTGACGATCCTGCTGCACCTGCTGGCGGCCGGTAGCGTTTGGCTGCTGCCATGGCCGTTGCTCGCGCGCAGCCTGTTGCTGCTGCCGCTGGCGATTTCGGCCTGGAATTGTCTGCGCCCGAGCCCGTTCGTCGGCATTCGCCTCGGCGCGCGTGGCGAACTTGCGCTGCGGCACGCGGGCGGAGCAGTCGTCGCCTGCCAGGTGCAGCCGGAAACGACCGTCTTCGGCCGCCTTGTCGTCCTGCGCGTGCGCGATGATCAGGCGCGGAGACGCAGTCTCACCCTGCTGCCCGACAGCCTGTCCGCCGACCAGTTCCGACTCCTGCGGCTGTGGCTGCGCTGGCGGGCCGATGCCGAGCTGGCGGGCGGCAGTCGGCGCGCGACGAAGGGGCCGTAAACCGGCGGCGCAACCGGCGGCTCAGGGCGCGCGATCGCCCGGGGCGCGCCGCCTGATCACGGTGTTCGTCGCTCGCGGCAGCGTCTGTGGGTAGTTGCGACTGAAATGCAGACCACGGCTTTCGTGGCGGCGCAAGGCGCAGCGGACGATGAGCTCGGCGGTCACGACGAGGTTGCGCAGTTCAATGAGGTCGTGGCTGACCCGGAAATGCGAGTAGAAGTCATCGATCTCGCGGTTCAGCAGGCGGATGCGGTTCTGCGCCCGCTGCAGGCGCTTGGTCGTGCGGACGATGCCGACGTAGTCCCACATGAAACGCCGCAGTTCGTCCCAGTTGTGCGCGATGACGATTTCCTCGTCGGGATCACTGACGCGGCTGGCGTCCCATTCGGGCAGCGACGGCAGATCGCCGGCAGGCTGCCGGAGAATGTCCGTTGCTGCCGCCTCGGCGAAGACAAGGCATTCGAGGAGCGAATTGCTGGCCAGCCGGTTGGCGCCGTGCAGGCCGGTGCACGAGGCCTCGCCGGCGACGTAGAGGCCGGCGATGTTGGTGCGGGCGTGCAGGTCGCTGACGACGCCGCCGCAGGTATAGTGTGCCGCCGGAACGACCGGAATCGGCGCTCGTGTGATGTCGATGCCGAGGTCGAGGCAGCGGGCGAGAATGTTCGGGAAGTGCTCGGCGAGAAACGCCGCCGGCTTGTGCGAGATGTCGAGATAGACGCAGTCGAGGCCGCGCTTCTTCATCTCGAAGTCGATCGCGCGTGCCACCACGTCGCGCGGCGCCAGTTCGCCGCGCGCATCGTGCCAAGGCATGAAACGGCTGCCATCGGGCAGCAGCAGCCTGCCCCCTTCGCCGCGGACCGCTTCCGATATCAAGAAGGACTTGGCCTGCGGGTGGTAGAGGCAGGTCGGATGGAACTGGATGAACTCCATGTTGGCGACCCGGCAGCCGGCGCGCCACGCCATCGCGATGCCGTCACCGGTCGAGGTGTCGGGGTTGGTCGTGTACAGGTAGACCTTGCCGGCACCGCCGGCAGCGATCAGCGTGTTGCTGGCGCCGATCGTCAGCACCTCGCCGCTGCCGCTGTCCAGCACATAGGCGCCGTAGCAGCGCTGGTCGCCGAGTCCGAGCTTGGCACCGGTGATCAGGTCGATCGCGATGTGGTTCTCGAAAACGCTGATGTTGGGCTGCTGGCGAACCTTGCCGGTCAGGGTAGTCTGCACCGCGAGGCCGGTCGCGTCGGCGACGTGGATGACCCGGCGAGCGCTGTGTCCGCCCTCGCGCGCCAGGTGGTAGCCGCCCTCGTCACGGGTGAAGGGCACCCCCTGGTCGATCAGCCAGTCCACGGCGCGTCGCCCGTTCTCGATCACGAAGCGCGTGGCGCGGCGGTCATTCAGGTCGGCGCCGGCGGTGATCGTATCGCGAATGTGCGCTTCGATTGAGTCGCGGTTGTCAAGGACGGCGGCTATCCCGCCCTGTGCCCAGCTCGACGCGCTGTCCTCGAGTGTCCGCTTGCTGATCAGGGCCACCCGTCGTGTCGCCGCCAGCCGCAGCGCCGCAGCCTGTCCGGCGAGTCCACTGCCGATTATGAGAACATCGAAGCGCAGCACCAAAAGGGGTCGTCTCCTGCCAGATGGGCCGCAACTATAGCACGGGACGACGCTGCGCGAAGACTCCCGGGGCGGTGGGCGCCGCCCGTCGGCGCCCGAACGGACTTCGCCGGCGCGCTGACCGTCGGGGCACTTGCGGCCTGCCGTCGGTGGGCGCCGTGTCGGCAGGGGTGGCGGCGCCTTTCGCGCCACCCGGCGGCTGTGGCCGCCGCTGAGCCCTAGCCGGCCAGCGTCTGCGCGAGCTTCTGGCGGTCCTTCAACCAGGCCGAGAACTCGCGACCGAGTTCGGGATGCGCTTCGCCGAGGACGACGCTGGCCTGCATCAGTCCCAGCTTGCTGCCACAGTCGTAGCGTCGGCCGTGGTAACGAAAGGCCAGCACCCTTTCGCTGGCGAGCAGCGCGGCGATGCCGTCGGTGAGCTGAATCTCGCCGCCCGTTCCCCGCGGTTGTGCGCGGATCTGCTCGAAAACGGCCGGCGTCAGCACATAGCGGCCGGCAACCGCCAGGTTTGACGGCGCGACGCTGGGGTGCGGCTTCTCGATCAGACCCTCGACGTTGACCAGGTCGGCGGCCACGGGCAGGCCCTTGACGATGCCGTAGCGGTTGGTCTGGCTCCGCGGAACCTCCTGGACGGCGAGGATGCTGCACTGGCGGCGGGCGAACAGTTCGGTCATCTGCTGCATGATCGGAGGCTCGCCGATCATCAGGTCGTCGGCCAGCAGCACGGCAAACGGCTCGCCGCGCACCAACCGCTCGGCGCACAGCACGGCGTGTCCGAGACCCAGAGCGCGTGGCTGGCGAATATAGACGCAATCCATGTCATCCGGCTTGATCGAATGGACCAGCGTCATCAGTTCGTCTTTGCCCGAACTGGCCAGTTCCGCCTCGAGTTCATAGGCGGTGTCGAAGTGGTCTTCGATCGCCCGCTTGTTGCGGCCGGTGACGAAGATCATCTCGCGGATCCCCGCGGCATAGGCCTCCTCGACCGCATACTGGATCAGGGGCTTGTCCACCACGGCCAGCATTTCCTTCGGACTGGCCTTGGTTGCCGGCAGGAACCGCGTACCGAGACCGGCGACCGGGAAGACCGCCTTCTGCACCTTTGTCTGCACTTTCATTCGCTTCACTCTCCATGTCCAGCAGCTGGCATTCTAGTCGCCAGCCCGGAGCGCAAGCGTGACTTTTCTCCGCTGCAGGGCTGCAGTCGGCCGTGCCGCGTTCTCGCCGTTGTCCCGGCTGTTCCGCAGGCGCAGCCGACGGCGGCGGTCGTCGCCCAGACAACGCCGGGCGCCGGCCGGCTCTCAAGAAACAAAATCGCAGGTGCTTGTTTCTTGTAGAACACCTTGCGCGCGATCCGCGGGCTTGGGATGCTCAGAGGTTGTGAATAAATCTACTGCGCGACCGATCTGCGGCGTTG